>JBAXOG010000109.1:0-16688 GCA_037133395.1 bacterium | reverse complement strand
CTCTGCCTTAAGCTCAATCATGCGCAGCTCCCGCCCCACCATCACGTTATTGCTCCGCTCCAGTTCAAGATATTTCTTCCGCAACTCCTCCACCACATGCTTACGCTCAGATATATCGATCAGCACAAGTCTACAGCCGACTACGTTATCTGCGTTCCGAACAACGGTTGCCGATATCTGGCCCCAGAAAAGCGCGCCATCGCTCTTCATCATCCGTAGCTCACACACTTGCGGCTCACCCGTCGCAAAAAGCTGTTTATGGAACAGGTAATAGATGTCTCCGTCTTCTTTGAGAATGAAATTCAAAATGGGCTGTCCGACTAACTTAACGCGTATCAGGCCCAGCAGTGCTGCTGCCGTAAGGTTGGCCTCCAGAAACAATCCCTCCTGGGAGAGCGTGCAATACCCGACTGGTGCGAACTCATAAAGGTCAAAATAGCGAGCACGTGCAGCGTTAAGATTCTCCTGAGTCTGTCGCAATTCCTCGTTTTGCATCTCCAATTGGATCTGGTGGACACGTAGTTCGTGGATCATCAGCCGCGTTTCATTCAGCGAAAGACACGTATTGTGTTGCGGCGACAAGGCTGCTTTTTTTTCAGCCTGCCTGCGAAGATCTAACTTGTCAGATCCGTCTGGCGGCAGTAATGGGTTGTCAGCATTGCTCATTATTGCTCCCTGTCTAAAACTTCAGCGTTAAGAGTTGGGCGTTGAGCGTTAAGCGTTCAAACTTTTACCTGTCCACCGTAGCCGTATTCGCGGAGGTGGAACTCTCAACGTTTAACTTTTAACTCTTAACTTAACAAATTACTTCTCTGTGTACTCTGTGGGCTCTGTGAGAAAAAGTTACTTGTCCTTCAGCCTGCGCAGTTCAGCGATCATCTTTAGAGCCTCCTGTGCGCGCTTTTCTTTCTCTTCGTTTTGGAAGTCTAGTTCCTTGTTGGCGATCAAGAGCTCTTGTGCACGCTTTTCTTTCTCTTCGTTTTGGAAGGCTAGTTCCTTGTTGACGAGCAAGAGCTCGGCGACCAATTTATCTTTCTCTGCCACCGCCTTCTTTAGCTCGGAGATGTCCACGGACGTAAGAGCCAGTGACGCCCGCGTTCGCACCACCTCAGTGATGTCCACAAAGGTCATCACCGCACCCTCAATCACATTGGCGACCGTGCGATAGGGCTGAATATGCAGCTTAAACCACCTGCCATCCTTGGTCTGGACCTCCGCCTCTTTGGGAATCAGCGTATCCAAAACCGCCTGCGAATCCGCCACCAAACGGTCATAGCCGACCAGGTTGTTAACAATGTGCGCCACAGGTCGGCCCGTATCTGCCAGAATCAGATTAATGATCTCACTAGCCGTCGGCGTAAAGCGCAGAATACGCAATTGATGGTCCACAAAGACAGTGGCAATCCCCGTACCGGATAACAGGTTATTCATGTCGTTGTTAAGCCGCGTCATTTCCATCATGTTGATTTGCAATTCGGTGTTGACGGTGGAAAGCTCCTCGTTGACCGATTGCAGTTCCTCCTTGGACGTTTCCAACTCCTCGTTGGTTGATTGCATTTCCTCGTTGACCGACTGCAATTCCTCGTTGGACGATTTGAGTTCTTCGTTCGAACTCTGCATTTCCTCATTCACACTCTGGAGATATTCCTCCTTAGCGCGCAATTCCTGTTTGAGCGCCTCAATACGTGCGTCGGGATCTTTTCCCCCGCTGCTCTCGGACCTATGCTCTCTGACCTCTGTTCCCGCAGGCGCTTCCTCAAGAATCACCAGGTAGAGTGGCGACTCCAGCGATGCGCCCGCACCAGCCGTGACAGGACGAACCGTCAAATTGACGGTGGTGAAATGACCATTTGTTCTGACGTTCAATCCCGAATGGCACACCGTCTCCTTGATGCTGGTGGCTTTGTGAAGCGCCATGGTCAGCTCGTTCCGCAATCCCTCTCGGGCCATCTTCAAAATATTGTTGATACCCACCTCACCAGGAGCCGGTTCCAGAAACATTCCTGTACGGCCATGGAGATAAAGAATGTCGCCGTGTCCGTTGACGAGCGCGCCCGCAGCAATAACCTGCTGCAAAAGCGTCTGTTCGGTCAACTCGCGTAGCGGTATTTTTTCGTGAAAAACCTGCTTTCCAGTAGCGCGAGAAGGAAGTGCTTGATCTATCGCCGATAACAGCGGGACAAAATAATCGATGGCCGCGCGCCGCGTACCCAAAAAATCGTCTTTACGCTGATAAAGCTTATTCTTATTGTCCAACGTGGTAAACAGACTATTAAAATCGCCAATGGTTTCAGACGTGCCCAAAAAGAGCGAACCCTCTGGATTCAGCGCATAGTGGAACAATGGGATGAGCTTATTCTGCAAGACACTGCCCATATAGATCATCACGTTTCGGCAACTGATCAAATCGAGCTTCGAGAATGGCGGATCTTTGATCACGTCCTGCTCGGAAAAGACCACCATATCGCGGATGCCTTTATGGATACGGTAATGGCCGTCACCGGGGTCAATCGTAAAAAATCGCGACAGCCGTTCGTGGGAGACATCGGTAACGATGCTGGCTGGATAAACCCCCGCGCGAGCGACGGCAATCGCTTGGCTGTCAATATCGGTGGCAAACACTTGGATCGCAAAACTCTTTTTTCGCGATTCCATACCCTCTGCCAAAAGCATGGCGAGCGAATAAGCCTCCTCGCCGGTCGAACAACCCGCCGACCAAACACGAATGAGCGCACCCTCGCCCTTGTTGGCGAAAATCTTAGGAACAACCCTTTCCTCCATAACCTTAAAAGCTTCTGAATCGCGGAAGAAACTGGTCACTCCGATCAGTAGGTCGCGGAAGAGCGCCTTCACCTCGCCTGGATCACGTTGCAAAAATTTTACGTAACCATCAATCAATTCGATCTGGTTAATGGCCATTCGCCGCTCAATGCGTCGGTTGATCGTACTCGGCTTATATTGGGAGAAGTCGTGCCCCGTCTGCGTGCGCAACAAGACAAAGATTTTTTTTATCGCAGTCTCAGGTATGCGCTCCGCAACGGATATCCTCCTGTAGGAGTTAGCAAAGACCTGAGTCGCATACGCGATGATTTTGGCGGGCATTTCTTGAGGCAGAAGTTCAAAGTCCACCAGGCCCGTGGCAATCGCGTTACAGGGCATACCGTCGTATTCAGTGGATTGGATCTTTTGAACCATGACCATACCACCCTCACCCTTGATAGCACGTACGCCCAATGTACCGTCGCTACCTGTTCCGGACAGCACAATGCCAATCGCGCGCTCATGCTGATCCTGAGCCAATGATCGGAAGAAAAAGTCTATCGGCAAACGCTGACCGCGCGGCATGGCAGGCTCCAGTAATGTAAGCGATCCATTAATAAACGCCATGTCGCAATTCGGCGGGATGATATAGACGCAGTTGGGCTGAACCACCATTCCGTCGTTAACCTCAAACACCGTCATGCGGGTATAGCGCCGTATCAAATCAGTGAGAATGCTCGTATGATCTGGGGCCAAATGCTGGACCAGCACAAAGGCCATGCCAGGATTTGTGTCAGCAGGCATCCCGGAAAAGAACGCCTCGAAAGCGGCCAGCCCCCCAGCGGACGCGCCGATGCCAACAATGGGAAATCGAGGATCAGAGTTGTCACCCTTTACCAGCTTCTCTGCGAGATTAGCGATAGGTTTTTGTTGCACATCAACAAGGTTAATTTTTTTTGTTTTCATAATTATATTCCACTTAGTAGTTTTATTATGCGCGGAGGACGTAAAATAGTCAATCCTTAAATCCCTGATTTGCTCCCGATTTAAGAGGTGCGCCTAATCCCGCCTGACCCTAATACTTCTGCAACAACTCCAACATTTTGCGATCCAGTTTATGGCCGTGAAAATCTTCATATTGAACGTCTTTACGCCCACTATCAAGAATGCCGAAAGAGCCCTTGAAATTCCAAAGCGCCCAACTTAAATTGCGCTCCTTCCAAATCTTAAGATAGTCTTCCATGAGTGCGAGTGTGATGCCATGCGGCGTATAGTGATGCACACCAAATTCCCCAACCATCACAGTGATACCCGCGTCAAAGGCAGGCTGCCACGGTATAATCGCGCTTCGCTTCAACTCCTCTTCACCCGAAATCACACCCTCGTGCGTTTGAAATCCCTGAGCAGCATTGAATCCTGTAAAGCGAAAACAGGCATTCGTTCTGCCCCACTCATTCGCAAACAACAATTCTGTCGTCTTCCCGTCGGCAGTCGTCAGCGTCAACTTGCGGAAACCTGCCCAATCACCTTCTGAAATAGACAGGGCAAGACGTTTGACAGGTACAGGTAGCTTCACAGAATAACTCCCTGTGCATCTTCCCTGACTGATGTGCCATTCTTTCTTAAACACCACATTCGTCCATCCTGGTCCTTCGGTTGGGCTCAGTATATAGTCAGAAAGAATCTTCCCATCTGCCTCGAGTCGAACCTTGTTCTTACCAGACACCTCACTGGGAAAAACCTCAAGCCTTCCTGCGGGAACATCTTCGATCATGAGCGGAACGTTCCACGGTTTCTTGCCTGCCCCATATAGCGGGCTGACTGCCATGGGTACAGGTGGCCATACAGGGGGCTCGCTCGGTGTTCCCACCCAGTTTGCTCGATAATGCGTAACCGACATAGGCTTATAACCACGTGTCGCCTGACCAATCCCTAATTTGAAAAGCGATTGGGCAGGCCGACCTCCCCAGGCAATCCCGTCTGCAATGATAAATCGGGTTGGATCCTCCTTGCGTATCGCATCAACCAACGCCGTGGCAACCCGTTCATAATCAGCCTCACTGATTTCCGATGGCTCGTTGAACAGATTAAAGCTCACTTCCTTAGACGAAATGCCCTTATAACGCTTTGCAAAAAAAGCCCAGTGCTTTGCGCAGACACGCAAAGCATCCTCGTCCTTGAAGAGATTTTTCTTTTCGGGCGGCCGCGCCACGGTATACCCAGGTGCACGATGGAAAGAGAGCTGGGTATGAATGCCATATTGTTTCCCCCAAGCAATCGCCTGGTCAATCGGCTTCATTCTTTCCGCATCAATCTGCTCCCAGTCCCCCTCTTTTATCCAAAAACGATAATCCATCGGTAACCGGACAAAATTAAATCCGAGGTCGTGAATCATCTGGAAATCTTCTTCTTCGTAATTTCCAGGATTCGCTCCCTTGACAAACATGCCCAACAGATTAAATCCACGCCATCGCACCGTAGGCCGAGTGTCCACAAAAGATTGAGCAGGCCCCGCTACAATCACCTGTGATCCAAGCAACATTATTCCTACTAAAAACCCAATACTGTAGTTTCTCATTTATTTTCCTTTAATAGTAGGAATACTAACAAATCCTCCTTGCGGTGTCTTCATAAATATGTCCGTTTTCAGGCTATGCGACTGCAACCACAAATGATATGATACCCCACAATGCTTTATCGGCTTATATATTTTTGGGCCTTGCTTCCGTTGTTGGTACTGGCTAGTGATGCCCAGGAAGCATCGTCCGTGTCCACATGGAGCGTAAAGCCAGGCGTTGACGCACTCTTCTTTGAGGGGAACAAAGGCAAGGACACCCCTGCCGCCCTCTCACTCGCCGTCAGCTATCGCTTCTCCGACTCTTGGACCGCTGACCTTTCAGGCTTGGTTGTGCCGTATAAAACCGACTCCTCCGCAGACTATGGGTTCGGCTGCGCAGCGGAGCTGCTCTACCACCTGACCCGTTTTGAGCGTATTGACCCCTACCTCGCGTGCGGCGCTGGCTATTACGACGGCGCCGAACAAATTGTCGGACCGCGTGCCGGGGTGGGCATTCAATACCATCTGACGGAACAACTCGCCTGTCGTGTGGACACGCGAGCAACCCTGTCTGCGGAAGATGGCGCCGTGATGGTTCAGGTCGGCATCGGATTGTCCTACGCCTTTGGAAGAGAACAGGCAACCCTTTTAAAGCCAACCATTCTCCCCGACGGCTCCCGCGATTCAGATGGCGACGGACTTTCGGACGATGACGAAGCCATGCGAGGAACCGACCCCTTCAATGTGGATACAGACAAAGACGGTCTTTCTGATTACGCGGAATGCAAGACATACCTGACCGACCCGTTGAATCCGGACACTGACTTTGACGGCCTCTTAGATGGCGAGGAAGTCCTAAAATGGAAAACCAATCCCCTGAAGCGCGATACCGACGGAGGGGGCGTGGATGACTGGCACGAGATTTTCGTTGACGGGACGGATCCGCTTAATCCAAGCGATGACCTGTTTCTGGTTGAAATCCCAGCCATTTTTGATTATACTTTATCCCCGTTCAAATCTGATGTGAAGGATGCGCTGGATCGATTAGCTGCCCTATTGGCTACAAATCCGCAGGCAACTGCTCGAATTGAGGCTCATATTGATCACCAAAGACGGGCAGATATCAAGACCGCGCGATCCCTTACTGAAAAATACGCCAGACTGGCAGTTGAACATCTTATTGCAAAAGGTGTTCATGCGAACCAGTTGAGCGAAGCAGGTTTTGGCTTTGCCCGGCCCAAGGTTCAAGCGAACCCCGTACGCGGCAACGCTGAAAATCGGCGATTTGAAGTTTATATTAAGGGCCTGTTACAAACCAAATGAAAATTGTTGAACGATACATCTTTACGTCCTTCCTGACCGCGTTTTTTCTGGCGTGGATGGTCTTCTCATTTGTGTTGACCATTGGCCTATTAGTCAAGATCGCGCAATTGATTATGAGAGGGGTTCCAGCTTCGACCATTGGTCTTTTTATGATGATCGGATTCCCGGGAACCTTGACCTTCACCATTCCCCTCTCCTTGCTGGTCAGCTCATTACTGGTCTTCAGCCGACTCTCAGCAGACAGCGAGATTTCGGCTATGCGCGCCTGCGGCATCAACTTGCTCAGCGTCATGAAGTATCCCATTCTCTTTTCTATTTGCTGCACCTTCCTCAGTATCTACATCAATAACGAAATTGTTCCGCGTTCCGCCGAGGCACGCAAAAAGTTGCGAACCAACATTAGCGTGAATGTCGGACTTGATCTGCTGGAGCCTGGCAAAATCATATCCGATTTCCCAAAAGTGAAGCTCTTTTTCGCACAAAAGCAAGGTAACTGGTTATACGACATTCTTGCCTTTGACAACTCGAAAGAGGGACTGACCCGCGAAATCAAGGCCGAGAAAGCACTCGTGTCCACAAACGGGACCGATATCGTCCTCGACATGTACAAAGTTCGTGTTTCCCCCATCGATATTGACAAACCAGGTGTCGCGGTGGCAGACCGTTTTCGTCATGTCATTTCCAACGCGATTGCGAGCCGGACTGTTTCGCGCAATGTAAAGATGCTCCACTTTTTCGAAATTCGTCAGGCGATTAAGGCCCTGAAGGCAAACACTGAAAAGCTTCCTGAAAAAATAAGGATCTTGTCGCTTTGTGAACACCAGACCCGCTATCAAAGGCGCTTTGTTGAGGCCTGTGCGGCCTTCTGCTTTGTGCTCATCGGCATCCCACTGGGGATCAAAACACAACGAAAGGATTCTACGATCGGCATCGCCTTCAGCTTAGCGATTGCCATGTCTTTTTATCTTTTCGTTATCATGGCGGAGACGTTCCAACAAACACCCGCGATTTACCCCTACTATCTGATATGGCTTCCCGTCATGATCTGTCTGGGAATTTCCACTTATCTCATCCCGAAAAATCTGTAACCACAACAAACAAGGAAAACATCATGGCACCCATCCATCCAACCGCTATCGTTGATTCAAAAGCTGAACTTGCAGCCGATGTCGAAGTCGGACCTTATGCGATTATCGGATCCGATGTAAAAATCGGCGAGGGCACCATTGTCCAAGCGCATGCCTATTTGAGCGGACACACCACCATCGGCAAGAAATGTCAGATCTTCCCCTTTGCCTGTGTGGGCATGAAGACACAAGATTTGAAATTTCAAGAAGGAACGATCTCTTTTGTTGAAATCGGCGACGAGACCGTGGTACGCGAATTTGCAACCATCCATCTCGGAACAAAAGCGGATGAAATTACACACGTGGGCAGCAAATGCCTCATCATGGCTTATTGCCATGTGGCACATGGTTGCCATGTTGGGAACAACGTGATTATGGCCAACTTGGCAACACTGGCTGGCGAAGTAACGGTCGAGGATGAAGTCATTCTTGGTGGCATGGTGGGCATCCATCAGTTCTGCCGTATCGGCGCCCATTCAATGGTCGGTGGCGCAACGAAGATCCGTCAGGATTGCCCTCCGTATATGATTATCGAAAACGTCAATGGCGAAGTAAAAGTCCTCGGACCCAATATCGTCGGCCTCCAGCGCAGAGGATTTAGCGCAGAAGTCCGTTCGTCGCTCAAGGAAGCCTATCGCCTGCTCTACCGAGAGGGCTTGAACCGCGGACAGGCTTTAGAACGCATCAAGTACGAGGTCGAACAAAACGCAGAGATTTTAAAACTTATTCAATTTTATACCGACAGTAAACGCGGCGTGCACTAAGTATGAGAAAAACAATATGAACGGATTCGGAAATTTTACAGACCGCGCCCAGCGTGCCTTCCGTTTGGCCATCGAAGAGGCTAAACGCTTTAACCATCCCTATATCGGCACCGAACATTTACTCCTCGGCATTGTCGCGCTTGGCGAAGGCGTGGCACTTGCTGTACTGGAAGAGCTCGATGTGTCTCTGGATGCGGTGCGTCTAGCCGTTGAACACATGGCAGGCATTGGCGGTTCAACCGCAACAAAAGGTGAATTGCCGTTGACACCACGCACCAAAAAAGTCCTCCAACTGGCTGTTGCAGAAGCGCACGCCATGAAGCAGCCCGCCGCTGGCACCGAGCATATCCTGCTGGCGCTCCTGCGCGAAGGAGAGGGTGTTGCCGCACAAGTACTCGAATCCCTGAATGTCAAAGCGGATGCTGTCATACACGGTATTCGAAAAGTACTCGAGTTGGAGGATGATGCCATCAAGCCTATCGACTCAACTGATCCCGCATTTTTGGACCCCTCGGAAGGTACTTCTGACGAAGGACAAAAAAAAGAAAAACGCTCCAAAACACCTGCGCTCAATGCCTTTGGACGTGACCTCACGGAACTGGCTCGCAAGGGTGAACTGGATCCTGTCATCGGACGCAAAAATGAACTCGAACGCGTCATTCAAATTTTAAGCCGCCGCTCAAAGAACAATGCTGTCCTGCTCGGCGATGCAGGTGTCGGAAAAACCGCGGTCGTCGAAGGCCTCGCACGTGCCATTGTCGCGGGCGAGGTTCCTGAACGCATGCGCAATAAACGCGTGGTCGCACTGGATATGGCACTACTCGTGGCGGGCACACAATACCGAGGACAATTTGAAGAGCGCATTAAGAAGGTCATCGACGAAGTATATCGCGAAAAAAATGTCGTTCTGTTTCTGGATGAATTGCATACCATTGTCGGTGCCGGCAGTGCCTCGGGCACAATGGATGCTGCAAATATCATCAAACCAGCCTTGGCTCGAGGCGAATTACAATGTGTCGGCGCCACCACGATGAATGAATATCGTAAAAGCATTGAAAAGGATGCTGCACTAGAAAGACGTTTCCAGACGGTCAAATTGGATGAACCGACCATCGAAGAAACGATCTCTATTTTACAAGGTCTTGCACCACGTTACGAAGATTATCACAAGGTCAAATACGATCCAGCAGCACTGGAAACAGCGGCAAAATTAACGTCTCGTTACCTGCCCGGTCGTCAGCTTCCTGATAAAGCCATTGATGCCATTGATGAAGCAGGTGCTCGCGTCCGCATGCGTGTCACCGGCAAGCCCCTTGACGTGCGCGACTTTGAAGCTCGCATTGCTGATATTGCTGTTCGCAAAGAGAAAGTCATTGCCACGCAAAATTTTGAAGAAGCTGCCGCCTTGCGCGATGAAGAGAAAGTCGCCAAGCAAGAGATGGAAAGCGCCACTGCCGCCTGGAAAAAAGAGCATATTGAAAACCTCATTGCAGTCACAGCCGACGATATCACCGAAACGGTTGCACACATCAGTGGCGTGCCCATTAAGCGTATGAGCCAAACAGAGACCGCGCGCCTCTTAAACATGGAGAAAGAACTCTCTGCAACGGTGATTGGACAGCTCCCCGCCATACAGGCCATTTGCCGCGCGTTGCGCCGTTCACGCGCAGACCTGAAAGACCCGAAGCGTCCCATTGGTTCATTCCTTTTTCTCGGTCCGACAGGCGTGGGCAAGACCCTACTCGCAAAGGCACTCGCGTCCTCCATGTTTGGTGATGAAAAGGCGCTCATCCAAAACGACATGTCCGAATATATGGAGAAGTTTACGGTCTCTCGCCTCGTGGGTTCCCCCCCGGGATACATCGGCCATGAAGAAGGAGGACAACTCACGGAGCGCGTCCGCAGACGCCCCTACAGCGTCGTCCTTTTTGACGAAGTTGAAAAGGCCCATCCCGATGTCATGCACATGCTACTTCAGATTCTCGAAGAAGGACGCCTCACTGACAGCCTCGGCCGTCAGATTGACTTTAGGAACACCGTCATCATTCTCACATCCAATCTTGGCTTTGACTATGACAAGCAAGGGCAAGGACTTGGTTTTTCACGAGACACCGTGAGCGAAGACTTCAACCGTCTGCGTGATCGCATGATTCATGCAGCTAAACAAATCTTCAAACCCGAACTCTTAAATCGATTTGATGATCTTGTTGTATTCAAGAAGCTAGACCGGACAGATATTATGCAAATTCTGGATGTAGAGTTGGCCAAGCTCCGTCTGCGACTTGATACCAAGGGCATCACCCTGAAACTCGATAAGGAAGCCACTGAATTGTTGGCGACCAAGGGCTTTGACCCTACGCTTGGCGCACGCCCTTTGAGGCGCACAGTCGAGCGTATGATTGAAGATCCCCTGGCAGAACAACTGCTCAGTGGTAATTTTGCAGGTAGCACCATTGTGGGGGTGCCTTCCGAAGACAAACAAACTCTTTCTTTCACAGAAAAGAAGGAAAAATCAGTTAAAAAACGTACACGTAAAAAGTAATGTTTTTTTATCTAAAACCGCTTGCGTATAGTGCCGAGTTTTGATAATGTATTGCGCTTCACGGAGGAGTAAATGGTAAAGATCAGATTGCGTAGAACAGGTTGTAATAACAACACGTCATTTCGTGTGGTGGCGACAGATGAGCGTTCACCCCGCGATGGTAAGTTTTTGGAGATTCTCGGTTGGTACCTGCCGAAACAGGAAGGCGTGAATTTCAAGATTGATATGGAACGCGTAGCTTATTGGCTCTC
Source organism: bacterium (assembly GCA_037133395.1). Taxonomy (GTDB): domain Bacteria; phylum Verrucomicrobiota; class Kiritimatiellia; order RFP12; family UBA1067; genus CAIZQW01. The sequence continues at coordinate 5,364 of JBAXOG010000109.1, read as the reverse complement.
CAAAGGAGCTCAATTGAGTGAAACAGTGGCCAGCATTGTCCGAAAGGCAAAGAAGGCCTCTGCTTAATTTCAACGCGGTTGCGCCATGAGCGAGCCTTTGCTGATTGATGTGTTGACTGTTTTTCCTGGAATGCTTCGCGGCTTCCTGGAAGAGAGCATATTAAAGCGAGCGGTTGCGATGGGCGCTGTTATTTTTAGGACGATTGACTTGCGGGATTTCGCGCAGGATGCGCGACGGACAGCGGATGATCGTCCTTATGGTGGTGGCCCCGGCATGATTATGAAGCCGGAACTTTGGTTTGAGGCAATTGAGGCCTTACGGACACCTGAAACACGGGTCATTATGATGACCCCTTCAGGCAAGACGTTCAGACAGGCGGAAGCCCGTCGGCTGGCTCAAGAGAAACACCTCATACTATTGTGTGGTCACTATGAAGGCATTGATGAACGCGTACGTGACGCGCTGGTGACAGATGAACTCTCCATCGGCGATTATGTACTCACCAACGGGGCGTTGCCTGCTGCGGTGGTGGCAGATGCAGTAGTTCGCTTGTTGCCTGGCGTGCTGGGCGGCGGTGAAGAGGCAACACAGGATGAGTCTTTTTCGGAGCCTCTCTTGGAGTTTCCGCAATATACACGCCCGGCGATTTATCGTGGAATAGCGGTACCGGATGTGTTACAGGGCGGAAATCATGCAGAAGTGGCAGCTTGGCGTAAAGGTCAGGCGTTAGATAGAACGGCGCGCCAGCGCCCGGATTTGTTGAAATGAACGTAGGGGTGGGCTTCATGTCTGCCCGCAGGAGATGAGAAATGATATCAAAAGCAATTGATAAAATTAATGCCGAGCAGATTGCTAAGGCAACGGAAAAGAAGGCGAAGCCGGAGTTCAGCGTGGGTGACAGCGTCAAGGTTCACGTTCGAATCAAAGAAGGCGAAAAAGAACGCGTCCAGATATTCGCAGGCACCGTCATCGCTCGCGATGGCGCATCGAGCAGTACGGCTACGTTTACGGTTCGTCGTATTTCCTTTGGCGTCGGCGTTGAAAAAGTCTACCCGTTGTATTCACCTTTTATCGATAAGGTTGAAATCGAACGTTCGGGCAAGACCCGTCGGGCAAAGCTTTATTATCTCCGCGAACTGACAGGCAAGAAGGCTCGCCTGAAAGAAGTTTAAGCCGCTACTTTGTTCATACTTGATGAAGGACCGTGTTAGCGATATGCTCATGCGGTTTTTTTTGTTTTGCAGGATGTTGTTCAAATCATTCTCCAAATAATGTGTCAATCCACGTTAAAATCACTTGTGATCCTATGAAAAAAATAGCCCCCCTCCTTGTTGCCATATTATATGCTTTTCACGGCCTCACTCAGCAACACCCGATACTTTTTGCCTCAACCGCCGATTTCACAGCCTTAAAGCAGCGCTGCGAAACAGATGAGCGGTGCAAGCTGGCCAAGGAGCGGATTTTATATGATGCAAATGGGCTATTACCCCTGAAGCCGTGTCTTCGAGAAATGGAAGGTCGTCGCCTCCTTGGGGTCTCGCGCCGTGTGTTATGGCGCATCACCACATTGTCAATGGCCTACCGCCTCACCGATGACAAACGCTATGCGCAGCGCTGCGCCGAAGAGATGACCGCTGTAGCCGCGTTCACCGATTGGAACCCAAGCCACTTTCTGGATGTTGCTGAGATGACCCTCGCCATGGCCATCGGCTATGACTGGCTCTATGCAACGTTTAGCAAAGAGGATGCCAAAACAATCGAAGAGGCTATTCTGAACAAGGGACTCCAAGCAGGGCAGAAAACAACTGGCTGGGTCAATGCAAAGAACAACTGGGGGCAAGTCTGCCACGCAGGCATGATGGCCGGCGCCTTGGTCACACGATCGATCAACCCGGCCTTAGCAGAGGCCACCATCAAACGGGCCATCGAGAAGCTCCCCCTATCCATGGCGGCCCTTGCCCCGAAAGGTTCTTATCCCGAAGGTCCTGGCTACTGGGCTTATGGCATCGAATTTAACACACTAGCGATTGCCATGTTGGAATGTGTCGAGAAGACAGACCATGGATTGCTCAAACTCCCGGGCTTCTCAGCAACAGCCGAATATCCGGACTTGGTCACAGGTCCTAGTAACATTCCCTTTAATTATGCTGACTGCAGCGCAGGAGGCCGAGGATCAAGTTGCGCAACCTGGTGGTTTGCGAAGCGCCTGAACCGTCCAGACCTCCTCGACTATTCCGAAGATGCCGCATTCAGGCGCTATTGCGCACAACGCTCAAAAGGCTCTGACCACTCAAGCGGTGACCGTCTATTCGTATTCTCGCTGCTGTGGAACGTTCCATCTAGCAACAAGACTGATAAGAAGACGCCACTCAATTGGTCGTCCGAAGGCCCCATTCCCATCACCATCCAACGAACAAGCTGGAACAACGATGAGGCTGTATTTGTTGGACTCAAAGCAGGTGTAGCTACAGGCCCGCACGGGCACATGGACGTCGGCTCCTTTGTGTATGATGCTCTGGGTGTCCGCTGGGCAATCGACCTTGGAATGGAAGGATATAATGCCATCGAGAAACGTGGCATGGGGCTGTGGGGCATGCAGCAAAACTCTGACCGTTGGAAAATTTACAGACTCAGCAGCTTCAGCCACAACAGTCTGACGATTGACAATGAACTGCACAAAGCCAGTGGCTTTGCAAAGGTCGTTGATTTCAAGGATAACGGAAAAGCGTCTAAAGTCACGATTGACCTCTCACCAGTTTTTCCGCAAGTCAAACAGGTCACCCGCATAGGCGAAATGAAGGCTGACGGTATCTATACGCTGACAGACACCCTGACGGGATTGAAACCAGGCGCGTGTGTGCGGTGGCAAATGATGACCCAGGCAATCCCGAGTGAAACACGTACAGGTTCCATCGTCCTCTCCAGTGGCAAAAAGCAACTCAAGCTTTCAGCACTTCATGCATCCAATACACAGTGGCAAGTCAATGATGCCAGCAAACCTGTGAACGAATGGGATTCCCCGAACAAAGACTGCAAACTTATCTTCTGCGAACAAACCGCCCCCTCCAGCAGCAACCTGACCTTCTCAATCACCTTTGAGCCCTTGCGATAAGCCTCTCTTTTCGGTATAATTAAGCCACTTTTTCAAACACCTGAATCATCTAAGGAGTCACCATGAATCAAGCAGCCTGGACAGCCGTCATGTCTGAAGTCGAAGCCACCTGTACCGCACATCTTCGCGAATGGTTCGCACAAGATCCTGACCGTGCGTCACGTTTTACAATCGATGCCGCCGGATGGACGCTGGATTATTCCAAGAACCGCATCACCCCTGCGCTCATGAAGAAGCTGCTCGCGCTCGCGGAAGCCAGCGATCTCAAGCGCTGGATTGATGCCATGTTCTCGGGCGAAGCCATCAATGAAACGGAGAACCGCGCCGTGCTGCATACCGCACTGCGTAACCAGTCGGATACGCCCGTCCTGGTGAAGGGAAAAGATGTCATGCCGGACGTACGCGCCGTGCTCGACAAGATGGGATCATTCTCAGAACTCGTCCGCAAAGGCAAGTGGATCGGCCACACCGGCAAGCGTATCAAGTATATCGTGAATATCGGCATCGGCGGCTCAGATCTGGGTCCCGCTATGGCTTACCAAGCGCTCAAACCCTACAGCAAGAACTCCATAGCCTGCTTCTTTGTCTCCAATGTCGATGCCTCTCATCTCGCAGAGACGCTCAAGCTGGTCAAGGCTGACCAGACCCTCTTCATCGTTGCCTCCAAGACCTTCACAACCCAGGAAACCATGACCAATGCCGAAAGCGCACGCGCATGGCTGATCGAAAAACTCGGCGACTCCAAAGCGGTTGCCAAGCATTTCGTCGCTGTTTCGACCAATGCCGAAAAGGTTGCTGCCTTCGGGATTGACACAACAAATATGTTCGGCTTCTGGGACTGGGTAGGCGGACGCTATTCGCTGCCCTCAGCAGTCGGCTTGCCTCTCATGATCGCCATCGGTCCGGCCAACTACAAAAAGATGCTCAAGGGGTATTACAAGATGGATCGCCATTTTGCAACAGCTCCCTTCAGCCGTAACCTGCCGGTCATCATGGCCCTACTCGGCATCCTCTATGCGAACGGCTATGGTGCGGAAAGCTACGCTGTGCTGCCTTACGATCAATATCTCGCACGCCTAGCCGCTTATCTTCAGCAACTCGACATGGAGAGCAATGGAAAGTCTGTTGACCGTCATGGCAACCGTGTCGCCTACGGCACCGGTCCGATCGTCTGGGGCGAACCTGGCACGAACGGCCAACACGCTTTCTATCAGCTTATCCACCAAGGCACACGCATGATCCCCTGCGACTTTATCGGCTTCTGTAAATCACACAATGCCATCAGCGACCACCACGACAAGCTCATGGCCAACTTCTTTGCGCAGACCGAGGCGCTCGCCTTCGGAAAGACAGCAGAGCAATGTCGCGCTGAAAGTGTACCGGAAAAGCTTGTCCCTCACAAGACATTCGAAGGCAACCACCCCACCAACACCCTACTCGCCGATGCGCTAACGCCTGAAACCTTCGGTGCACTCATCGCATTATACGAGCACAAGGTCTTCACACAAGGTATCATCTGGAACATCTTCTCCTTCGACCAATGGGGCGTGGAACTGGGCAAGGTACTGGCCTCTAAGGTGCTGACCGAACTCAATGCCAAGGACGCACCCGCGCTCAAGCACGATGCCTCCACCAACGCCCTCATAGCGCGCTATCGCGCCACAAAGCGGTAACCATCGAAACGTCTAAAAGAAAGAGACGTCAAGGCAATTTGCCCTGCCGTCTCTTATTTATTTACAATTCCACCCACACTCCGTCCAGACGATCATTTCCGTTTTTTGCGCTCAAACTTTTTAAAGGGCGCGGGCGTGGATTTCTTCTCATCACGCGAGGGACGCTGGCTTGAATCACGCGAGGGACGCTCATTCGAGCCGCGGGACGGACGCTCCTCGCGAGATGTACGCTGACCAGCATCACGGGATCTGCCTTTTCTTGACTTCTCTTCGCCTGATGTCGATTTCGAGGTTCCGGCCTCGACCGCCTTGGGACCGCCGACAAGCATAAAGTCTGCACGGCGCTGATTGAAGTCAACCTTGGCCACTTGCACCTGCAAGACCATGCCAATACGGTAGGTCTCGCCGCCGGCATTCAAGGTCTCGGCAGAGGAGTTAAACCGCACATATTGGTTGGAGAGGTTCGAGATGTGAATCAGGCCGCCCATGGCCAATAGCGGTATATCAATGAAGACGCCGTAATTGGTGCACTTGGCCACCACCGCGCGATATTCAATCGGATTCTTCTCATCCAATTG
>JBAXOG010000108.1:0-16764 GCA_037133395.1 bacterium | reverse complement strand
GGATGGCCGCGGGCAGGCGTCGCCCTGGAGCAAATCCGCGTCGTGGAGCATGGGGCTGCTAAAGCCCGGGGACTGGAAGGCCAAGTGGATCGGCGTGGAAGCTCCTACGCAGTTGGCCGAGGATGATCCGCATCGGCTGGCAAAACGGATCTGGTTTCCCGGGGAAGGCGATCCTTCACCCGCCGCATCCGAGGGGAGACGATTTTTCCGGCGTACCGTGATGTTGCCGGAGGGGAAGACGATCAAGCGGGCCACGCTGGAACTGGCGGCAGGCAATGGCTACGAACTCTACGTCAATGGTAAAAGGTTTGGAGATGCCCGGTTTGAAAAGGACCTGACCATGGAGCTCCATCCGGGCGGCAACGTGATAGCCCTGAACGTCTCAAACGTCAGCACTGCCAAAAAACCGGTCCCTGTTGGAGTGGAGGCTCTGCTGCGGGTGGATTACGGCGACGAAAATCCACTGGTCGTGATGAGCGACCGGCAGTGGCGCAGCTCAAAAGTGTTTGCGCCCAAGTGGGCGCTGGTCGGGTTTGATGATTCGACCTGGGAGGCGGCCAGCGAATTGGGGTCCGGTGGAACGGCACCGTGGGGACTTGGACGGCTGAATCGCCGGTTGCCGGCGCGGAATTTGCGCCGGGAGTTTCATGCAGACAAGAAGGTCGCGCATGCCACCGCCTATGTGTGCGGTTTGGGATTCTTTGATCTCTATCTCAACGGGAAACTGGTCTCCGACGGCATTATGAACCCAGCACTTTCGGATTACCGCCAGGCGGCCTATTACCTCACCCTGGACCTCACCCGCGAAATCAAAGCCGGTGCCAATGCCTTGGGCGCGGTAGTTGGCAATGGCCGCTTTGTAGCTCCGCGTAGCGAGGCGCTTGATTGTGGAGTTCCCCGGCTCCTGCTCCAACTGGAGTTGCAATACGAGGATGGCACCCGGGAGCAGATCGTCAGCGATGAAAGTTGGCGGGCCACCGATGCGGGTCCCATCCGTCATAACAACGAGTATGACGGTGAGACCTACGATGCCCGTTTGGAGATGCCCGGCTGGGACCGCCCCGGCTTCGATGAAGCGAAGTGGAGGCCCGCCCAGCTGTTGCCCGCGCCCACTAAAAACATGTGCGCCCAGATGATCGAGCCGATGCGCATAACGCAGGTGCTCAAGCCCGTGGGCATGACCAACCCCGCCCCCGGCGTCTTTATCGTCGATTTCGGCCAGAACTTCTACGGGACCGTACGCCTCAAGGCCTCGGCGCCGAAGGGAACGACGGTCTGGATGACCGAGGCCTACAGCCTCATGCCCAACGGGTTCATCAAGACCGTGGATAACCGCTCCGCCCAGGCCACCGAGACCTACACATTCAAGGGCGAGGGCATTGAGCAATGGATGCCACGGTTCCGCGGACAAGGTTTCCGGCGCGTCCAGGTGACCGGGTTTCCCGGGCGCCCCCGCCTTGAAAACTTCGAGGGCATGGTTATTCACAGCGACGTGCCGGCCGTTGGGGAGTTCGAGTGTTCCAACGATCTGATCAACTGCATTCACATGGCGATCCGCTGGGGTATCCGGATGTATCTGCGCAGTGCCCCGTTGGACCCCGACCGGACGGAACGGATGCCGTGGCTGGGCGATCCGGCCAAGGATTCCGAGAGCCAGGCCTTCAACTTCAACGTGGCACCCTTTTATGCCAAATGGATTGATGACATCCGGCGTTCCCAGCGTAACACTGGAGCGATTCCTCATGTGTCGATGTTCTGGGGACCGGGAAGCAATGTACTCTGGCCGAGTGTGTTTACCATCATTCCAGATTGGTTCGTGGACTTCTATGGCGACTCCAAGGTGGAGACTACCAATTACGAGGCGATGAAACGCTGGATGGCAGCCATGCAGAAGTATGAAGTTGAGGAGAACGGCACGGTCAAAGGCGGAGCCTACGGCGATTGGTGCGACGCGCTCTCCCTGGAGACCAAGCTCGCTGTCGAGGGGGGCGGCAACACCTCCAGGGCGCTCATCTCCACCGCCTATCATTACAACAATTACCGGATCATGGCGCGGGTGGCCCAGCGGCTGAACAAGCCGGAGGACGTAAAATTCTTCACCGAACATGCAGATCGACTCCGCGATATTTTCAACAAGACATTTTTCGACCCGGCCACCAACAACTACTTGGGCGGAACACAGTGCGCCAACTTGCTCCCTTTGACATTTGGACTGGTTCCAGAAGGCCACAAGCAGCAAGTCATCGCCAATCTGGTGGACGACATCATGGTCAAGCGCAACGGACATCTTTCAGTGGGGCTCATCGGCGTCCAATGGCTGATGCAGACCTTGACCGAGTGCGGTCGGCCCGATGTGGCCTGGACCATCGCCAACCAGACCACCCGTCCGAGCTGGGGCTACATGATCTCCAAGGGGGCGACGACTATCTGGGAGCGCTGGGACACCGACACGCAGGGTCCGGGCATGAACAGCGAGGCCTTGCTCATGCAGGCAGGGAATCTCGACGCGTGGTTATATCAGACCCTTGCGGGCATCAATTACGACCGTCAGCAACCCGGCTTCAAACACATCATCCTGCGTCCGCATCCGGTCGGCGATCTGACCTGGGTGAAGGCCCATCTCGATTCGTCATACGGCCGCATCGCCAGTCACTGGGAACAGAAGGGGAAGCAGTTCATCTGGAACGTCACCGTTCCGGCCAACACCACCGCCACCGTCTATGTACCCGCCCGTAGCGCTGAAACGGTCACCGAGTCCGGCAAGCCTGCCAGCAAAGCCGAGGGTGTGCGCTTCGTGCGGATGGAGAAGGATCGAGCGGTGTTTGAAGTCGGCTCGGGAAAATATCGCTTTGAGTCAAAATGAAGCATCTGAAACCTTGAGAATTTTCAAAGTAAAAAACTTTTACACTCTCTACGACACAATGAAACCAAACCCTCTAACAAAACCGAACGTGAAGGAGATTATCAAATGAAGATGATGAATCGAAATAAACTTATTCTGCTGGCATTTGCCATGAGCGCGTCAACCACTGTGTTCGCCACTTCCAACACCGTGGAGACGGTGAGTGTGGCGGACCTGGGGCTCAACAGGGCGTCAACGCATGCGTATGCGCTGAAACCGGGCAAGACGGTGAGCAGCAAGGTGCCCAGCCTTGGTGGAAAAGCCATGACCAATGCGTTTGGAGTGGCGGGCAACTGTGTCTTGACTTATGACCTCAAGGGTGAGAGCCGCCGACTGTCGGGTCTGGTTGGCGTTGATGACAGTGTGGACAAGACCTTCACCGACAGTGTGGAAATGAAAGTGTATGGAGACGGCAAGCGACTCTGGGGCAGCGGTCCGCTGAAATTGGGTGACAAGCCGGTGACTCTGGATGTGGATCTGAAAGGCGTCAAACGGCTTGAGCTGATTCAGGATTTTGCCGGCGATCACTTTATGACGATGGATGTTGCATGGGCGAACATGGCCATCACCTATAGCGGCAACCGACCCGCAGCGATCTATCCAGGCCCCACGCCGTTCCTGGGAAAGCCATTCATCACCCCGCCGGGTCCCGAGACGCCGCGCATCACCGGCGCGCGCGTGTTTGGCGTGCGTCCCGGGTCTCCCTTCCTATTCACCGTCACTGCCAGCGGACGCAAGCCCATGACCTACGTGGCCAAGAATCTTCCCGAGGGTCTCCAATTGGATTCCCAGACTGGCCTGGTCACGGGCTGTTTGAAGACACAAGGCGAGCATCGGGTTCTGTTGACGGCACGGAATGAATTGGGTAGCGCCGAACGTGAACTGAAGCTTGTGGTCGGCGATAAGATATCCCTGACCCCGGCGATGGGCTGGAACAGTTGGTGTGTGTGGCTGAAGAAGGTGGATCGGCAGAAAGTCGAGAAAGCCGCAGAGCTCCTCGTCAGTACTGGCTTGAAGGATCACGGCTACCTGTACGTGAATATAGACGATGGCTGGCAGGGGACGCGCGGGGGCAAGGAGAACGCCCTGCAAGCGAATGAGAAGTTCCCCGACATGAAGGGTTTGTGCGACAAGATTCACCAGTTGGGGTTGAAAGCGGGCATCTATCACACGCCATGGATGACCTCGTACGGGAGATATCCGGGCGGCACCTCAGCATATCCGGATGGCAAATGGACGATGGAGAAGGATGGCAAATCGTTTTCAGTTGGCCCGCATTCACTTCTGAAGCAGGATGCCAGACAATTTGCGGAATGGGGGATCGATTTTTGCAAGTGGGATTGGATCTTGAATAAAGCCCCCGAAATCATCGCTGTCTCGGACGCGCTCAAACAGTCCGGGCGCGATATCATCTGCTCCCTGTCCAATCGGGCTCTCTACGAACTGGGGCCGACCTTTGTCGAGCATGGCAACTCCTGGCGGATTGCGAATGATTTCCTGGGGCGGTGGACGTTCGCGGCCAACATTGCGTTCTCCGGAGATCGATGGGCGAGATATGCAGGACCGGGCCACTGGTTGGACATGGACATGCTCGTCTGTGGCGTTGCCTGGGGAAAGCAGACCGGTTTAACCGCCGACGAACAATATGTGGAAATGAGCATGTGGTGCTTAATGTCATCCCCGCTTATGATCAGTTGCGAACTTGAAAAACTCGATGAATTCACGCTGCGTCTGCTGACCAATGACGACGTGCTGGATATCAACCAGGACCCGCTGGGCAAGGCGGCGCGTCGCACCTTGACGCGCGGCCTGTTGGATGTCTGGGTCAAGGATCTCGAAGATGGATCGAAAGCAGTCGGTTTCTTTAACCGGGCTCGTGAACCGCTCGAAGCCACCGTAGATTTGAAGGACTTGGGGCTTGCAGGAAAATATCACGTCAGAGATTTGTGGAAGCGGGCCGACTTGCCAAACGTCGAAGGACAGATTACCATTAATCCCGCACCCCATGGCGTTCAACTGTACAAATTCACAAGGACGAAATAACGGCTCTTCACGGTTTGACGAAAAATCTTACCGCAAAAGCCGCAAATGTTGCGTGGCTATCTCATCCGCCTCACCCGTGAATACACGGACGGCGGAATGGATAGCCACGCGGAGGAATAGAAAGGTGTCACACAAGGGAAGATGGCGGATACTGTTATCAGACGTATCAAAATCATTTTCAGCGCAAATGTTCGCTCCGCCGTCCGTGTATTCACGGGTGAGGCGGGCGTGACATTTGCGCTCCAATAGCGGTTTTTGCGCTAAAACACGAAGACATTATTTTCGACAAACAGTGAGGAACCGAAATAAACATGAATATGCTCAAAAACACAACACGCGCATTTTGCTGCATTCTCTCCCTATCAACCGTAGCCTTGGCTGCGGAACCAGCCGCTAAGCCTGCTCTGGTCAAAGCTGGACCAGTGCAAGCAGGATCGCGTGCGCTGGGTAACGTGACGAAGGTGGAAATGAAGGGACGCGAAGCGCTTATAAGTTGTCAGCATGCAACTGTGCGCGTCAATTTCTGGTCGGACCGCGTGGTGCGGATGCAGGTGTCACAAGACGGTTCCTTTACCAACTTCAATGATGCGAAGGCATTCATGATCCAGCCGGGACTGGCTGCATTCAAGGGCTCGATTCCACAAGCGACTGAAACGGGCGATGCCCTGACGCTTGTCTCGAAGGACGTTGTGATGGAAGTTTCGAAGCAACCGTTCCGCTTCCGGTTTTTCAAACCGGATGGAAAAAGCCTAGTGGCGGAAGGAACTTTTGAGACGGGAGTCCGTGCCGCTTTCACGCAGGATGCCTGCGGGAAAGAGGAACATTATTTCGGACTCCAGAACGAACACGACGACACGCTCGATCAGCGCGGTCGCACGGTGTGCACGCGTGATAACAACGGCGCGGGTTGGTCAGCTCCTTTTGTGATGAGCACAGCCGGGTATGGCCTCTTCTTCAACAACGAGGAGAGCGCAAAAACATTCTTCGCCTTCAAGCAGCCCGTTGTCATCGAGAACACGGAGGGCAAAGGCCCCATGGATTTGTTCTTTATTGCGGGAGGTGATCTCAAACAGATTTTGGGCGTCTACACGGAGATCACGGGCAAGCCGGGTATGCCGCCCAGAAAACTGCTGGGCTTCCAATACCTTGTCCAAGGTACGCCTATTGACCACGAGGAAGCCTTCCCTGAATGGATCAAGCGCGGTTATCCGATTGATTCCTGCATCACCTTTACCGATCACCAAGTGGAAGAGCCTGCGGAAAGTGTAGCGGTGGCCGGCGTCGCCCAGCGGATTCATCAGCAGCATGGCCTCTTTGGCTTCTATTATGATCTCCCGAAGTGTCCGGGAACATTTAGAATATCCAAGCCGGAACCCACAAAGCGCCCCTACGAGGGCTGGGACAATTTTAAGGAGCTGATCAAGACCCGGCTACTCAACAATGGAGTTGATTGGTTCTGGACGGATGAAACCGACACTGGCTTTGACCCGCGTTTCCAGCATAATCTTTATACCGCCATCAAGGACGTTCAGGAGGTGTATGACAACCGGCGTAGCTTCAACTGCGCGCGAGGCGGTTATGCGGGTGCGCAACGCTTTGGATATCCCTGGATGGGCGATGTCCATTATGGCCGCAAAATGATGATCATGAATCTCTGCAATGGACTTTCCGGATTTCCACACTCCACTCACGACATGAGTGGTGCCGTGGTTCGGGAACAGACGGATAGCATGTTCCTCAACGGAGTGAAATGCAATCTGTTCAATCCCCTCAGCCAGTGCAATGCCTGGTATCGCTGGCAGCCGAAAAGCCATCGCCCCTGGGATTGGTCGCCGGAAGTGGAACGGGTCTTCAAGAAATTCTTGGAGGTGCACTATCAACTGATCCCATATTATTACACGACTGCATGGCAATCGTGCCAAAGCGGATTGCCCGCCTGGCGCGCGCTGGTGTTGGATTACCCGGATGATCCGATTGCTTATTCATCCGATGAGGTTCTGATCGGGGACTGGATGCTCATGGCACCTCTCTACAAGGAACCTGCTCGTGCGGTCTATCTGCCGAAAGGCCAATGGTATTACCTCTTCGACAGTGCCTCGCATTTCACGGGACCTACTATCTTGACCGGCGTTCAGCCGCCGCAGGATGAGTATCCTGTATTTGTCAAGGCCGGGGCGATCATCCCCATGGCGCCGACGATGCGCTACGTGGGGGAGAAGCCGGTTGATCCGCTGACCTTGCTCATTTATCCGCTGGATTCCGGAACCTCCGCGTATACCTTTTATGAGGACGACGGGATCACCCGGGACTACATGAAAGGCGATGCCTGCACGACCAAAATCGCATGTGAGGGGAGCGACGCGCAGGTGCGGATTGTCATGGGTGAAAGGGAAGGGCACTTTAAACCCGCTAAGCGTGTGCAGCTGCTGAGCGTGTTCCAGACGGCCCAGCCGAAGCACGTCGAGTTAAATGGAAAACCCCTGCGCCCCTGTGAGACACGGGAACAATTGGATGCGTCACAAGAAGGGTGGGGGTATTTTCAGGATACGCTCACGGGCGTTAAGCGCGTTTTCGTCAAAACAGTGGATGACGGCCAGCAGCGTCAGGTCACGATTGCCCGGAGTGTCGCGGATGCCTCCGCAGAGAAACCGAAAGTGACGCCGACGTTCGACAACGCCTGTTCCAAGCGCTACGACAAGATCAAGGATGTTCCCGCCAAGGTTTCGTTTGTGAAGGAAGACCGCACCACGTCCGGATCATGGAAAGGGAACTATGGGAAAGAGGGTTATCTGATCGCCTGCGGCGGCAAGAAAATACCTGAGCGTGTCGAAATCCAGATGAAGGGACAGTTGATCCCGATGAGCATAACCAACGACGTTCGCGCCTTGCAGTTTTTAACCGGCGAGAACCGGACGGCTGCCCGCTATCAAGGGGCAGAGGTGGCCGTTGAAGTGCTCTCGGAAGATACCCGTCCGCGAAAAATCACGCTGTACCTCTGCGATTGGGAGGGGCTCACAGATCCTAAGAAAATCCGGGCCACGCAGGTCAGCGTTGTAAACCCACTGACAGAGGGTGTCTATGACACCCGCACCGTGGAATCCTTTGGCAACGGTGTCTATTTGACATATAAAGTTTCGGGCAGCGTCACCTTCAAGCTCTTCCGGGTAAAAGGAACAACAGCCGTCATCTCAGGGATATTTTTAGATTGAACAACTAACAAGAGGAGCAAGCCATGACAGGACGTGAGCGAGTGATGGAGGCATTGAGTTATCGGACGCCGGACAGGGTGCCGATTGATTTTGGCGGACACCGATCCTCGGGCATCGCCGCAGTGGCGTATGCAAGGCTGAAGAAAAAGTTGGGCGTTAATACCGGCGATATCTTCGTCTATGACATGCTGCAGCAACTGGCGATCATCGAGGAGCCGGTCCTGCAACGTTTCGGCGTGGACACCATCGAGATGGGGCGCGGGTTCTGCCATGATCCCGCCTGCTGGAAGCCATGGATATTGCCGGATGGAACGCCCTGTAAGATTCCCGCCTATGTGAATCTGGTGAAAGACGCTGAGGGGTGGAAGATTTTAGCCACAGACGGCACACCCATGGCGGTGATGAAGCCCGGCATGCTCTACTTCGAGCAGATCCATTTCCCATTGATGGAGCGGGGGATTGAAGGGGATGACTTCAAGGATCTCGGGGAGATGTGCGGCAAGGTCATGTGGGCCGGCGTGCCTCATCCCGGCGCACATTTCCCCCTCGATACGGAAGGTATTGCGGAGCTGGCCGCAGGCGCGAAACGAGCGAGGGAACTGTCAAACGGGCGCGCGGTGATCGGGCTCTTCGGCGCAAATATGTTTGAGATGCCTCAGTTTCTGTACCGGATGGACAATTACCTCCTGTACATGGCGATGTATCCGGAGGCTGTCCTGCGGCTTTCCGAGGCGCTCTGTGCACTGTATCTCGCGAAGCTGGAGATCTGGCTGCCGGCCGTTGCGCCTTACATCGACGTGGTCCTGTTCGGCGATGATTTCGGCTCGCAAAACGGACCGCTGATCTCTGCGGACATGTATCGGGAGTATTACAAACCCTATCACCGGCGCATGTGGAAGCGTGTGAAGGAGCTGGCGCCGCATATCAAAATCCAGCTTCATTGCTGTGGCGGTATCGAGCCGCTGCTGGAGGACATGATTGACGCGGGGCTGGACGCCGTCAACCCTGTGCAGATCACCTGCAGGGGCATGGACGCCGCGACGCTCAAGAAGAAATACGCCGGGCGGCTGACGCTGTGGGGGGGTGGCTGCAACACACGGGATGTCCTGCCGCAGGCCACGCCCGCCGAGGTTTACCGGCATGTCCAGGAACAATGCCGCATTCTGAATCCCGGTGGCGGATTTATATTCCAGCAGGTGCACAATGTGATGGCGGACGTCCCGCCGGAAAACATCATCGCGATGTTCGATGCCGTGCGGAATTGCGAAAACGCGAGAAAATAATTACGACAGAAAGGCAACACTATGAATACCTTCGAACCAGACTACCGCAATCTGCTGCAGGTGCTCCAGAACGAACGCCCCCAGCGTCTGCCGCTCTACGAGCATCACATTGACCTTCCGTTCATCTGCAAGGCATTGGGGCGTAACCTTGCTCTGCAAGGGACACGGAAGGAGGACTATGTCGCCCATTACCGGGAGGTCATCGGCTTCTGGAAAGACATGACGTATGATGGTTTCGATTATGAGGCGGCCATCTGTGACATCTTCCCCTGCCACGGCGCGATTCTTGGCGGGAACGGCCCGATCCAGTCGCGTGCGGACTTTGAGAACTACCCATTTGATAAACTGCCGGACATATTCTGGAGCACCTATCAGCCCCGGCTGGAGGCCATTCGCGAGGCGCTTCCGCCGGGCATGAAAGCGTATGGCGGATGCGGCTATGGTATTTTCGAATCCAGTCAGGACTTGGTCGGCTTTGAATCGCTCTGTATCATGCAGTATGAAGATCCTGAGCTTTTCGCGGATTTGTTCAAAAAAATCGGGGATTTGTATGTCACGCTCTGGTCGCGGATGATCCGCGATTACAGCGACGTCTTTGCGTTCTTTCGCATGGGCGACGACCTGGGGCATAAGACCTCGACCATGCTGTCCCCGCCGATCATTCGGCAGCATATCCTGCCCCAGTACAAACGGGTGATTGATCTGGTGCATCAATCGGGCCGGAAGTTTCTGCTGCATAGCTGCGGGTGCATTTTCGAGGTGATGGAAGACATACTGGCATTGGGGATCGACGCTAAGCACTCCAACGAAGACCAGATCGCGTCGTTTGATGTCTGGATCGAGAAATACGGCAGGCGGATCGGTCTGCTCGGAGGCATCGACCTCAATGATCTCTGTTTGATGAAGCCTCAGGCGATATTCGATTCCGTTGTTGAGAAGGGCAAACGTTTCCGTGCTAACGCGAAAGGGTATGCCCTCGGCTCCGGCAATTCGATTCCGGATTACATCCCTGTTGATGGATTCATGGCCATGATTGAAGCGGCCAAGAAAATCCGCGCGGATGAATAGAGGGGCGCCAGTTTTTCACTTGCACAAATAAGCAAGCGAAATGCACGGAGAAGCATGTTCAAACAGGCCTTCTCGTGCTAGCATTTTTGAAAAACTGAAATGGGTTAAGTGAAAATTCTATGAAGAATCGAATTGTCTGGGGGTCACAGCTGATGGATAGGGGTCATAATATGTTGTCTGTACAGAATCGAATGAGCATGTGTGTCGGCTTGCTTCTGCTCGGCGCGGGAGTGCTGCATGCGGCGGTTCCTTTTGAAGAACGGGCCAAGCCCACGGCCCAGTCAACCAAAGGCTCAATGTACCTGCCGTACCGGGCCATCGACGGGCAGTGCGAAATGAAGAGTTATGCCTGGGCTTCCCAGCCCTACGGCGGTGGAACCAAGGCCGAGCCGAAGGATTTGTGGTGGATGCTGGAATTGCCCAAAAAGATCCGCGTTGTCGGGGTGAAGATCGCCCTGGCGATTGCGCCCATGGAGAGCAACAAGTAATACGGACGGTAAGGATCCATGACATGGGGATACCCGCAGGATTACAATTGGCAGGGAAACTCACAATTATAACAAGGACGTACCGCATATGATGAAACGATTGGTTTCTGCATTGGCAGTGACTCTCACGTCGGCAGTTGCCGTCGAGGGGCCTGTTCCATCGTCATCAACATCGAGTTCCGAACAGGCCAGCCCCATCGATCGCCACGAACTCGTCACGCGCCACAACATCGCATTGGATCACATGGGCGGGCGGTTGCCAGTGGGGAATGGCGAGTTTTGCTTTGGAATCGATGCCACCGGCTTGCAGACCTTTGACGGTAACACCATGGCTCATTGGGGCTGGCACAGTGCTCCTCTCCCGGAGGGACTGCAGCCCTCCGATATTCCCGCAACCGGTAATCTCGGCCGGGGACACATCAAGGATCACATGAGAGGAAAGAAGGAACAGGCCCCCATCTTTACCTGGATGCGCACCAACCCGCATCGGCTCAATTTGGCCCGTTTGCGCTTTTGTCATCCCGATGGAACGCCAGTGGTGGGCAAGGAGATCGCCAAAATTTCCCGGCTGCTGGACCTTTGGAATGGGGAGCAAACATCCAACTTTATCGTGGAGGGTCAGCCAGTGCGTGTTGTGACCTGCGTGCACCCGGAGTTGGATGAAGTGGCTGTCCGTATCGAGTCGCCGCTGCTGGAGTCCGGCAAATTGGCCGTGTCCATCGATTTTCCCTACGGCACGTCCAAGGGAAGCGATTGGAAAAGCCCGAATGCCCACAAGACAACACTGCAGCGGCCGGGAGCATCCCGGGCGGAATTTCTCCGCCAAGTTGATTCCACCTCCTATGGGGTGAATCTGGCGTGGACCGGCTCTGCAAATCTGGAACAAAAAGAGGCTCACAAATTCGTACTCACGCCCAAAGCGGATGTTTTGGAACTTGCGTGTTTATTCAGCCCCAAACCGGTTTCCAGAGAGCTGCCCTCCTTCGCCGAAACCCGGACGGCAAGCACCGCGCATTGGAACAAATTCTGGAAGAGCGGCGGGGCTATTGATCTCTCCGCCAGCACCGACCCGCGATGGAAGGAGCTTGAACGGCGTATTGTTCTCTCCCAGTATGAGATGGCGGTGCAATCAGCAGGCAGCCTGCCGCCAGCCGAAGTCGGGCTGATGGATCTGGACCCCTGGCAGGGGCAGTTTCACATGGAGATGATCTGGTGGCATCTGGCCCACTACGGCCTGTGGAACCGCCTTGAATTGTCGGATAAAGCCCTCAGTTGGTATACGCGCAAACTTCCCCTTGCACAGCAACTGGCCAAAGAGTTCGATTATCGCGGGGCCAAATGGGGGAAGATGTGTGGTCCCGAAGGACGCACGGCCACCTGGGCCGGGAGTTTTGTCCTCCACTGGCAGCAGCCGCATCCGATTTTCTTCGCGGAACTCGAATATCGGCTCCGTCCCACCGCCGCGACATTGGAAAAATGGAAGCAGATCGTCTTCGAAACGGCCGATTACATGGCGGATTTCCCGACGCTGGATCCCAAGACCGGGTTTTATTCACTGACTCCCGTTGAACCCGCCGCCGAGAACGGCCTCACTCACGACCCGGCGTTCGAGAGCGCCTACTGGCGGTTTGGGCTCAAAACTGCCCAAGTCTGGCGGCAACGCCTTGGCCTTACCCCCGACCCGCGTTGTGCAGAAGTGCTGGCCAAACTGCCGCCGCTCCCGGCTTGGGATGGGGTTTATCATTTCGCCCCGGAGTGGAAGGATACCTACACGAAAAAAAATTACTCTCATCCGGACCCGGTGGGCGTTTTTGCCTTCCTTCCGTTAAGCGATGCGGTCGATCTCCCAACGGCCCGCCAGACGGTCTTGAAGGTGGCTGAAACCTGGCGATGGGACCAGACCTGGGGCTGGGATTTTCCCTGGATGGCCATGGCGGCCGCCCGCGTGGGAGAGCCGCAATTGGCCGTGGATATGCTGCTGAAGGACACGCCCCGGAATGGCTATGCGGTCAACGGCATCAACGGCGGTTGGTATATGCCCGGCAATGGCGGCCTGCTTTATGCCGTGGCCATGATGGCAGCGGGTTGGGATGGCGCTCCCTCGCGTCCCGCACCAGGCTTTCCCGACAACGGCCAATGGAAAGTGAAATGGGAAGGACTTCAAAAGGCTCCCTAAATAGGAGGACAACTCTATGAATAAAATGAGGAATTCACTTCGTTGCCGCATCCTCGGCCTGCTGGCAATCACAGCCTGCGCTGCCGAGTCCTCTCCGGTCAAACTGGCGGATTTGCGTTGCGAATACCTCAAGGATCCACTCGGCATCGACAGCCCAAATCCCCGGCTGAGTTGGGTGATCACCTCGGATCAGCGCAGCGAGAAACAATCCGCCTATCAGGTGCTGGTGGCCTCCTCGGAGGACGCGCTGACCAAAGACGCGGGCGATTTCTGGGACAGCGGAAAAGTGGCCTCGGACCAGTCAATCCTCGTGCCTTATGCGGGGAAGGAACTTGGCTCGCGCATGGTTTGTTTCTGGAAGGTCCGCGTGTGGGATGGCCGCGGGCAGGCGTCGCCCTGGAGCAAATCCGCGTCGTGGAGCATGGGGTTGCTTAATCCTGAGGACTGGAAGGCCCAATGGATCGGCCACCCAATTGACCCTGCTCTTGCAGACGCAGGCAAAGACAAAGTAACCGGCAAAGCAAAAGAGCGCCCGCCAATCCCCGCTTATTATCTGCGCAAGGAATTTACTCTGCCAGGCGGCATCCGTCGCGCCACGGCCTGGGTGTGTGGCCTTGGGTTTTTCGAACTGCAGGTTAATGGCCGGAAAATCGGCGATCACCTGATGGACCCGGCGCTCTCGTTGTATCCCAAGCGGGCTTTCTACGTGACATTTGATGTGACCAAGGAATTGGCCTCCGGCCCCAATGCTCTTGGGGTGACTCTTGGCAGCGGGCGGTTCTACTTTATGCGCAGAACCTTTGGATTTCCAAGGCTGCTCATGCAGCTGGAAGTCGAGCACAAGGACGGAACGGTGACGCGCGTTGTCAGCGATGGAAGCTGGTCCTGCACCGATCAAGGCCCCATTCGAAGCAACCAGGAATATGACGGGGAAACCTACGATGCCCGTATGGAGATGCCCGGTTGGGATCGGCCAGGTTTCACCGGCTCGGGCTGGATACAGGCAGAGGTGCAGCAACCCTTTCCGAAGTCCCAGATGCAGGCCCAGATGATTGAGCCGATGCGTATCACCGAACGGCTCAAACCTATTTCGGTAACGCCTTCACCTAATCCTGGCGCATGGCTGGTTGATTTCGGCCAGAACTTCTATGGAAACGTGAAACTCCGTGTCAGCGGCAAGGCAGGCGATCAGGTCTCCATGACGGCTGCTTACAGTCTCGACAAATCCGGCAAACTATTCACCGCCCCCAATCGCAGGGCCAAATGCACTGACATTTACACCCTCAAAGGGGGTGGGGTGGAGGAGTGGCATCCGGTTTTTGTCGGCCGTGGGTTCCGGCGTATCGAGGTGAAGGGCTTCCCGGGCACACCCGATGCCAGCAATTTCGAGGGTCTGGCCATCCACAGCGACCTGGAGTCACGGGGGGGGTTCGAATGCTCCGATCCCCTCATCAACAAGCTTCACAGTAACTATCTTTGGACTGCTCGCTCCTATCTGCGGAGTGTGCCGATGGACCCTGATCGCGACGAGCGGCAGGGGTGGACCGGCGAGGCCAAGGATCCGGAAAGCCAGTTGTGGGATTTGGGCGTCGCTTCATTTTACGGGAAATGGCTCGATGATCATCGCTACGAGCAAGGCGCCGGGGGCCAGCTTCCCCCGGTAATCCCATCCTTCCAGCCCTGGTCAGGGGATATCCTCTGGCCTTCGACTGCGGTCCTCATCCCGGAAACGTTGTATGACTACTATGGGGACCTCAGCGCGTTAACCAGGAATTACAAAACCATCAAGGGCTTTGTCGACTCCGGACACAATCGGAAGAACAAAGAGGGGGTCCTTCCCACCGCCGCGTATGCTGATTGGTGCGATGCCTCGGCAATGGCGCCGGTTCGTAAGCGTGCTGTCCAGAATGGCTCGGCGCCCCGCTATGAATGCGGCGCCACCCCCGGGGGGTTGCTTTCCACGGCTTATCAGTATCATAACGAAATGGTCCTGGCACGGTTCGCCAAGCTCCTGGGCAAGAGCGAGGACGTAGCCCTCTACAGTCAGCGAGCCCAGGCTACCCTTGCGGCATTCAATGCCGCTTACCTGAACCCGGCTACCGGCATCTACAAAGGCAGCACGCAGACAGGCCAGGCTCTGCCCTTGATGTTAGACATGGTTCCCAAGGAAAACCGTGACCGGGTGATCGCGGCCCTGA
The DNA here is from genome assembly GCA_037133395.1 of bacterium. Classification (GTDB taxonomy): domain Bacteria; phylum Verrucomicrobiota; class Kiritimatiellia; order RFP12; family UBA1067; genus CAIZQW01. The sequence continues at coordinate 1,397 of JBAXOG010000108.1, read as the reverse complement.
TTGACGACATCATGATCGGCCGGCAAGGCCATTTCTCCGTGGGCCTGATTGGGACCCAATGGCTGATGCAGACCCTGACCAAAATCGGGCGGGCCGATGTGGCGTATGTCCTTGCAACCCAGACCACCAAGCCCAGCTGGGGCTACATGGTCAAGAAAGGGGCAACCAGCATCTGGGAACGCTGGGATGGCGATACGGGCGATGTGGCGATGAACAGCGAGATGCTGTTGATGCTGGCCGGTAACCTGAACGCCTGGTTCTATCAAACCCTGGCCGGGATTAACGTCGTCCCGGAAGCGCCGGGCTTTAAGAAAATCCTCATCAAGCCCCACCCTCTCGGTGATCTGACATGGGTCAAGGCCCACCACGATTCACCGTACGGACGTATCGAGAGCAACTGGAAAAGAGAGGGTGACCTCTTCAGCCTTGAAGTGGTCATCCCGCCCAATACCACGGCCTCGGTGGCAATGCCTGACAAGTCGACCCATGAAGCCGGATCCGGCAAACACCGCTTTACCTGCAAATGGACTCCGTTTGTTCCACCGGCTTTGAATCCGGGACTTGTCCCTGCCAAAACGCTGGAATCGACTGAGGGTTACATTGCCTCGTGGATGATTTCCGGCCCTCACTACCAAGGTGTCCGCGCGGCAGCACTGATGGAGACAGCATTTCCACCAGAGTTGCCGGAAGGTCAGGCCGCTTGGCTGCATTATGATGCCCAGCAGGCGCAAGGCCCAAGGATCCTTCAACTGGGTAATGTATTTGATGGAATCGAGCATGCCACCTATCTGAAGTCGGTTCTGAAGGCCTCAGCCGAGATCAATGACCGCGTGGAAATCGCCACGGAAGCACCAGTCAAACTCTGGCTTCACGGGGCACTTGTGAGCGCAAAGACCAGCGAAGCCAACAAGCAGGTCTTTGAGGTAACGCTCCGCGCAGGAGATAACCCGCTCTTGATTAAAACCGTCCAGATGAAACCCGACACCCTCGACATGAGCGTGCGGCTGCAAGGCACCCGAAATGGTGAACGTCTGGATGTCAGCACTCAGGCCCAATGAAATCACAAAACAAAAAAGCAAAAGGAAAAAACATGAAGCGAATCACCATATTATTACTGGCATTCATTACAACTTCCGCTCTGGGCGCTCCTGCGCCTACGCCTGTGGATTTGCGTTGCGAATATCTCGCCAACCCACTCGGCATCGACAGCCTGAATCCGCGCCTGAGCTGGGTGATCACCTCGGATCAGCGCAGCGAGATACAATCCGCCTATCAGGTGCTGGTTGCCTCCTCGGAGGACGCGCTGACCAAGGACGCGGGCGACCTGTGGGACAGCGGCAAGGTGGCCTCGGACCAGTCAATCCTCGTGCCTTATGCGGGGAAGGAACTTGGCTCGC
>JBAXOG010000107.1:0-16848 GCA_037133395.1 bacterium | reverse complement strand
TGAGTCAGTGTTGGAATTTAGGTTTAGTTTTCTTAGCGTTTCACCTAATAGCCTATAGCCTAAACTGCTACAACCTAGCCATCCCTAGGGGATGGCAGTGGAGTGTGTTCGTGTTATTTTCATCAAGATTGACCGCTGGAAATCCTCAAAGTTGTCGGGCAATAAGATCGAAATCATGTGCGCCTGTGATCTCAACCGAAATGAAGTCGCCAGCTTTAGCCATTTTGGAGACGTTGCTGATGAACGTCTCACCGTCTACTTCAGGAGCCTGACGTGCAAGACGCGCGATCCATTCGCCTTTTACTTTTTTGCGAAGCAGCAGCGCTGTATCTTTCTTGCTCTTCAACGCGGCCATCCTGTTTGTAACAATTTTCTTCTGTAAGGCCATCACACGTTGGCAACGTTCCTCAACAACTTCAGAATCAGGAGCATCCCGATCAAAGGCTGCCGTGCCTTCCTCTGGTGAATACCCGAAAACGCCGAGATGATCAAACTCGGAGGCTTCTATCGTTTGAAGCAAATGTTCGAAATGTGCATCTGTCTCGCCAGGGAAGCCAACAAGGCAGGTGGTTCGCAAGGTTACGCCAGGAATAGCCTGACGCAACCGTTGGGTTAACCCTGTTGTTGCACGAATCGCAGGTGAGCGGTTCATGGACTTTAAAATGTCAGGATGTGAGTGCTGAATCGGCAGATCTAAATAACGGCACACATGTTTAGCCGTATTGAAAAGTTCAATCAGTTCGTGGGTCACGCCCGCAGGGTAACCATATAATATGCGCAGCCAGAAGTCCCCCTCTATTGCATCGAGTCTCTTGACCAGTTCTACAATCTGCGGTTTATTTGCGCGGTCAACGCCATACATCAAGGAATCCTGTGAAATCAGATTAAGTTCCTTGACACCTGCTGAAACCATTGACGAAGCCTCTTTCAGAATGTCGTCGCTATCCCGTGAACGGAATGAACCACGGATCAAAGGGATCGCACAATAAGCGCATCGGTGATCACACCCATCTGCTATTTTCAGATAAGAGAAGGGGCCTCCCGTAAAGAGCAAGGTGGGATAGAGCGGATTATAAACCTTCTTTGCGTCCCCGGCTTCGGCAATGACCCCTACCCGCTTGCCAGCGCCAACTCGCAAAACGACAGCGCTGATCTGTTCAAGCTCATCAATGCCCAAGAAAGCATCTACATTCGGGAAAGCTTTTTTTAGTCGTGTTCGATACCGTTGTACCATGCAGCCTGTGACAATCACCGCCTTGCATGCACCCTTTGTTTTGTGTTCACAAGCGCTGAGAATAGCCTCTGCAGCCTCTTCTCTCGCAGCCTCAATAAAGGCGCATGTATTGACCAAAATAATGTCAGCCAACTCAGGCGACGGGGCAAGCGCAATTTGGCCAGCCTTCAAATAGCCCGCCATCACTTGCGAATCAACCAAGTTCTTCGAACAACCAAGACTGATAAACCCAACCGAAACTGACATACTTATTCCGCTTTAAATTGCTTCGTTTTGGGTTCTTTACCACCCCATAGACCTACATTCTCAGGTGCCACCAGATAAAGTGCAAAATCTTTTCCAAACTTGTTTTTCATGCCTGGATGCTCCTCTGCGTATTTTGCAATGAGTGTTTCATCCTTACAAAGTGAAACCTTTCCTGAAAAACGGATATACATTTTACCATTCGCCGAAGTTGTACAAAGTTCTACAGCCGAATTAACCATCATCTGTGTGCTCATGTTCTTTTTCAGCGATGTAGCAATCGCCAGCTTATTATCAATCAAGCAGGTAAAACGAATTGGGCGTACACAGGGGCGATCCGCATCGGCGGTTGCCAAATAAAGAATGTTATTCGTTGCCATAAAAGATGCCATTTCCTCAAGAAACGCATCCTTTGTCTGCCCCTTGACAAGCAAATAACTCTGTCCAACTTTCTTTTCCTGCGCGCTTCCCATGAGTGCACACACGACCATTCCAGCAAATACCAACTTTTTCATAATGATCTCCTGTTAATGTCGGCTATGTTAAACTGTTTCTTTTCGAAATACAAGCCCCCAGCAATTCTAATTATGAGCATGACAAACTGTAGTAGAGTATCTTTTTCTTACCATACTTTAATCAACAGCAGACCAGTTCCGGGATTTTCGAACGGACCCGGCGTCGGATTTGACTCGTCACGCGGTTTCCCGAAATAGTCGGTACCCACTTTGAGAGGCGTACCATCGGGATTCTCGTACGCCGCGTCAGGGATCTTCGCCTTACCCAACCGTGCCGTGGTTACCATCGACCTTTTGCGCGTTGTGCTCCATTCGGAATTGAAGTTCATCTCTAAATAAAATCCCTCCGGCTTTTCCGCCAGCTTAACTGCTTTCATGTCATAGCCTGGCACAACAAGCGACTCGGGCACTTCAGCCCAATGTGTCTTTTCCATACCCAAGTAGATGTTACCGGAACATCGTGACGGCATAGCGTCAGCAGGAATATCGATCTTCGTTCGCGTCCTGAGAAACAAATTGTTGTAGAGGCGGTCGTCCCCGCCATTAACAGGTTGTAACCCTGCGATTTCTGTCGAGTGTACCTTATGATAGGGCGTAATCCTTACGCTCTTACCGCCAGCACACGTGCGCAGGAGTCCCCCCCAGAACAAATTATGAACATAAGCCCCTCCTTGCGAAACGTTGTAGGTAATCCGGTTTACTCGCGGTGAGAGAAAAAGGTTGTTGTCGATCAGGTACGGACCGTGGTTGACTTCCATGTGCAGATCCACAAATGAATTATCATGCAGTAAATTACCTGACACACGCGCTCCTTGCGCCATCCAGTCCAACCAGATGCCGGCCTCGCTACGGTAAATATGGTTACCCTTGATGACCGTATCAATGGCACCATGAAACTTGATGGCCGCCATTTCCATTCCACTAAACCGTTTTCGCACGTGGATGTCATGGATCACGTTGCCTTCAATCACACTGAAAGCCGCACCCATGCTGCCCACGATGCCGGCCTGCTCGCAATCCGAAATGTGATTGTTTCTGATCAGATGATGGCCCACGCACTCTTTGCTCCAGCCACCCGCCAGCGCACGTTTGACCACGCCCGTAAACCACTCTTTCCCAAAGGTGCGATCCTTGCCGTCGTCGTACTTGCCAAGACTGATTCCGACACAGGCCGAATGGCTGATGGTGTTGCTCTCGATAATCCAGCCTTTGCTCCAGTGTGGTCCGATCAGCCCCCTCTGCTCAACATCTGGCGGTGCCCACGGCGTAGCCGCATTGCACAGCGTAAAGCCGCGTACCGTGATGTAATTGCGCCCCGGCTTGTCTGGATAGAAGACCGTTTGGCGGACGTTGATCTCAACGACGTGTTCGTTGGGGTTGATCTTCTTGAACTGTGCCCAGATCGTCGTGTTCGTCGTGTCCACCTGCCCGAACCAGAGCGCATTGGTTCCAACTGGTTTGCGAACGTCCTCCAGTGAGTCGGCCTCCAACAACCACTCGCCCTTCAAATAAACCGACCCTGGATGGTGCTCCTTTTTCTTAGCATCAAACCATCCGCCTTGAATCAATTCACGGTATGGATTGAAGTCGCCAAAGAACAAATCGGGCAACGTCACCTTCCACGTATCGTTCTCCACGTTCACCCAGCCTTTGATCACTTCGGAGCCGGTGATCGTCGCCAGCTCGCCCGGTGCCGCTTGATAGGTGATGCGCTTAGCATCCGATTCGCCTCCACGCGGAGGGTTGATCCGCTCGCGATAAACCCCTGCGTGAACAGTGATGACATCACCCGGCTGCGCACGCTCAGCGGCATGTTGGATCGTGCGGAATGGAGTTACCTGAGAGCCGGAGCTGGCATCATTGCCAGTGACGGCAACATGCAACTCCGCCGCGTGCATCGCGACCAACGGCGCAAACAGCAGAGTCGTAAGGAGAGTAAGAGCGTGTTTCATAGCGGCATCCTTTTGTATAAATTGTTACAGTTTTTAATCAGGTAATGCTATAAGTTTATCCGCCCAAAGTGCCGCATGGTTGCGCAGGCCGAATTCCGAAAAATGGCAATTCGTCGCGCTGATTCGGTTCTCGCCTCTGAGCGTATCAGTATCCGGACCTTCAAGCGCGACCCCGTCCGCCCACAGGCGGACTTTAGCCTTGCGTGTCTGCCAGCCTCCTACCTGTGCAACCATCCATTGGAAACTCCAACCTGCGTACAGATTACTCTGCTCAATGAGTGTCTTCAGCCGGTCATAGTACTCCTGTTCAAGCGTCGTCCCGTCGGCCTCGCCCTGGTGCCAAAGCACGCACCGGAACCCCTGCGGACCCAATTGCCGGATGCGCGTCTCCATCCAGTTGAACAGTAGCCCGCCCGGTCGCCACATCGCCAGGCTCGTGCCGCCATGCCCGGTAACCGCAAATGCGATCGGCACCTTATAGCGCGCATAGAGCGCATCACCCAAGGGTGGATAAAAACTTCCGCCGCTCCCGCCGCCGTGCGCGCCAGGCTGGGGATCGTCAGCCAGACGCCACCCCAACCCGCTAAAAGTTGAAACCTTGCCGCAGGCCGGCTGCAGCCGCTTGCTGCCACTGTTGATCGCGTTCGACTGTCCGGCCGTAACAAACACCTCACCCACGCCGAAATGTCCGACCGCCTGCCGGGCGACCACCTGCCCCGCCTTCACTGCACGAAGTTCGCAACGATACCAGCCACCTGCCGCAACCGTAACCTCATCACCGAAACACCCGGTCTGCGCAGAGAAGGTCAACGCACGCCACATGCCGTCGCCGATCCGGCACTCAACTCTGTCGCAGGCAACCCTCATGCGTCCTGTGATCCAGACCCAGCCTTCCTTCACTGTCTGCCGCTGGAAGACCTGATACTCCGAAGGACTCAACACCGTCATCGAATTCGTGTATGCCGATTGAAATGCAAAGAGCTTTTTCTCAACGTCCGTCACAGACCCCATCTTCCACCGAGTCGAGATCGTCTGCCCCTTGCTCACGCTCCAGGACTGAAGCTTCGCTCCGTAACAGACCAGAGACCCCTCCATGGCAAGCACCTGACCGGAAGCGTGAAATTTGACCGCTTGCGCACGGCACTCATCATCCTGATGATAAAGCTGGTACCCCTTCGCCGTATTACTGCTCCAGGCCATCGCGTCAACCAGCTCATTGATTTCCGCAAATAGGCGAACGCCTTTCTCCCCCTTACCCGTCACGGACAACGTCAGCCCCGTTTCCGCGAACGTATAGCGGAGCGTTGCGTCCGACCCTTCGCACACGAGTACATGCGGTTCGGGTTGCGTAATCGTCGCGCACAACAGGCGGCGCGTGCGGCTGCGAATGCCCGCACCGCTAAACTCCATGCCCGTACAAAGGTCGAGCGGCGTCTTGATCATCACCTGCTTCCCAACCTTCAGAAGCCCCAACAGCCCAGTCGGCTGGATAATCATCTGATACGTGGCGTTCGTCACAAAAAACTGCCCGTCCACCTTCACCACCGCCACGATCCCATGGCGGGCTTCCAAGCCTGCCCCTCCCGCATCCAAATTTTGCGCTGACGGATCCTTCCGCTCCGCCTCAAGCCCAGCAAGCGCCACCTTCCGTTCCAAAACATCACAGACCTTCTCAGCCCAAAGTTCACCGTGCTTTTGCAGTCCCTTAGCCGAGAAATGAACATCCTTGCCACCCTGTCCGCGATACTCCCCCTTCAGCGGATCCGTATACGGTCCAGCGAACGCTACACCCCGATTGATCAGTAAATCCTGTCCTTTGGTGTTTCCGACGCGCGCCACCATCCAAGGGAAGCTCCAACCCGCCCTCACCTGGCTCTGCTCAATCATCACCTGCATGCAGTCCGCATACTCCTTCGCCGGCGTGGCACAGTCGCTCTCGCCCTGATGCCAGAGCACCATCCGGAATCCTTGCCGACCAAGCTGGAGGATGCGCGTCAAGGTCCACTCGAAAAGTCCACTCTCGATGTCGGGGTTCCACTGCTCCACCCGCGACGCGCCCTGTCCCGTGACCGCCAAGCCGATCGGCACCTTGAGCCGAGCCGCCAGCGCATCGCCGAACGCAGGCCATGGACTCCCCTTGCCACTCCCGTCATGCGTACCGGGCTGGGGATCCTCCGCCACCCGCCACGCCGTTCCGCTGAAGGTGGAGACCTGTCCCGTCTTCGGCTGTTGGCGTTCCTCTCCAGAGTTTGTGGAATTCGACTGACCTGCCATCACAAAAACTTCGCCCACGCCCACGTGTCCGATGGTCTTTGCGGCGACAACGCGATCACCTTTCATCGCACGCACCTCGCAGGAGTACCAGCCCCCAGCGAGCGATACGAATGAACCCGAAAAATTTCCGGTCGCCGTGTCGTGCTCGATCTTTTGCCAAGCCGCGTCGCCGCGACGGAATTCAATGCGATCAACCCCCCCCTTCATTTTACCCGCAACGCGGATCACGCCCTCCGCCTCCGTACGCCGCTGAAAGACCTGCCAGTCCATCGGACTCAAGAGTGTCAGCGCCTCGGCATATACCGGCGGAACCGCAAAGATCGCCTTCTCCTCCGCTGTCGCAGGCGCCATGCTGAAACGGATCGTGCGCGTCTGCTTCGACGCCACACGCAGACAACTCATCGGCAGACCATAAAGTGTATCGATCCCCGCGACCTTCAACACCTGCCCCTCTTGAAAATATCGGACCTCCTTCACACCCCAGGCCGACATTGCTTCCCCGCCAGACACGATTACACATCCCGCTTCCCGAGAATCAGACAGGATTCTTTCAATATTCGTATTCATCTTGACGAAGAACTTCATGTCCCGCTTCTTCGCCGTGATGCTGAGTGTCAACGCCTCCGCCTCAAAGTCATATTCCAAAAGCGCCTCCTCGCCCTCGCAGACCAGACGGTTGGGTGCAGGTCGAGTGATCGTCGAGCAAGCATGAAGAGAGGCCAATCCGAACAGTTCCTTCTCTACATTAACCGTCATCGCGTTCAAAATAAAGACCGTTTCTTTCAGCGTCAGCGTATTCAACAACCCAGTCGGCGGAACAATCGCCGCATAAGTTTTGCCAGTGACCACATACTGTCCGTTACTCAAAACAACGACTGCAGGCTCCGTCGCCGCTTGGCCAACCGTCCCCCCACTCCATCCCATCACTAAAGCCAATACTGTAAAAAGTTTTAGCCTCATTTAGCTTTCCCTTGGTCCTTTGTTGCACGCTGCGAATCAGGGGTTGGAGGGCTGTATAACTCCACCTCCCAAATGCGCGAAACATCGCCTTTCGACCGAGTAATCATCAAGCGAACCTTCGCCGTCTTCACAGGCGGGAACGTGCGGTTCCAAGACGGGTCACGGTTCCCGCGCACGGCCATGCCAAGAAGCTCTTTCCACTCCTTGCCATCTTGCCACTGGAAAACGAAGTCGGCGATCGGGGAGGACACCGTACCATCGAAGTAACCAGAAATAATCCGTGCCGCGCCAAGGGTAACCTGCTCCTTCCAGGTGAACTCAACCACGTGGGGCGGTTGGCCAGTGCTCAGCCAACGGCCGGCGTTGTTGGTTAATTCTGCCATGCCATCATTGAGCAGTGCCACCGCAGAAGCAGTATTTAAGCCACCCGGCACGGATACGGTGGCAGCGCGTGCAAGATTCGGCCCGACTGTTGCGAGCCATGCCGGCGCGGAAGCAACGGGCTGGTCTTTCGGAACCGGCTTGCGCTTCGGTTCAGCGCCGTTATCGTAATCGGGGTTCGTGCCGGGCTTCTTCCCGACTCCACATCGCATGAGCTCTTGAAGTTCGCTCAAGTAACGCTCGTAGATCTTTCGTGGTACCACGTTGTGCTTCTTGCAGAGGCTCGCAGCCATCCCGACGACCTCGCCCATACAGCCGCCGGTACGCATCACACGGACCGCACCGAGCGCGTCGTGCTTCGTGCTGATGTCGCGCCCAGCCATGAAGAGATTGCCGATGCTACGCGAATAGAGACAGCGGTACGGAATCCAAAAGGGTCTTCTTTCCTTGCAGGCAGGAAACTGCCCGAAAAGGGCATGGGAGATGAAGGCGTCACCTTCAAAACCCTTCTCATAGTTTGGATCGGGAAGATGAAGATCATTGCTCCAGCCTGTCGGCGCACAGCCATCCGGAAACTTCCGGTCTTTCTTCAGATCGTCGAAGCACAGTACCACGTCGCCCAGCAGTCGACGCGATTCGCGTTTGCCGAGGATATGTGCAGACCAGTTGAGTGTATAGTTGGGTAACACCTTGTCCACATTCTTGAGCGCGTCCCAGGCACCATACATCGCACGAAAATTCCAGTCGCGCACATATTCCATCTCCTGCATCGGATCGCGGTCAAAACCGCTCTCCCAATACCAGCCCCCCAGTTTATCCGGATCAGGCTTCGTTTTATGGCGTCCGGGAAAGGGCTTGTCCGACAGGTCAAGCGCCCAGGGACAACGCGGAAATGAGACGGCATCCTGGACCGGGGTCACGTTCCAGAGATTGCACGGACCCATACGGCCTTTCGGCTCAAGTTCAGAATCCGCCCTCGCCAGCGCACCCACCGCCGCATCGCCGGTGCAGTCGGCGAACCAGCGTCCCGCGATGCGCACGCGGCGACCTGTGTTGATCTCCTGCGCAATGACAGCGCGGATTTTGCCGCCGTCGGTCTCAGCCGCGTTGACGCGCTGTTCAAGAAAAAGGCAGATGTTCGGCTCGCCTCGGACAACAGCAAGTTTCTTCTCGTCCTCATAAAGCTCAGCCGTGTTTGCCGGACCATAATGCGCGCGACGCGGCTGCTCCAATTCCGCCACCACGTCGCCGATGCGCGGCCACGGCTCCTTGTTGCGCGCTCCTTGCAGCCAAACGCGCACCTCCGAACTGTTATTCCCGCCGAGGACCGGCCGATCCTGGATGAGCGCGACCTTCAATCCCAGCCGTGCCGCCGAAAGGGCCGCACACGTCCCGGCGATGCCGCCGCCGGTAACGACGAAATCAAATTCCCCTCCTGCCTCGGGCTGCTCAGGAAGACCGAGGCACTTCCGACGGAACATCGCCATCTCGGGATCCGCATTCGGCGGAACAAGCTGCTCATCACGTGAAAAAAGAATCGCATCGCATCGTCCTTCGAAGCCGGTGAGATCGTGCAACGCCACTGCGACATGACCTGCCGGTAACTCAACAGCTCCGCCTGCCTGCCAGTGCCACTGTGCACCCGAAATCCCGAATATCGGTTCCAGTACCTTACCATTGACGATTACCTGAAACTTGCCGGGTGCGCCAGGCGCCTGCCACTGAGCGACCCAGTCCTTCGTGCGTACCCAGACATGATAGTTTCCCGCAATCGGGACCTCTATCTCGGTGGTCGCATCGGTGACGGGTCGGCCCAGTCCGTGTGCCAGTAGATAGGGCGATCCCATTTGATCCATGAACTGAGGGTCCACAACCCAACCCCCACGTTTTGCGAAACTCTCCGCTTCGATGAGGATATGAGATCGACCAGAGCTCTGAGATTCGTTGGCCGACATTGCGGTCAGCGGAGCCGACAGCAAGATGGTGAGAAATAGGAATGCGTTCATTGTTTTCATGTCAATATTCTGCAGTATTTAACGCGCATGTTTCTGAATGAAGTCCACGACGGGAGTCGGATCCGGCAAGCCATGCGGGTGGTGATCTTCGCCTGCGCGCATGATCAACTGAAAGGTGCCGCCCAACTTTTTATACTGCTGTTGCATGACCCCTCCGTTTTCCACGTAGGGAACGACGGTGTCCTTCTCCCCGGCCACATAGATGATGGCAACCTTGTCGGCGATAAGCTTGGGCGTGAGGTCGACGGGATTTTCCTTGAAGGCCATAGCCTCTACCTCGTCCTTGAAGTTGTAGACTTTCTGGAGCATGGCCCAGTCATTCTTACTGCCCAGCCCGATTCCCAACTTTCCTCCCGGCCAGCTTTTGAAATCGCACACCGCCCGGTCCAAATAGAGGCAGGAGACCTTGCCAGGATTAGCCGCAGCCCAGCGCGCGACTGGCAGTCCCTCGCGACTCAGTCCCATCAAAGCGACGCGCTTGGCAAGCCCGTACTTCCGGGTCATCACCTCATACGTCGTGTCCCAGACTGCGTTGGGATCAGGCGCGCCAAGAACCACGCCAGGGGACGCGCCTACAAAGTGAAAGCCGCGCCGCACAAGTTCCAACTGGGTACGCGTCATGTTGGCGACAGGAGCGGAACGCACGTCCTGAAAACTGCCGAGCACCCAGGGATTGCCCGGCAGAGGTTTTGCGGGCGTGAGAACAAGCGCGTTTACTTTGCCGTCCTTGCCAACGCGAACAGCATGAAGCGAAAAAGCCGGATAGTTAATCGGCTCTGCAGGATATGTCTCGTCGGCATGTAACGCAGTGAATGATATGAGGAATAGGACGACGAGGAGTGTAGTTTTGAGATATTGCATGTTCAGTTCCTTTGTTTTTTGTGTTATTTTTTGTAGATGGGAGCACCCATATTGATCGAGGTTGGTGTTTTTACAGATGAATTAGCAATGCCAGCCTGTTCCACCAGAAAACGATTTCTCAATTCCGCAAATCGGGGGCCGCAGTTATGACCGAGGAGCGGCACGAGATCAAGCTGCTTGGGGCAGTTGAGTGTGTTGTAAATGGAGAGGACTGTCATCGCAGGACAGGCCGTATCAATCAGACCGCTACTCATGAGCACCGGCACCTTAACAAAGCGCGCGAAGTTCACGGTATCGTAGTAGGCGGTAGCGGCGACAATCTTCTGATTCGGCGTTTTCCGGTCACGATCCATGATCAGGTAGTTGGGGGCAGCATCAGGCCGTCCATAGAGCGGTCCCGTGTGCTCGCCGAGCGCGGGTGCGATGCTGACAACCGCCGTGACACGCGGATCGAGTGCGGCGGCGATGATGGCAAGCCCGCCGCCCTGACTCGCGCCCGAACTGATGATCGCCTTGTGGTTCCAGTCGGGATGCGAGGTCATGTAGTCAATGCCACGGATCATGCCGAGAAAAACCTGACGATAGTAATACGTCATCCGATCATCGCTGCCGAGGTAGGGATAGCCCATGAATTTTTTCCACCGGGCTTCGTCCTCGGGCGTCCGTTCAAGCGGCATGTCGTGTGCGCTCATATCGAGCGCAAGAAAGCCGAGCTTCGCGTTGGCGATAACCCACCGCGATTCCTTCAACCCATTCGGATGCACACCCATGCCCGGTTGCGAAATCATGATGGGCAACGAGGTGGCGCCCTTCGGCTTGGCGAGGTAGCCGTGCGAGCGAAGACCGTTAATATTGGCGAAACTCACCTCGAAAAGTTCGACATCAGGATCACTTTGCGAGACTGGCATGATCTTGGGATCAAGAGGAATCTTGGTCAAAGCTGACTTCTGGTCGTTCCAGAACGCTTCAAAATCAGCAGGCAGCTTGGCGGTGGGTTTGATCGTGTAAGGATCAAAGACTGCACCTGCCATGCCCGTGCCCAGTTTGTCTGCATTGTCCTTGGGCGTCACCTTGAGTTGCAACACGCCTGGCTGGTCCAGTGTGCCTTCCACGATGGCTTTTCCTGATGCGAGAGAGAGAGTCCCTTGCCCCAGTAGCCTGGCACCATCCAGCGTCAGCACCCACGGGAGTTCTCTGACGGAGGCCGGGGCGTTGGTCGCCATCGTCACGTGGAAGATGACCTTTTCTCCAACTTTATAAATGGCATCCTTCCGGTCAGTCGTAACCTTGAGGAAGGTGTTGGGTTGTACTTGCGTTCCAGCCGCGTGTGCCGTCGCGATGGCTAGCTGGGACACCAACAGGGTGGCAAGCAGAGTGGCAGTGGATTTCATGGAAGCGAACATTTTACTTTGTTTTTCCCTTCTGATGTTGGGCTGGCGGCAGCCTTCGAGTTATCCCCTTTGCCTGAGAGAATCTCCACGATCAATTGTTCTGTCAGTTCATTTGGGTGGCCGATCCAGGCGATCCGGCCGTCTTTGCCGACCAAGAAAGCGGTCGGGATGGTATTTACGCCGGCGGCGTCCAGCCATGTCTTATTCATCGCGCCAACTCCAGAGGGGTCCACATTATCCAAGGCGACAGGGTAAGTCATCCTGTCTGCCATTTTGGTTACGAAAGCTTTCACGGGTGACTGATTCTTCCCTTCTACGTTCTGTCCGATGACCACCAATCCTTTATCCTTGTACTTCAGGTACAACGCGTTGATGTGAGGGATGCTGTCCACGCAAGGCCCGCACCAGGTTGCCCAGAACTCGACCAGATAGGCTTTGTCTTTCGAAAACTCCGTGACCGGCGCTCCTTTAATCCACTCTCCGCAGGTCAACTTCGGTGCGGGGTCGCCCATTCTGAGCGTAATCACTTGCTTCTGTGGGGACATGACCGGGAGCTGTCCGGCCTTGTAGTTTACCAAGATCGATTTCTGTTCGGCTATGAATTCCTCATCATACTTGTCCGGCTTGGCACCTGCCACAAGGGCGATGACCTTCTCTTGCAGTTCGACGGCCTTTCCCTTCTCGCCTTTCATGAACGTTGCACGGGCGAAAACCGTGAGATGGCTGGCCCGGTGCACATCACTGTTGAACTCGCCTTCATTTGCCTGTATGGCAAGTTCATAAGCGTTTGCAAGCTCTTGGCCTGAAAGGGACTCATTCTCAAGCAACCCTTCGGCAACGTCTTTTAGATGGCATTTTTTTTGTATCTGTTGTTCTTTCAGAAATTCAGAAGCCGCCTTTGTCACATCAAATTTTCCTGCGAGAAGCTCCTCGATCTTCTTATCCAACGCAATCGGATAGGTCATCTTGTTTCCAGTCACTTCACCTGGATTGCCCATCCAAGCTATCTTGCCATTCTTGCCCACGAGGAAAGCACACGGAAGGCAGGCTTGACCCGCAGCGCTCAGCCAAGTATCCATCATCGTGCCTTGCGATGTGTTCCTGTTATCTAAGGCAGCTGGAAAGGTCATCTTGTCGGCTAGTTTCACGATGAGAGGTTTGACGTTCGTTCGGTCACTTCCTTCAAACTGGCCATCTACGTTGAGTCCGATAACAATTAGCCCCTTATCCTTGAACTTTTGATATAACGCGTTGAGATGAGGGATGTCATTCTCGCATGTCCACAAAGGAGCGGACCAGAAATAAACAAGATAGGCATTGTCCTTAGCGAACTCCGTGACCGGTCCGCCGTGTATCCATTCAGTTGCGATCAGTTTCGGCGCGAGATCGCCGGGCTTGAGCCGAGGCTCAGCCCATTCGCCTATCCGCATCAGCGGGGCGGGATCGCCGGGTTTAAGTGTTGGTTCGGCAGCGTGTAACGCTGCTCGCGGCGCTAGCAACAGAACAACAAGGAGTGGGCTTACAAAGTTACGTTTCATTTTGATTCGCTTTTTAATATTTCACCAGACGACAACGGGTTGATTAATTTGTGGCCCGGTGGCCGGCCAAACAAGACGATCACCGGCAGTAACATAATATTCGAAATCATCCCGCGCAGCCGGTAGGTCGGCTTCAAACGCGGCCCGGGCAATGTGTATGCTTCCGAGCAGACCACGCGCCAATCGGCCGCATTCAACGAAATCAGCGGTGCCGAGCAACAGGGTAGTAAAGAACGTGAGTGTATGTTTCATGTTCTTCATGGTTTGATTGGCACTTCCATCACGGTAAAGGAATAGGGTGGAAAGACGTGCGTGGGGGAAGTCTCTTTACAGGTGACCGGCTTGATCTTCTCCGGCTGGCTTTCGGTGTTGTAGTCCAGAGGATCAGCATGCGCGAGCGTCGTCACGCGCACGGACACGTTGCTCCGTGTGACACCCAGCCAATCGAGACTGACCGGCTGTGCATTGCCGGTATTGTTCACAACGCGCAAAACCAGCTTCGCTCCATCAGAGGTTTTCGCCGCGAAGACATCCAAGGTCGCCGGGGCTTCCGCGGCAACCGCCTCTGGTGCCCACGATTTGGCAATCATCTGATCTACGTAGTACGCGGTTTGAAACCAGACTTTACTGGGCGTGTAATAAATGTTTCCTTGCGTCCAGAGCACCGCTTTCCAGTCGGTTTGGTAAATGCCCCATGGCTGCGAGACGTTCGGTGTGCCGATCGCGCGGATGACATTGCCGCACCGGTAAGCGGCGTTCATTTCGAGCGCATGACTCAAGCCGCGCTGGAAATCGAATGCGCCTGCATTGAATTCCAAGATGCCGACGCTGGCGTGCGGTGCTCTCGTTTTCAGCCAATCTGCAAAGGCGGCGATTTTCTCGACAGCGGCCGCACCGCCGAATGAATGGCAATCGAACATGATCCGTTGGTCGTGTTGCCGGGCAAACTCGGCCAGTTCGAGGTGTAACTCGTTGCCACGCCCGCCAGTGCTGGTCGTGACCAGCGTGATGCCGGGCGCGACCTTCCAAACGGCTTCGGCCACCAACTTGAACTTGTCCACATACCCGCGGTCGAACTTTGACTCGTTAGCTACTTGATAGAACTGCGGCCGACATGTCGCCACGAAGTTGGCGACATCCTCAGGCGACTCGTTGAGATTCAACGCGGGGATGACCGGCAATCCGGCCGCTTTACCGAACGCAACGGCCTCAGCCGGACCAAAGCCGCTGCTGCAATACCGGTCGTAAAAACCATCGTAAGGGGACCGTTCATCGCGCGGACCGCGCAGATTACGCCAACGGTAGCCAGGAACTTCGATCATACCGCCGTTGAACCGCAAAACGCGGATACCTTGCGCCAGAAGCGCCTCTGCCAAATCCTTCCGCACTGGCAAACTCTTGAACCGTCCCCACTCGCCCGGTTGCAGAAACGCAAAGCCGACCGTGATACTGCCCGGCTTCCGCAGCGTGATCGCGAACCGGCCCTGC
This sequence comes from bacterium, assembly GCA_037133395.1. Classification (GTDB taxonomy): domain Bacteria; phylum Verrucomicrobiota; class Kiritimatiellia; order RFP12; family UBA1067; genus CAIZQW01. The sequence goes on along the minus strand of JBAXOG010000107.1, from coordinate 1,996 downwards.
TCGTCGCTGGCCGATGGCGTCAACGTAAACGCGAGCCGTTGATAGCTTTCGTTCACGTCCAATTTCTGCTCCGCGATTAGCGTACCATCCGCTTTGCGGAGCGAGACCCACAGCTCGGTTGGCTGGACGGCCTTCACGCGCAGAAATCCTTCGTAGGGTTTGCCAGCCACAAGATTAATGCCCCAGCGCTTCAGACCGGCATTATCAATCCCCCACTCGCCGTCACCACCGGTGAACGTGATCGTCTGACTCGGCGAATTGGTGAACCAGGCACCGTCGGTCGTCAGCGCGAAGTTGCCGGCCGAATTGCCGATCTGTACTTTCTCCCAACGCAGGCTGATGGCATCACCGGCAGTCTTTAAAAACGGATTCGGCTCGAACGCGCCGCGAAACCGGGACATACCACGGGCGACGATGGCCCATTGCGCCGACGGCAATGGATGCTTGTCGCGATACACGATGAGTTCTTTGCCGTTGACGACGACACGAACAGTTCCGTCATCCATTCGCATCTGCAGGGCGACCCAGTCCGTAGCGGTAACCGGGGCGCTGGCAACTTCACGGTGCTTGTTCGCACGCTCGGCATTGGTGAGGACGACGCGGTTGGAGAGAATCTCGGCTGTGTAACCAGAATACCATCCCCACTTGTTATCGGAATTATTTGGACTGACGCAAATGGCCAGACCCGCACCGTCGGTGGTCTTGAGTTGCACACGGGCCTCGACGGCGCGCGTCGTGGAGGTCAAGCGCGTACCTTCGTTGAGGACGAGTTCGCCATGTTCGAGTATCGCACTGCCGCCGCAGTGATCAAAACCGGCAATGCGGCTTTTCGCTGCGAATTGCGTCGGCGACGGTTCGAAGAAACTCTCGCCGTGGATGAGCTGACTGTCGAACCCCCCAACCATCTGGTAATGCAAGTCCTCCATGTTCGCGCCGATCATCATGTCAGAGAGCGTGAACAACTTTTTGTCAGCGTGAACGCTGATTTTCGCGTCGTCCGCTTGGACAAAAAATGCCAGTAGCAGGGCGGTGAGGAGTGTGAGCGTGTGTTTCATATTCGCTATTATGAAATCCTGTTATTCGGTGGATTTTGTCACGTGGACCATGTCACTCGACACTGTCACAGGGCGATCATCTGACACGAGCGCAAACCACACCTCGGCCTCGGTGGAGATCTTCGCTTCAAAAATGTTGTCACCCTTTTTTGTAGCGGGAACGGCGATCCACTGACGCTCAAGTTCGGCTTTGCGTTGCAGTTCGGGATCGTTTTCCGCGCCGGAAGGATAAGGCTTTGCCCAATAAACCTCGGCTTTCGTGAGCGCGTGTGGCGCATTGACGCTGAAACGCGCCCAATGCGCGTCGTCGGATTTCTGCACGCTGACTTTCGGGAATGGTTTGCCAATACCTTTGAGGTAGTAATCAAAATACGGTACTTCCATCGTGAGCCAGTTGGCACGGCTGCCAATGAGTTGCGGCGGACCGGGTTTGGGCTTGATGTTTTCAAACCCGGTGCCGCCGGGGACGAGGATCTTGTGATTGCTGTTCGGCGAGTAGAGATGATTCTTTTCGCCGGGAATCGCGTCAAGCGTGGCCTGTACCGCATCGGGCCAGCCGAAGAAATCGTTCGCGGCAGCAGCGAGGAAAAAAGCGGCCTGCATGTTCGGCACGCGCCGACCGGGATCGAGATCGCGCAGCCAGCGCTCGCGTTCCTCGGCGGTCATGTTGGCGGAGAGAAAGCCCGGTTTCAGTGCGGAGTTCGGTTTGCCGGCACGCCAGCCGCCTTTGTCGAAGAAACCACAGCCGTAGATGGCAAAACCCGCGCACACTTTGTCGCCGGCGAGTCCACACACCATCGTCGTCATTGTGCCGCCCCAGGAGACGCCAACCACGCCGATGCGATTTGCGTCCACGTCGGGCTGGGCGCGCAGGAGATCGAGCGCTTTCATCGCAGCAAGCATGCCGTCGAAAATGACGCTGTGCGTCGTGTCCGGCTGCA
>JBAXOG010000106.1:0-16871 GCA_037133395.1 bacterium | reverse complement strand
ATTTGCCATATCCGGAGCGACTTAATCTTCTTGCCATCTTCGGGCCATGGCAAGTAACTCTTATACACATCAGCAATGGTAATGGTTCCTTCTCCTCTGGCCTCCGACTGCCAATCGCACGGTTTACGTTGGGCGGCAGGAACAGCTGCAATACGTTGTTCAGGAATAATAGGTGGACGCTTCTCCGCACGGAAAGGCATTGGGCTTACGCAGGCAATCTGTGGGTCACGGTAAATAAGTTCCTTGTTGCCAAACTTGTCGACCAAATAGAGTCCAAAGGTCAGCTTCTTACTTCCAGCGAGAGCTTCAGCAGGTTCATAAGCAGCCAGATAATATGTATCGCTTAATGGCCATGCGGTTCCATAGCTCTGTGAACCACCTTGTGATTCAGGGAATCCTACATCTGGTGTCAACCGTTTCGTAGGTGACATAGCATCATCATCCGCTACGCGCGGATCAATGACTACTAACGATCCATACGCTTGTCCATGATGGGGCGCACCTGTCGTGACAAAGCAATGAGAATTGGGAATTGCGCGCGTGTCCATTTCCATATCAGCGCGCTTGTAGCGGAATGAATAGTTACCGTGAATGGGACGCGGATTCCGTCCGTCTGGTGTTGTAATCCAGGGATGATGCGCAGTGCATCCATGGCGGTCAACATAATCCCAACGTGTCCAGAGCAACATGCCGTCATGTGTAATAGAGGGAGCCCATTCATTTGTTTCATGGAAGCTGAGGCAACGGATGTCTGATCCATCCACCGCCATATCAAACATCGTGAAATTCGGACAGCGGCGGCCGCAACGCAGATAGCCTCCACGCCGTTCTGAAATAAATGCAATACGTCCTGCAGGTGTAAAGCAGGGTGAAAAGTCATTAAAGGTTCCATCTGTAATCTGCTTAAGATTGGAACCGTCGGACCCCACTGTGAAGATATGATAACAGAAGCCTTTCTCCCAGTGTCCATTATTGGCGTGATCAAGATGCGAGATGTGTGCACGGCTTCCTTTGCCCTCAACATACGCAAACGCAATCGTCTTGCCGTCATACGAAAGTGCCGGCGAAAGAATGGAGCCACCATCTGTACCCATCTCCTGACGTGTTCCAATTTTAAGTTGCGAACCTGCTAGCATATCGCGTATCGCAGGCGACGCACCAAATGGATCCGAGAGGACGAATAATCCACCGCCCGTCCGTTGTTGTTGGCCATAATACTGATCACAACAATGCTGCATGACCTTTGATAAATCACGTTTGATGAAAAGCAGCTCTTTAAAATTGAGGAGTGGATTTGAAAATGCAATTTTTCGACGCAAGAGTAGCGCCTCGTCAAACAATGTACGACGTTCGGTTTCAACCGCTGATTTTGCTCGCGCCGTAATATCCGCTAGCGTTTTTGCTTCTGACTTAAGTACGGGGGCATTCTGCATGGATTGAATATCGTTCAGCAATGCTTGTGTACGACGTAGCAAAATAGTGAGAGGGTCTTTATCTTCCGGTGTAACTAATGCTTCCGCACAATAGGTCTCAGGTGCGAATTGTTTGAAGCGATTCGTTATTTTTAAATCATGCTGCAAAACGCCCCATTGCCGCGTCGCTTCACCCTCTGGGTAGTTCTTACCAGTCGCTGCAGGTTCCAGCCACGTGGCTAGTGGTGATATCAATGATGTTTTGGGGATCGCCTTCCCATAGTCTGCGAGACCCCATTTAGATGCCAAATATTTTTCAACTTGTAAACGTTGTTCAGTTGTGGGGACAGTGTCAAAAAGAATTAACTCCGCTACACGAATGTTACCTGAGTGCGCTGCACTACGGTCAGCGGCTAACGTGTTTGCAGCGAGGGGTGCAGAAGCGACAACAGAGATCAGGTTGAAGTTCTTATCCAACTCATGCTCGGTTCCATCAATCTGGGTTCCATTGAAATAGGTAACCCCATTACGTATTCCATTCGCGGCATAGGTGCGATCCCAAAGCTCTCCGTTTCCACTATTGATATTGCGATGAAAATCATAATAACCAGCATAGCCCCCTATTCGGCCAAGCAAAAAGGCATTATGAGCATCCGCACGAATTACCCAAAAAACAGCTCTAATTTTTGTCTCGTCAACAAAGGAGAAGAAATTGCCAGCTTTTAGCCAGACATACGGCTTGCTACCCAGCGCATTGTCCTTCATCAACTGAGCCTGACCATTAATGGTTGCCTTCTTCGCAAAAGATTGGCCATCAAAGCGCGCATCACGCCATTCCGACACTTTGTCATTTTTCATCACCATGGATGCTGCGTTATCAGCATCGAGCCAAAACGAAGCTGTTTTTGTTACAACCTCGGGAACGGCGGCAATCCCAATACGCGTGAGAAACAACATCATCGTCCCCGCAACAATGATTAAACGCGTCTGACACATAATTCTTGCGCTCATAATTAATCCCCCTCATTTTGAAAATACTTATTTGTATGTTAGTAGTAGACCAAAAATTAGCTCATCTATAAATATAATATTTCATCGTGATGAAAAATTATATTCAGCAACTGGAAACAGGCAAGCCCCCGTCCTTCGTTGAAGGGGTGATTTGTCATAGCTTATCTCCAGAAAATTCGTAGTCGGCGTCGATCATCCATTTTTCGCGGACGCGAAAGGCCGGGATGGTCTGGCGTTTGGCTTTATTGAGCACGGCGGTGGCGTTCTGTTTGGCGCTCTTCGCCCAGCCGGAAAGCGGCACGATCCTGCGGCTCGTCAAATACGAGATACGCTTATGGAGCGATTCAATCAGGAGGAGCGCGAAGAGGCCAGTGAAACCGTCCGCCTTGCCGGTCGCAACGTACGTGTTGAAATAGGGGTAGTAGTCAGCGTGCTTGCCCTTGTTCTTGACGATGATGGGCGGAAATCCCAGACGCAGCAATTGCTGATTAATGAGGACACGCCCTAATCGTCCGTTGCCATCACAAAAGGGGTGGATGATCTCAAATTCGGCATGGAACCAAGCGATACGACCTAAAAACCAAACGTCGGATTTTGCATTATACTTGGAGACCGCCTCTGACATCAGAGATGAAACGAAGTCAGGGTTGGCACCGATGTGGTTGCCGACGCGTACCCACTCTTTGCCGGAGCGAAAGCGCCCCGCCCAGGTGTCGTTGATGCCCGTGAGCAAGGTCTTGTGCCATTCCAAAATGAGGGGGACGGTCAGGGGCTGAGAAGGATCGGACAGGATGGAACCCATGATCTTCGAGAGATTTTTAGCTTCGTAAACCTCGCGGATGTCGCGGTCTTTCCGGACGATATCGCGCAGCAGGATATCCTCGGTGTCTTTGAGTGTCAGCGTCGAGTTTTCAATGGCGTTCGAGTTATACACCATCTCGGGGATCTCTGCAACGGCGATGTCGTGAAGTATGGAGCCACGACCTCTGGCGAGTTCCCGGTATTGCCCGGCGAGGGCTGTGATGCGCGATTGCGTCGTCTTATTGACCATGGCGGTAACATAGCCTAGTTATCGTGAATTTACAAGGCTAATCGATATTATTCACGTATTCCTGTCTTCAGTCTCCACGCGTTTGGCGTTTCGCCAAAGCGCTTGCTAAACTGCTGCACAAAATGACTTTCACCTCCAAACCCAGTCTGTTTGCAAATATCTCTCAAGGATAAGCGCGTCTCTTTCAACAGCTCCTGCGCACGCTTCATACGAAGACGCAATAGATATTTAGCGGGTGTTTCACCCGTCAACAGGATCACTTGACTGGCAAAATAGGTCTGTCCTACGCCGCACTGCCGGGCCATTCGGTCAACCGTCCAAGGCTCGACGAGCAGCGAAGAGAGGCGACTTAAAAACATTTCAACAGATCGCGCAGCTTCAGTCAGCGATGGTGAATAGGTTGCCGACGTTTGGGCAAACGACTCATATAAACGAAATAAGACTGTATTGGCGAGTAATGCAATCAATGTTTTGTTTTTCGCGGCATCTGGTTCCTTTGCGTAGTGAACCAATTTTGCAAAAGCCTCAACATATACGGGTGAGACAGTCCGGATAGCATCTTCGTTTTGTCGAAGTTCGCGCGTAATAACCAAAAGCTCATCCTTTGAAAGCAAGACCCATTCCGGCCATTTCCATTTTTCATGCGGGTTACGAATCCCGACATCCAAGGTTAACCAACCTAATTGGCCTTGCGAGAAATAGGGATATCCGACCGCATGTTTTTGCCATGGACGTGTCACCATCAACTCCTCAGGTTTCAACGTATAGACTTTATCATCAAGAACTGCGGCAGTCTGTCCTTGTAACGACATCATGAAATGGACACCGTCGTTATAATGAGGTTCGGAACGAGAATCATGAACCCCTTGCGCTTGCCAATAACCAAAAGAAACAATTCCAGGAATAACATCCTGCCGCCCAACCTCATGATTATGGCTGCCGACAGCGAACATGGTCAGATCGCCGGTCTGTATGCCCGTTTCAAGAGGTTTAAATGGTTTTTTAGCGGCGGGTTTCAAGGTTGGTTCCCCTATTATGGTGCAGTTGCCTTGTTCGTTCTGTCTGAATAGCTGGGTGGACGCCCGCCCATGATATCTTTTTTCCAAGAATCCCATGCTGTCTTCAACTCGTTGATGCGTTCCGCATTACCCGCTGAACGATCCTGTTGCTCGCTCGCATCCGTTTCCAAATCATAGAGCGCCGTGCTACAGGCACTTCCCTGTTTTCCCGTTGGTGAGGCATTAACCAATTTCCAGTTTCCTTTTCGGATCGCCCACTGTTGACCATATTCCCAGCAGAACAATACAGGGCGTGTTTTGGACACATCTTTAAAATACGGAAGAAGGCTGACGCCATCCATCGGAAACTTCTCGTTCATCTTCTGTTCCGATAGTTCGAGAAAGGTAGCCGTTATATCCGTATGAATGACGGGGTTCTTATACGTGATACCCGAAGGGAGTCCCTTGGGCCACTTCATTATAAACGGCACGCGAATACCGCCTTCCCACGTTTCACCCTTGCCACCTCGCAAAGGGTTATTACTCGAATGGTTCGGCGCGTTGCGCGTGATGGGCCCGCCGTTGTCGCTTATAAAACAGACCAGCGTATTTTCTTCAACACCTGCCTTTTTAAGTGCCTCTAAGACCTTTCCAATCGCATCATCCATAGCCGACAACATCGCAGCATACGTGCGCCGTCCCTTATTCTCAATGGATTCAAAGCGTTTCAAGTAATCATCTGGTGCTTCCATAGGTGTATGGACAGCATTGAAGGCGAGATAGAGGAAAAAAGGATTCTTCCCCGCGTGCTGCTCGATGAACGCAGCACCATCGCGGCCAAAGAGATGCGTGGTATAGTCAAACTCCATTACGGGCTCTTTTCCCCGAACGATCTGCTGATAGGCGCCATCCTTTCCTTTTTTGCTTTTTGAAAAATAACTTCGCCCACCGCCCAAGAAACCATAAAACTCATCAAATCCTCGGTTCAAAGGATTACATTCGTCCTGTTCGCCCAAATGCCATTTGCCCACAAGGCAGGTACGATAACCAGCTTTCTTCAGATAATCGGCAATCGTGGGGACCTCGGTGTCCAAGCCTTTTTTCCCCGGTTGAACCCAGTCATAAACGCCATCCCGGTAATGGTAACGGCCCGTCATCAGTGCAGCGCGAGAGGGACTGCACACGGTCCCTGTCACATAACCTTGTGTGAAACGCACGCCGCTTTTCGCCAACGTATCCAAATTCGGTGTCGGAATATCCTTGCATCCATACGGGCCGCAATCAGCATATCCCATGTCATCAGCAACAATCATGACGATATTGGGTTTTTGTTGCGCAAAAACGACTGAGCTTGCCAGTAATGTTGCAGCACAAATCACGTATCTCTTAGTCATTGATGAAACCCCCTCATTTAAAAAACTTTCAATCACCATACCCCTTTTAGTGATTCCTTGTCAAACGATAAATGGTTCATTTTAGAATTGAATAGTACAGGTGATTTAGTTCATACTGAGCACACATGTTTTTACCATGCACAGCAGAGGAAGTGAAACGCTTAGGGTGGGATGCGCCAGATATTATTCTCGTGTCCGGCGACACCTATCTGGACAGCCCTTTTTCAGGGGTTGCCCTCATTGGTCGCATACTCGCCAACGCAGGCTTCCGCACCGCGATCATTGCTCAGCCAAGCATCGACACGATGGACGATATTAAGCGGCTGGGTGAACCACACCTGTTCTGGGGTGTTTCAGGTGGATGTGTCGACTCGATGGTTGCCAATTTCACAGCCATGGGCAAACGTCGCCGACAGGATGACTTCACGCCGGGAGGCGAAAATAATGCACGCCCTGATCGCGCCGTCATTGCCTACTGCAATCTCATACGATCTGCGTTTAAGCCCTGTAAGCCGCTCGTGATCGGCGGGATTGAGGCGAGTCTCCGGCGCATTGCACATTATGATTTTTGGACCGACGCTGTTCGTCGCCCTTTACTTTTTGATGCAAAGGCGGATGTCCTGGTCTATGGCATGGCCGACCGCACAATCGTCGAACTCGCAAAACAGTTTCGGGATCATAAAGACTGGCATGATCTTCGGGGCATCTGTTATGCAGCACCCACGGCGAGCATCAAAATTCCAGATGCCATCACACTTCCATCCTTTAGTGATGTGTCTGATAAAAGTGACTCCGGTCGCAAACAGTTCATGTCCATGTTTCGCCAATTCAGTGCAAACCAGAATCCGTTTACTGCGAAGCCACTGATACAACCGGTTGATACACGCGCAATCGTTCAGACCCTCCCGGCAATGCCTCTTTCGCAAACCGAACTCGACGCGGTCTATGCGTTACCGTTCGAACTCGATACGCATCCCTTTTATGCGGCAAAAGGTGCTGTGCGCGCCTGGGACACCATACGTTTCTCAATCACAAGCCATCGGGGCTGTTATGGCGAATGTAATTTCTGTGCCATTGCTGCGCATCAGGGACGAACCGTCACAAGCCGTTCAGAACGGTCGATTATTGCAGAGGCAACGCGTTTCAGCCAGCATCCGAAATTCAAAGGAGTTATCACGGATGTAGGCGGTCCGACCGCCAACATGTATGGCTTTGAATGTGAGAAGAAATTATGTGCTGGTGCGTGTGCCGATAAGCGTTGCCTATTCCCCGATTGCTGCGCCTCACTCAAGCCGAATCATCATCCACAACTGCATCTTTTACGTGCATTGCGCGCATTGCCCGGTATGCGGCATGTTTTTGTTGCCTCGGGCATACGTCCAGACCTTGTGATGGCGGACAAACAACATGGTCTTGTATACATTGACGAGCTTACAGCCTATCATGTTTCTGGACAGCTCAAACTCGCCCCAGAGCATGTCACCAAACACATCTTAGAATTTATGGGCAAGCCTTCACTCGACAGTATGATGTTCTTTAAGGAGCGCTTTGATGCTACCAATCGGAAGCTAGGTAAGCGTCAATTTCTGACCTATTATTTCATAGCCGCACATCCAGGGTGTATTGAAGATGACATGCGTCAACTCAAGAAGTTTGCCCGGTCAAAGCTGTTTCTGACACCGGAACAGGTCCAGGTTTTCACCCCTACTCCATCAACCTGGTCAACCGCCATGTATTACACCGGGACCAATCCCACCAGTAACAACACCATTCCCGTGGCGCGTACGTTCCGCGAACGACAGACGCAAAAAGAGCTCCTCACCTTGAATTAATGATACTTCCGATCTAAAAAATATTTTTTCATCGGCATCTGTCTGCAATTTCATCAGTGTATTCCGAATGAATTGCATTTCGCCGTATCCGCCGGTAACGGGAGCACGACGCGGTCGCCATCGCCGATAAACGCTTCCTCTCCTTTGGCCAGACGCAACTCATGAACTTTTCCCTCGATTTGAATCCGGCACGGTTCTCCCGCGAGGCTCTTAATGCGGACCCACTGCGTTTTACCGGCGGCACGCCGGGCACTGACCAGAAATGCGCCTTCTGCGCGCAGGTTGTGGAAAACCGCATCGCCCCACGCTGCTGGCATGGCTGGAAAAATACGGATCTTGTCACCCCAGCTTTGCAGGAGCATCGTCTGGATGCCGTTTGCCGCCGAGAGCGAAGATTCAAGGCATTGACTGCCGTACCACATGCCGTTCGGTTGGAGGTCGGCGGCTTGTTTCTGCAGGCTCCGCAATGCCAGTTCGCCGTCGCCGATCGAAGCCGCCGCTGGCACGGCATGGGTGGCAACCATCGCAGGTAAGCCCTTTGTGGCGGCGAAACGCTCAACCGTCCTGCGCAACACGTCTAGCTTGCCCGGTTGTTCGATGTTGACGAGGTAGAGCGGATAAATCATTAACAGGTGGGAACCATGCCGGTGGTCAGTTGCCGGCTTGTCGCTGCCGAACCGGAAACCGTTTTCGTCTGCGGGGAAATCCACGAGCCGATTCAGCACGTCCTTCCATTTCGGAATCAGCGGATCATCAAGCTTCAGTCGGTCCGCGCTCCACAACAGCGTCTGGCATCCCCAGCGCATCAGCGCGAGATCAAAATTGCAGTCTTTGAAGGTGCCGGCCTCCGGTGAATACGTCGGCGGCAAGCGGAGACGACCGTTCTCCTCTGTCAACAGGTGCAGGTAAAGATTCATGGCGCGGCGCAGCAGCGGAAAAAGTTTCTCGCGCAACATCGAGTCGTCCATCGAGTACCGGTATTGCCACCAGCAATTATGCAACGCCCACGGCAGACAGCCGACGAGATTCCAGTAGCGCATGTCCTGGTCGCGCGGTGAAATCATGTCCGGCTCCGTCGCCACCGATAGATAAGCGGAATCGTTTTGCCATTCGACGGGCCGGACGTTACGCGCCAGATTTTCGCGGCCGCGGTGAAACATCTCGATCAGTTCGCCGCCGATCTCCAGCCGATTCGCCGCATACACCGGCCATAGCGCCGTCTGGATATTGAAATCGGTCGTGATGTAACACCAGCCGGTGATCTGAGACCAAATGCCCGGCGTATCCACGATGTACCGGCCCGTTCGTGCCGTGCAACCGAAACGGAACATCGTGTTCCAGTACAATGTCTCCAGCCTTGTATCCGGCAAGCTGACAAAACTTTGCTGGTAATAGTGATGCCACCACGCGCGATGCGTTGTTGCCGCCGCATCGAGATCGCGCGTGCACCAGTCCGCAACGGTCTTCACAGCTTCGTCGCGCGCCGTTTTTGCTGGGTAGCTGTCGGTGATGGTCGCGACATGCACGCGATGACCGCCTCCTTTGTCAACGTCAGCCCAGGCCGTCGCATACTGACCGTCGTACAACAAATCCTGTACCCACACCTGGCACGCACCCGCTGTTTCCAGCCGGCCGTCGGGATTCGGTTCGCCGAGCTTCAGGCCTTTACGAAACACGTCGCCGTACTTCTTTGCGAACGCCTCGATTTCCTCCGGCTTGCTGGGATAACCAGGCCGCGTGGTCTCGGCCTTGTGGGGCTGCCACGTCCATTGGCAGCCTGTTTCACCTGGCGACGTCCAAATCTCCGTCACGATGGCCATCTCGTTGGCATGGATAAAATGCCGCAGCCGGATTTCGCCTCGATCGGTCTGGATCGTGCCGGTGAGCTCCGCGTTCCAAAGATCCGTACGCCACTTGCCGCCCTTGATCTTTCCGACCGGCTTGAACTGAAACGAGCCGATCGTAAAACGCGGCCGACTATATGCCGTCCAGCCGTGCGAGTTGTCACGATGATCACACACTCCGGAGCGGGACACCTGCAGCGTGAACGCCTCGCCGTTACGAAACATCATTGAACCGAGCATTGCATTGCCGAAGTGAGGCGCTTCGTTTTTGGAGGTCGGCAGGCGTTTCCAAACCATATCGTGTCGGGCCATGAACGCGGGCCAATCGACGTTGTCGGTTATCTGTTCGGCCGCGTGCAACATCGTCAGAGGCGCCAGCAGCAGGGTGGCGATAAGTGTGTGGGTATGTTTCATGGTTGGGTTTCGTTTTGTTCACCCGTCTGCAGGATTCATTATCAAAATTATATAACCGTTCCCCGTCTCGTCACATGAAGCGTACCATCGTACCGCGAATCTGGCACAAGGTCAGTTTCCCGTCCGAGGCAATGAGGATCCATGGCTTCGTTGAGCAGGTATAGGTTCCTGATGGCGTACCCGTACAGGTCACAATATCATACTTTTTATATGGATCAAAACCAGACGGATCAAACACGACCTCGAGGTTGGCCGTCAACGCACCTGTCAACGCCAGCGTACTGTTCGTAGATATCATGAGTCGTCCGGAGCCCGCAAGCGACTGGGCTGTCGACAAAAAGCCGTTCATATCGAGTGTACTGCCTTCTGTCAGCATCAGCGCGCTGGCGCGCGGGATTGCGTTGTTAGTACCTAGCCGCAGTGTGCCGGCCTGGATCACCGTGGTGCCGGAATAAGAATTGGTGCCAGAGAGTGTCAGTTGCCCAGCACCACCCTTGACCAACCCGCCGCTGTTGGTAATCGCGCCCGCAAAGCTACTGGCACCGCCCTGATTGATTGTCAGTGTGTTTCCATTCAGGTTCACATACGCGCCTGCTGTGCCCAACAGATTGCTGCTGATTGTCAATGCTTGCTGTAACTTCAATGTGCTTTTGGCCAGCAGGTTCACGATGCCGCTGCCGAGTGCGCTGGCGTTGTCCGTGAGGAGGGTGATATTGGTCGCCACGGTACCGCCGCTATAGTCGTTAGGACCCGACAACAGAATGGTGCCGCCGCCGGTAGTCGTCACGCCTCCCACGCCAGTGATCTTGCCCGTGGTGAAGTCCACCTCGCTGTTAGCCTTGGCCTGGAGGGTCACGGCTTTATTCAGTGTGTTGGTTCCGGTAAAGGTCGAAGTCCCTGACGATTGGTTGCCGCCGATGGTAGTCGTTGTTCCATAGTTGGCCACCGTAATGTTACGGTCCACGGTGAACGTGCCGTCGGTCAGCAGTACGATAGTTTTATATTGTGTGACAATCGGAACGTCGCCCATCACCACATCCGAAGTGGCGTTTCCCAGTGCCCCAACTGCGCCGCTTGGCGCGTTGGTGCCGAGCAACAATGTGCCTGAACGTACGGTCGTGCTGCCGCTATAAGTGTTGGTACCGCTCAACTTGACATATCCTGATCCATAAGCGCCGGCAGTATCATTGCCCGCACTGTTGATGATTAACGATCTTGGTCCACCGTTTTCGGATATGGTACCACTGACCACGAACGGATCGGCGGAAGTGCCACCGCGATCGCCGATCGAACTGTCTGTGTTCAGGACGACATTGCCAGCCCAAAGTCCGCCCGAGCTGTTTCCTCCTTCCAATGCCGAGCCGCCCGAGTTTCCGGTACCTGTGCCATTCAATGTAACACTCACATTGCTTACGTTGACATTAATACCTAAGACCGCATTGTTTGAGACAATGACACCGGAAGTGCCTGTCAGCGCATTCGCATTTTCGATTGATAATCTTCCCGAATCAATATGAACAGCGCCTGCGAAGTTATTAGATACTTGTAATACAGTCCATCCTTTCTGTCTAAAATGAAGCAGTCCCGTATCCGCGTAGATGGGAACGTAAAACAGTGGATTACCCGCATTTGCCTGTGAATTATCAATCAGGTAACTGAGTGCACCGCTGAATGTCAACGATCCACCACCGCTTTGACTGATATTGACTGAACCTATTCCGCTACCCAAGATGAGTTTTGTGAGGGTGATGGGAGCACCAACGGTGAAAGCACCAATGGCACCGGTGGTGCCATTGGTCAGGATAGCACCGCTGCCCTGTACCCATGTCGTATTGTACGACCCTCCGAAGGTTGTACTCCAGTTTGAGGCGGTTGTGTTCCAATTCGTGGTGGTTCCCGCGATCAGACCATACATGTCAGCAGCTTGCGCTACGCCTGGAAACATCAACGACATCGTCACAATGACTGCCAGCATCGCAACCCGTTTCTTTATTTTCATCTGATAAATCCTCTCATAATACCTGTTGCTATATCCTTACCATTTTAAAATATCACATTTTTGCATGTGTCGTCATGTCACTTAAATAAGTGACACAGGTCGTAGTTCTGATTTATTTGCAACTGCAGTGGAATGTTTGAATGATAAAATGGCTGTGTTGGATGACTTGCTGGGCGAATAGGCGTCCCCGCCTGTTCACAGGTGCGGCAGTTGCCGGACCAGCATAAGCATCCGTCTTTTGGTACAGGACGCCTATACGCCCAGTGACACGTGTGATTCAATTTCAAAACGGTTACTGCGGATAATAGGGCGGCGGTACGTCTTCGAGATGGACATAGGGTGGCTGCCAGAAGGCAGATTGGCGTTTATACCGGAGGTCGGCGGTCGGATTCCAGTTGCGCCAGCTTGTCGGATCCGTGTCGGCAAGCAATGACTTTATACTCTCGCCGTTACCAGTCACGGCTGTGACTGCGTATTCGTAAACAGGAGCTGATGGGCGACTCAGATTTGCGGCTTGCCCCGGCGAGGAGAAGGCTGGCATGAGGTTCGCACGGTGGTCAGTGAATTGATTGGCGCGCCCCCGAAAGATTTCAATGAATTTCGTTTGACCTCGCTCACGGCAATAAAGACGGTACTCAATCACGCCAAGGACTTCGCCCCACGTCAGCTTCACTTCATTCGTGCCAAGCACTGTCTTGAGCCCGTCGGGTGGCAAGGGCGGTTTGGCTGTGACGTAGAGCGGGTACTCGTTGGCGGGTTTGCTTTGGCGTTCGCTGTTCATCGCAAAAACGCGGACGTGTATTTTGGTCTCGTTGTCCAGCCCCTTTAACTCGAATGAATGGCACGTGGTTTCGCCGATTGGGTTCCAAGTCGTTCCATTGTCGGCGCTGAGTTCCAACCGGTACTTATCTGCGCCTGAACCTTGTGTGAAGAAGATAGTCGCGCCGCCAGCCCGGTTCTCGGTACGTAACATCATAGGCGGCATCGGTTCTGGCAACCGACTTGTAAATTCCCAACGGTGTTCGCCGGGCGGCAGTTTGAAGGAACTCGGTGCGCCGTCCACAAAAAACGTGCCCGTGCCAGGTGTTTTCAAGACGAGCAGGCCGCCGGTGCGACTGAAAAACGTGCCGGCGAGTTCAGTCGGCTTCGTGAATGTGGCGCTGATGCCGAGGTCGGGATTATCCACGGTGAGTGTCACGTCCTTTGCGCCAATGTGCGTGCCATGGAACAAGGACAGCTCGGTCTGGCCGTTTTTGCGCTGACGAATCACGCCGGCACGGCCAGTAAACGCTATTTTACTGTTAGCATAGTGGATGTCGCTGTCGTCTTGAAAGATGAAATCTTCGCTATCGGATGTAGCAATGCGAACGTAGGGCAGCGGTGGAACACCTTTAACGCGTTTGTTCGGGATGATTTTGACATCGGACTTGTGGGTGACAAGTGCCATGTGGCTGCCGCCGCCTTTAATCATCGTGGAGAGACTGCCGCGCACAAAGCCGTCTTTCGGTAGAACAAGATTGACTGGGTCGCCACCACCTTTGATGTGCTGAATGAAAGGCATTTCGTCGTCGCGACAGATATTCCAGGCGAACCGTGTACCGCACCCATCGAGAATGCGGTCATAGGTGACAATATAATCCGTCCCCACAAGCATGACACTGCGGCTTTGGTATTCAGGCCACGCATAAGCACCGGGTCCTGTTTGAGGGACGATTTCGGCAAACTGCGCCACACCGAGATTGTAAAAAGGCCGGGTAAGCTCGTTCATGCCAATGCACCAGAAATGCCAGTCCTTATATACGCCAGTGTTGCTGCTAAACATCGCGTCGTCCACGTGACCATCACCGGCCTCTTCGCGTTCGTGGCCACTGTAACTCTTGCCCCCAGCGTAATAATAGATGTCGCCGCTGCCATTCTGGTTGGCGTAACCCCACCGGTAGTTTGGCCCTTTGTCCACTTGCTGAAGAAAAACGGATATCTCTTCCGGCGTGTCCACGCCTGCGCGGAGGACGATGCCGTAGCCCGTGTACTTCGTGCTCGTGAGATGTGGATTGGTTCCACGGTTGATAGGGCCGAGTTCGGTGCCGTTGCGATCCTCAAACCCTTTGCCTGCGGCAGGGAATGCACCCCACATCAGATGCTCAGCCGTGAGCGGCCGGTACTGGCGCAATTGTTCGCCGATGGTGTACATCGGGCCACCTGCGCCGCGTTTGCTGGAGTGCGCGCCCTGTGGCGGGTGCAACCGTTTATAGCCATTTTTCCACGTCGGCGGCGCGCCGCTGACGACCGTGTGGTTATTCGTCACTTGCGGAGCGGTTAAGATACCGACGAGATAAGCGCCCATGTCTGCGAGTTGTGGCGTCGCGTAAAAGTTCCGCGCACCGGTGACATGGCCGAGGTAGTTTGCATCACTTGTCGGCCCCATGAACGCCCAATTGTACGTCGCGATGCTCTCGGTGAAACGCCCTCCGAGTGCCTCCCACGCCGGCACAGCAGGACGGACGTAAAAGTGGCCACAGAGTTCCATAAATTTTTCATACTGGTCACGCCACTCCGATGCTAATGGATGCTCGGGAAATAAAAATGCGGCTGCCGCGATGGGAAATTTCAGATCCGCCATGAAATTCGGATGACCGCCAAGCATGGTCCGCATTGGGCAATATTCATCCTCTGCCGCGACGTAGGCGGTGAATAACAACACCGCTGTCGCCTGCGCTCGCTGCTCCGGCGTCATCGCCTCACGATATCGCAGAAAATCCGGCACAACCCAGTACCCCATATCGCGCAAACTGACAGGATGAAACATGCCGGTCACCACATCCGTCATTGCACAAGTCGGCAACGCCTTCATGTAGGCCTCCACTGTTTTTTGCCGGCCCGGCTTCATCGCGCTGGTCGGCGGACGCTTCGCTGTCTCGGGGTAATCGAGCATCCAGTCTTTCACGCGGTTCAGCGAAATATCGCCATACTGGATTTGCAGCCGGCGTGGCAGCTCCATCAATTTATCTCCCACGTCAAATCGATCATCGCCCGCCTTGTCGAGCGTCTGGTCCGCCAATGCAGTTTGTTCCGCACGGCTATGTTTGTAAGCGGTGACCCCCGTCAACCGCGTGCCCGTCACCAGCGGCCATTTCCAAAACAACACATTGTTCGCGTACCGGTATTTCACCTTCGCCTTGTCCGACGATGTCCAAATCGCATATTCATGGTCCTGCCATTTCGATGCGTCGGCGATGAACACTCCTACTGCGTCGCCCGATTGCTCATCCCAAAATGATGCTGACCGGTTCCCGCCCCACCCGTTCGGCCAATACGGTGTCAGGCTCGCTAACATTTCCACGGACGGATCTTCGATACGTGAAGGCCCGGTAAAGGCAGGGTCCTCACCGCGGAACGGCTGTATCATCGGCTCGTCCACGTGCTGCGTTCCGCCGAACGGGCTTCCAATCACCATTCGGTGCGTTGGATGCAGATTCGTCCATGCAGTCTCAACGAAGATATTGTCCTCTTTCGTCAGCCCAATCATCTCTTCATTGAACTCGACGTAATCGTAATCGGCAATCGCTTTCACAATCGCGACGTAACGTCCGCCCCCGTCAAATTGATACGTCATCCGACAAGCAATGAAGAGCGGTCCGGTCTCGACGATCTCTGTCGTAATGGATTTCACCGTGCGCTTCGGACTCACAAGTGTGGAATCGCCAAACTGGTTCACCTGCAAAATCGGTCCTGGCACCTTGCCGGCAATGGTCTGCGACGCCGGCAACCGCACCTTCAACTTCCCGGCATCCAGCACGATGGTATTGCCTTCTGCGATTTGCCTCACCCCAGCGGCCATCATGGCACGTGCTCCTCCGCTCGACAATTCGAAGCGTCGTATGCCTCCCGATGGTAGATCCGCGAAGAAATTTACAAACGCAAAGTTACCCTTTACATCGGACAATTGGAACGCGACATCCTGACCAGTGCCGAGATCACGCAGGTGAAGCCGATTAGCTTGCGGTGGCGTTTTAAAAATCACTGCATACGACAACAATGTCCGAGGCCAAGCAAACGCCTGCAGGTGGAGCTTATCTTCCAGCTTGAATTCCAGTTTTCCATCAGCGGAAACTTCGTGAAGAAACGGATTTGACGCAGCGAAGTTCGTGGCGGTGATGAGAGAGAGCACCGAGATGAGGATTAGTTTCATTGGGTATATACGCAGGTTGTTTAATGGAAGGAGATTAGCGTTCCTCCCATTGACGAGATGATCACTCTGTTTCCGCGGATGACCATCCGTGTATCGGCGTGAACCCCATCGCCTCGCACGACCCAGCCGCTCAGATTGGAGGCGCCGAGCAACGGCGTACCCGAAGAGAAGAGCACACCCTCCTTGGGAAGCTGGCCGGAGGTCACCTGGCTGACATTCACGGTCGCCACATTGGGCAACGTGAGCGAGCCAGTGACCTGTATCACATCATTGGTTGTATCATTGTAGTTCCAAAGACACGAGGCGTTCTCTTTCATGACCAGATTGGAGACAGACAACGTTCCGATAGTGGAAGCGGTAGCGGCACCGATCGCAGCGAAATTCGTTACAGTGCCGATCAACATGCCGGTTCCACCCAGATAACCTCCCGCGACTAAAACCGTGTTCGAGACAAGTCCATTGAGCATCAACGCGCTGACGTTTGTTTTGGTTAATGACCCTGTACCGGATATAGGCCCTCCTAAAATCTGATCTGCACTGCTGTTGTAGACAAACGCGGCGTTGTTGACGATGTTGGTAGCAAAATTACCGATTCCCAGCTGACCAGCGCCCTCGACCGCCAAAAGCCCTGTCGAGATCGTCAACGGCCCCGTAAACGTATTGACACCGCTGAGCGTCAGTGTGGCGGGACCGGCTTTCGTGATGCCGTTCGTGCTCCCAATAGTAC
>JBAXOG010000105.1:0-17130 GCA_037133395.1 bacterium | reverse complement strand
GTTTTATATCTTAACAAAGCCGTTTTACTGTCCAGCATTTGGGGAGGGCCTCAATTATAGACGACGGCAAAAAGACTTTCATTAGAATTAAAAATTATTCGTTCGGGTGAATTTCACTATGATTTTTGGTAACAACAAGCAACATTAAGGGCATTTAATTAATCAGAGGCTAGCGGATCAGGTTTATGGCACTAATAATTCCGGTTGAACAGAGCGAGTATTTTTTTCAATTGCAATGCTTCCTGATATAACTGAGACAAACATCCCTGCTGCCTTGCCGAGGCGAAACGATGAACGAAAAAGAACTGTACCCCTAATCCACTATGACAACGAGAGAAATAGTGATGAGCGTGGTTTATTTTCTATCGAGTGACTCCAAAGCGTTTTTCCACCACACAGGAATCGGCAGTGTGACACCGAAACCTTGAACGATGACAGGGAAATCACGCATTTCTCCAACAAACCGATTGTTAAGCGGAGAAACGGTAGCAGCCTTCCAGAGGGCGAGAGACATTCGCTTTTTGCTCAGTAATTTTTCCACTGCATGGGCTGGACCATGTCCTGAATACGACTTTAGAACTCCCTTGAAATGGTGAAAAAGATCAAAGATGTTGAGTTGAACTGATAGTTCATTCTTTGCACATTTTAGCATGGAATAGACCGCAACGCTGTTGGTGCGCCAGAATGGACCATCCGGGTCAAGCAGAATTTGATTGATTTCGTTGTTGGAGGCGTCGTTAGGCGCGAGACTGCTAACAAAGCCTTGCTGATGGAAATATTCACATATTTGCAGTGAATATCTGGAAAGGATTGGTTTCGCGAGTTCCTTGCGAAGCGCTTTGTCTCTGTCAGATGCAAAAGCGACACGGCTTTGCGATAATGGCTGAAGTGCTTTCATGATTTTGAATACATCGCCATTCCACTCTTTGACTAGCCTCTTCAGAAAATCCTCTTCAGCTTTTCGCAAGGTTCGATATTCTTTTGTATTTCTCCAGACAGAATACCGGAAGAAAGACTCGAAAAGCAAAGCCAAATGTTCCTCGGTCAGTAGCTTTGTAGCAGACGAGACACCGCCTACTTCAAAGACAAGCTGTCCCAACAAAACAAACGACACCTGAACATGATCAAGAAGCGGCTTCATTTCCTGAGTTGATGGTGTATTTACTGTACGCTCCAACAGATGGTCTCGGTAGTTGATTGTACGGTTCAACAAGGAAGAAAAAACGCTTTCATCTTTGAATGAGAAGAGTGCCGCATGATCGACAATCCGCTTAGCAATAGTTGCCTGATCTTTGGTTTTTTCCCACGCATTGAAGAAATCCCGATATTCTCGATGCGTCATAGAAGCTGGATTTTCTGCGATGTGTAAAAAATAGTGAAACGTATTGGCCGTGTCCAATGTGGAACAATTGCACTTAACAAGTCTCTCAAGGAGAGATTTTAGGCGTCCCAATTCCGCTGCGGCTATTGGGATGTTTGATATCTTTACGCATTTGTCGAGGCGCTTCTGAATAATTGGAGGGATTGGATCGGGGTCGCTGCTATGCCCCACATGAATCATCACTGCTGTATCAATTTCATTCCAAAAAGATAGATCGGAAATAACGTCCTGCGCCAACTGTGGAAACGATATTTTAAGTACGTTGGCCAATAGAATAACTGGCCAGTTCAATTCTTCTGCGTCGTGTCTTGCCAACTGAGTTTCCAGAAGCGCCAACAGTCTTATGTACTGTTTGATCGACCTCGGATTCTGCGGAAGAAGGGGCAAAATTGACTCGAGCGTATTCTTGGGCACGAATGAGCAATATTTGTCGATATTGGCGTGGGCGAGATTGCGGAAACCTTCTGGCGAAGGTTGCTGGAGCCATCTCGGATAATCAATAATCTTATCAAGGAACTTAAGGCCACATCCAAACCCCTTATGTGTTTCTCCCAATATTTTACCAACGACGACTGGGTCAAATGCGCAAATAAAGGAGAAGCCTTGGATATCAAGAATTTGCTTGAGACCGTAGAAGAGTTCGGGGACTACTTCCGATGAGGCGCGGTCAAGGTCGTCAACAATAATGATGACCCTCTTGTCGCCTAAAGCGATTGATAATTCCTCAATTTCTTCGTGGGTAAAAGAGAAGTACTCCTTTAGAAGATCAATACTGTTTGCTATCGTCTCCCCTATGTTTAAGCCGTATAAATCAAATTCAATTTTCCCGGCAAATTTGGCGAAGATGTCGGTATATTTGCTTGCAAGTACAGATCGAGTAATTTTTTTACTTGCCGTCTTTGGATCTGATTTAAGGGAAGGCGGGGAAATATAGGGGCGCAGTTTAAACAACACTTTTGCCACAAAAGCTTGCCACATGTGCTTGGCATCGCTGAATTCCCAGGGATTAAAGAGAATTACAATTTGATCATCCTTAGCAGCCATCTGCTCAATGAAATCGAGAACACAGGTTTTGCCTGTACCCCACTCGCCGTAGATGCCAATCCTGACTGACCAGTCTTTTGGACAGGCAGAGGTGGCAATACGGTAAATCTCTTGAGCAAAGGGCCAACGATTTGGGTAGTCCTCACTCTTGTCTACATGGGATGAATCGAATCCTTGTTTTTTTGACATGTTCCTCCCGCCGGTTATTCCCACTCCGCAGTTCTGAATCCAAGGGTTCGTGTGTTTTCGGAAACGGCACGCTTGGTCTGGTATTGGGCACCGTTGGGGAAGTTAGCCCTGATCTCCACGCTGACTTTGATCTCCGCGTTCGGATCGGCGGTGAGAACAGCAATGATTTCCTCGGCAATCTGCACGAGACGCATTTTGGCTGCGGCTGGTGCTACATCGGCTGAGCCGTAGAAGGTTTTTGATTTAGCCGTGGTGGGCACCACAGGCGGAACAGGCGGAACAGGGCCGGGTGGCGTCGGGCCGGGTGGCGGGGTCGGCCCGGGGGGCGGCGGCTGGCCCGGCTGCTTGGGCGGGTGAGCAATCTCGTACGCCTGGGCAGCATCGGGTTCGATCAAGAGCAACGTATCATCGAGTTGCACGTTGGCGTCGCCAAACTTGAATCCGTCATAGGTGTCGCCTGATTGTCCGTAGGCAGTACCAAAGAAGTCTCGTGTTCCGGCACCTTTGATAATGGCTTGTTCCAGAACGCCGCGATCTCTCAAGCGAGGCAAGTACAAGTAGCGAAGCGTATCCTCACCGAAGTCAGCAGCTTTTACTGCGGGCTTGTCGGCCTTCCAGTAAAGTTTTTTCAAGTCATTACGCAAATGGATCGGCGACCAAATAGTTATCACCAATACGTTATCTTTGCACACACGCTCGATCTCAGAACCCAAGGACGCGCCACTGGTGTTGAGAGGGAAGGGCTCAACGCTCAGTTTAGCTGTGGGGGCTTCCTGTGAAGGACAGAGAAGCCATTTGTAACACTCGCGGACGACGCGCGGCAAAACATCTTCAGCACCGCGCAGTTCTTTCTTGGCTTGTTCGGCCTGGAGATTGTCCAGTACAAGACGCATTGCAGCGACATCTTCGACGATTGAATTCCAGGCCAGCACCATACGGATACTGTCGCTAAGTCTCGCAAGTGCGCCGTGGTCAGGCGCCAAGAAAAGCAAACGGTTGCCGCGGTATCGCGGTTTCGTGCCGTTGCTCTTAATGTAATCCAACACGGCTTCGACTGCCAGGCGCGGCTCTTCACGGGCAAAGAACTGTTCCGGAGTAAGCACAACTAAACGCAATGCAGTATCATCTGGAACATCGCTATGTGGGGTGAAAATATGTGTGCCATCAAAGAAGCCTGCACCTGCTGCAAGTTTTTTGACAACATCAGCCATCCGTCCGCGCACCTCGTTCTTGTCCTCGAAGCGTTTTTTTCGTTCTTCCATTTCACGGCGGAGGTTGGCACGCGTGTCGAACCAATAGCGAGTGGTATCCTTCGTCTTGTCACCGGAGGAACTCATGTAATGAAGCTGATCTGAAAGGCGATTCAGCGCGTCCATATAGAGAGAGGATGTTTGACCTGGCTGAAGGCAGCCGAGAAGCACCCGTCCACGCTCGATACCGCGCGTTCCCGGCTTCGCGTTGACCGATGATGGTGCGCTACTCAGAAAGACGGTACGTGCCACTCTGCGGGCAGCCTGAACCGAACCGAAGCGCGGCTCCTTGGCTTCCAGCATCGTCGTTTCGGCTCTTTCGCCATCAATGTCACGGTCCATTACCGGATCCCAGCCAGGGTTGAGATAGTTGATCAGTTCGTTACGGGCACTGCCGTCGTAGAGGGGTATGCTACCAGGGAGAATCATGAGATCGTTGTTGTTGTCCTGCCACAATCGATGAATCACTTTTGCCATGAGTTTCAACACACCGCGAGTACGCTGAAAGTTCTGGATAGTGGTCCACTCTTCATAAAGCTGGGTGAAAACCTCTGGATGGATGGGATAACTCTGTAGCATACGGTCAAGGTAACGCGCCTCCTGGGTTTCCTGCGGCACCTTCGATCCTTCGGCCACGTAGGCGTCAGCAAAAGCACGGCAGACTTGATCACGCGCCTTGGGATCACGGATCTGTTCAAATAAACGGCGGCGGACAATCTCAAACGCCTCTTCTGGCGATACCGTTTTCCACAAGGCCTGAATCCGGTTAAAAACGGATTCAAGCGCCAACAAGACTTGGAGGCCACGTGGCCCACCAGCCTGACTATTTGAATCCGGCAGTGAGGCCAGTACTACTGCGTTAGGCACTAGTTTGGCCGCTTCGGTCAAAGATTGGATGAATGAGATGTTACTGTCGTAGGTTCCACCACTCAAGGGCTGGCTCTCCACGAATTGGCGAATATAAACGACCAATTCATCCAACAGCACGACGCAGGGCGCGTAGCGCGTCAACAGATCGCAAAGAACATCTTTTCCAGGAGAGGTGCCGGCCACGTCGGACTCTTGCACCATCGTATAGCCTTCCTCCCTGCCAAGTTGCCAGGCCATTTCTCCCCAGAGGGTCCGAATTGACTGCTTGCCATGTTTCCACGGTTGGCCGGGGGCGTGGGCCGTGCCGTCAAGAACGGCAATCTGTGCCTGTGGCACGTCAAACAAACCTGCCTGATCGAGAAGAGCCGGGATGCCGGGCAGATCGCCCAGTGGACACTTGCGTGAGGCCAGGTGATACACAGCCAGTAAGGTGTGTGTTTTTCCACCTCCGAAGGCTGTCTGAAGTTGAATAACCGGCTCACCGCCTTTTCCGTTCAGTCGCTGCGATACCTGCGTGAGCAGACGTCCCATACCTTCGGTAATAAAAGTTCGTTCGTAAAAGGCCTTCGCGTTGCCGTATTCGATTGTCGCTTTTCCAGTACGGACAGCGGTCAAATCGGCCGCAAATTCGGATTGCTGGAACGTGCCGTCGAGCACGTCAGGATGGGGAACAATGATTTCTCTCCACGGTTTCATAAGATTAGTCTCCAATCATTTTGAAAGTGATTCAGCCGCTTCGTACGCGACCCGGTTGAGTTTGCTGACCAGGTCGCCAATCGCCGGCAATCCGTTGTTCTTGATAATCTCCGCGAGGATCGTGTCGTCCCAGTTACCATGCGGATGAGGCCAGTACTCATAGACGTGCCAGAACGAATTTAACTGCGTTCGATCCAATAAGAAGATTTCCCGAAACGACGCGATAACAGGCGAATTCGGCAGTTCTGTCACTTTGCCGTCAAGATAAGCAAAGCCGAAAACAAAGGCCGTGTACCCCGGACTGCATCGGATTCCAAACTTCAGATTCATTGACCGCATGGTCGGTGTCGTATAGAAGTACTGTTCCGGCTTCTGACCTTCACCGAGAAACCTGTCCACTGTCTCCAGACCTAGGCCTTTGCCCAATACATCCATTTGCTCGTTCACTTTCTCAATGACCGACCTGCGAATATCGCGATCAGCGTTGCGCAGGCTTGCATAGGCCAGATACCTTTTCCCAGTCGGATCCTGAGTAATGTGATTGATAATTTCTTGGTTCATACGTTTGCTCGTGCTTTGATTCGTGAGATGCTTGATGAGTTGAATGTACTGGGTAATCACTTCACGCACGCTGTGCGCGGTGGCGGCCTCTTTACGGCATGCCTCAAGCCATCGGATAATATCAGACCGATAGGAAATAGCAGTGAATACCTTCTGGAAGCTTTCTTCCTGATAGGCGGCATTTGTTGCCCAGTCTGACGGGCCGTCTCCGTTCAACGTCAGAAAAAGCAAGGTCGCTTCTGTGTTGTACTCATGATACCGCGTCAATTGTTTGTCTTGAAGGCCGGCGTGGATTTTGTTTTCGATGAAGATGGCACGCTTTTTATTGTCTCTCAGCACGATGTCAAGACGGCCCAGAGCGCCAGCATTCACTTCGGTGGTCACACGAGCTGAGCCGACGTCGAAATCACTAATCTCTAAACCATCGAGAAACTTTTTCAGAAAGACCGCGCCTTGACCATGCGAGCCGTGCGGATTAAGCAATTCCGCCAGCATCGGCGAGTGTGTGCGCACCTCGTAATGGCCGATGCCGAGAATATCAAAGAGGTTGAAATTCTCGCCGCTTGTCTGGCAAAGCACGGACTCAAAGTGGCGGAGCGTCTCTGCTAGAGCTAGCAAAGCGGCAGCATGAGGTTGAATATCGGTTTCAGTCATTGGGCATTCCACAATCATTCAAAGCCAGGCAGCATCCCTTCTGCTGGTGGCGGTACGATGGTTGAAGCGGCAGTTTCAATGCCGGTCCAACTGGTGATGAGTTCATTATAGGCGCGGGCATCTTCGGCCTGGCCCAGGCGTTCGCAGAGTGTGTAGAGCCGGTACGCGAGTTGACGCACGGCCTCAGCCTTGCCACCTAGTGCGGCGAGAAGCGCGCCCGAAGCTGATTCACCGCCTTGCTTCAAGGTGCGGATCAGGTGATGAAGGGCTTCCCATACGGGTGTGCGGGTGTCGGCGTTCGGGTCCCAATCAGTGGGATACTCAGCCCACTTCAGGAGTCGGACCTTTCCACTACCGCTTTGGATTATACCGGCTTCCTTCATGCCGTCCACACTTGTGCCTTTACCGCGAGAAAGCGTATCCGCATCACCAAAAGATCCATCGGTCCAATTGTGTTGTTCAAACCAATGCAGGCAGAATTGGGTGTCGGCGTCGAAATCATCCTCTGCAAGGAAACGGTTGATGAGCTGGAGCGCCGTATGAACTGTCATGAGCGAGCCGTCGGCTTCTAACACTGCGGAGTATTTAGAAAAGACAGCCATGCCCGGGCCGATGATTGCCTGAGAAAGGTCCACCGGGGCGACGGGTGAATATTCGCCGCCGGAGCCCTTAGTCATCTCTTCCAGCGCCTCTGGCAACACACCGTTCAACTCGCGGATGAACTCGCGGCGGGAAATGGAGGGCGCATCAGCGGGACGTTTTCGGCAGACAAGAACAATGCTGGAGGCGAGAGCGTTGTTCCCCATGCTTATCATGCGGAACTCTTGTTCGCTGCGTAACGGCCAGGTACCCACAATTGCAAAGCCTGCACGCAGGACTGCAGTCAGAAAAGTCTCCCAGCCAGTTGAAGAGGTGCCAGCATCGCCATTTGTCTCTGACTGCTTGAATGCATAATAAATTGTAACAGGACCCTCGGGATGAGCGGTCTCTGCGACGTTGTGAATTACTTGAGTCATCCCTTCCAAGAAAAACGCCTCGGCCTTCTCCTTGCTGCCATGACGATAAGGCGTCGCAATCAGCTCTTCAGTCTTTGGAACAGCCATCGTTGCGAGCGTAGCAGGGAAAACAGATCGCAATGTTCGACGCAACCAAATATAGAAAAAATCAGAGAGATCGGCGTAGCCGATGTTGTCGTAATAGGGAGGGTCAGTGGAAACTATTTTGAGCCTGGATATTGTCTGGGTTTGGGCGTCTGCTTGGATGGCAAAGCCAGCGGCGGCTGGAGATAGCTTTTCGATGCAATCAGCGATGTAAAGCGACGCTGGTGAGAATCCGCCGACCGTATCGGCAAGAAGAGCCGCTTCTGGATAATCCCATGTCATAGGAATGGCTTGTTTCCCGAAGAGATTCATCACCTTTTGATTACCAGGAACCCAACGGGTAACTGAATTGGAAAAGTCTGCGCACCGATCAACAACAAACGCGAGGTAAACGCTTACGGATTCCGCGTAAGCGGTAGCGCCGATTCCACCGGCTTCTAGCACTCTGCAATCATCATCCATTCCCGCATTGGAGGCATCTTGGCGTATGCGTTCGCGCACCTCAATTACCAGATCGCTGAGGGTAGTCAGTGCTGCCAATTGCCGCGGCGTAAAAAGGTCGCCGTAGGTATTAAGCCCGTAGTTTGGAGTCTTGAAATCGCGAGTGTTGTCCGGCAGCACCATGTCCGGTTTCCAAGTTGGCTTTGCGTTCCTTCCAGTTGTCTCAGCCTCAACGGTGGGAGTAAGGTAAATCCGACCGCGAGGCCCTTCGGCAACAATGGCCATTAGCTTCTGCCCCATGCGGCCGGCTTTCCCTTCGTTCCTGATATAATCGTAATCGATTGGAGTATTGGATATCAGACAACGGAATGCTTTTCGTTTCCCGGCCGTGGTGCCTAAATCTGCCTCCGGTGGCGGTGTCCCGAGTTTCACTTTGAAACAGTATTTGTCTCCATCAACGCAAGGTTGCACGTATACCTGGTGGTTTTCTTTGTTGGCCAGAATAAAGGTTGAGGCAAGTGGCACATCCACATGAGAGAATGCAGGGTTCGCGCTCTTTACCGTGCGTGCCCATAGCCATGCGATGACGGTCACTTTTTTACCGACCAGAGGTTTTAGGTCAGGTCGTTCCTTTGCCATCTCATTGGTTATTTCCACGTCTGGGTAAAGATGCCCAATTCGTTTATGTGCTTCAGCCCGCATCCATGCTCCGTAGCGGCGAACATCTTCTGCAAGACCTGTTGCGCTCGGCCAAGATCGCGTGATTGCGAGCTTGCGTCCCTTTCTTAACTCTGGATCTGCGCCTACCGGTGCACGTCCGGCAAACTTGGGTGGAATCTCGATCATGGCCTTGTTGATGAGAACAGCTACAGGGTTGAGATCGGAAGCGTATGCCTCAAGCCCCAACCGCTGAGCCTCTAGTGGAATCGCTCCGCCACCCGCAAACGGGTCATGAAATGCGGGAAGCTTATCGGGATCGAACAGCTCGGCGGCCTGCGGATGTTCTTTATTGAGCTCGCATACCTCCCGCCATGAGCGTCGAATCTCAGCTCGGGCAGGCTCCAGCACTTCCTCGTTGGTGCTGTTTTCCCATTTCACAAGATCCTCGATGATTTTGAAAAGTCGCTCTCGTTCTCTTGCGGCATCCTTCTTGTTCATCCCATATTTGAAACCGCGGCCAATGTTTGTGCCTGGATCGTTAACCATTTGGGCAAAGATAACGGCCCTTGCTGCGGCCAAAGGTCGGCGCGCCCACCAAAGATGAATCCCGCGAGGGTGAGCACCGATGCCCGGCATTTTTTCGTATGCGCATGCTTCATTGATCGCATCCAGCGGAAGGGCAACTTCGATGAGCTTGCGTGGTGATTTGATGGGGTAGTTGGACATAGAAAGAATTTCGAAGTTCGTTAGTGAGCTAAAACTAAAGGTCTGAAAGATCAAAATCAGGTTCGGCAGGCACCTTGATTCGTTGCCGCACATCGACGGGCACCTGTACTTCATTTGCGACTCGGATCGGTTGATATATTCTTACATCATTGTTTACAGCCTCAAATGAGACGACTAAGGCGTATTTTGCGGCTGTGACGGGGGAAGCGTCCCATCCAGGGTGTCCTATTACTGCGATGCAGAATTCACTCGGTAAATCATGTGCGGCGAGATGGCACCAGTCTTTTTGGAGTGTGCTGTTTTGGCGACTGACCCCTTTTGCGTCACCTGCACTCGTTGATTCCCTAAGCATCCATTTAAAAATAGCGTCTCCTTTTTGCAAATTTTTATCTCCATCATAGAAAACACGATTACGAAAGGATTCCAAAGATTCGCCTTTCTTGCTGACTTTCCAATCAAGACGAGTTGAGAGATAGCCGTGTACGCGCCTTCTTGTTATTCGCGGTTGAGCCGTATAAGATAATGTTACGTCTATGCGAATTTGTGATTCAATTTCGGGGGCATTAATTTCAGAAGGTACGATTATCCTGTAAATGTGGGCATCACGAGCGGGTATGTATTGGGCACCTGAGGAGATGAGCGTAATTCGGTAGTCATTGTTCGCAGCAGCGCGAAAAACGTCTGGAATACCATAACCTATATGACGTAAGACCTTTCTCTTGTCCGCATGCTTCTCAGCCCAGTCAGGCCACCTTGCGGCATTTGCAATCAAAGCCCTATACAGCAAACATGGTTCGTTTGGTAGTTCGTTCGCTAATGTAGCCGCTATGTGAGCAACCTTGGGAGCGGAAAAAGAAGTGCCTACCGATTCATTACCAATCAGAGCCGCGCGGTGCATTGTTGAACAAACAAGTGAACAGTTCGTATGTTTCGATGTTGTAACTTGATGCGGTGTTCCCATGTCGGCAATGAAATCTCCGCCATATTCGACAACATCAGGTTTAATACACCCCCACATTCCTTCACCAGTACGCGAAAACCCCGACGGTTGATCCTTTTTAGCCATAGAGGCGCGATGTCCATTTTGCCAGTAGGTGTGAGCAACTGAACCGACTGTAATAGCTGCAAAACTTTGAGCTGGGTTACGGATACTCGAGTTATTTCTTAGCAAGTATTTGGGATATGCCCTGCCGGAAGTAAGATGTTTGGTCACGGTCCCGCAAAGGAGGTTGCCGGCGCTTTGAATAATCAGTATGTCTTTTTTATGAGAAAGGTGATCGATAGCTGTCGCGCATGTGGACATGTGCGGTTGGATACCAGATGTACGCGTGTTTATCGAGTGATTGAAAATGCGTGTTGGATGGGTTCTGTCTGCATTTGTGAAATACTCAACTACTTGCTGCATATAGAGTGCAGGCATTAGTTTTGGAGGAAGATTATTCTGATCGTCAAGCACTCGTGCATTGTGGATCCAACAAAGGGCTTGATGTTTTGATCCAGCGTTTGGCATGTTACGTGGATATAGAATACAACCCGCAACGCCAGTTCCGTGTCCGCTCGGTTTGACGTAGTCAGCGGTATCGGTAGACGAAACCCCCGGAATGAAACATTTCGAATCGGAATGGAGTATAGAATGTTTTAAAAACGGGTGGCGCTCTTGTATACCACTGTCGATAACACAGACTGATGCGGCATTTTCATCGGGAGGTAAAAAAGAGGGAAGCTTAGTTACGTCTATCGTATGCGATTCAGACGAAAAGGGTTCAATCTCGTCGATCTCTTCAAACTTAAACGCATGTGGATGGCTTAGCACAAGATCTTTGAAACACGCACCGGATATTTTTGCTCGTATCGTGAAAGAATCCGACAGCTTGAAAATGCCCGAAAAAGGGTCTTGAGTTATTGATTCGACAGTAGAATTTGAAAAAGTAGCTATCCATTTACTGATAATCTCCTGACGTTCGTACATTATATCGTCAATATCCATTTGTGCACGGTCATATTTTTCTCTATGGCGCGAGAGTCTTGCCTGATAAGCATCCTCATCTTCATCATTTGCTTGAGGTTGAAATTCAGGAAGTCTCGTTGTACCGAGGCAAGCGATGCTTATATCTACAGTCAAAGTGTCGGCATCTTGTATGTCAGGCCAAGAACCAAAAAGATGCTGTGTCAAAAGTCGTTTGAGACGGCTTTCTGACGATTCAAGATCGTCGATCTCGTACAATTTGGCAGCACTGCCGCCACCGGTTTGCGATTTCTCAAATTTTTGGATTGCAAGTATGAGTTTCTTGAGGTCGGTATCTTTTGAAGCAACAAGAACAAAACCATCTTCTTCTTCGCATACGATCTCAAGGTCAAACGAAGAGCGAAGAAAATCGAGTTTTGCGTTTTCCTCAACTCTTAGTACAAGTTGTCTGCCTGGTTCGAGACAGGGCAGGTTTGTGTCTGCTCGTACAGAGTCTTGTTCAACCCATCGAGCTCGCAAAGAGTCTATTGTGCCACGAAGGTAAGTTGCATGTTTTTTACGGTTCTTGCAGTTTTGCGCTTCGCGCATTGGGGGTATCGGAGGTGGCTTCCGCAGACGAGCACGACCTTCGTGAACAACCTGAAAGACGAGATGCGAGAATGGACTATCGTTTGGAGGCACCGTTTTGTCCTCCCAGATGACGAATGCGATAAATACGAGAAATTGCCTGTTGAATGTCCTCGTGACGAATGGTCTCTTGCCCATTTAGAATGACGTGTTTGGCGGCATCTTCCGCAACTTGTACGACAGTCGCAGAAGACATGCCGGTCAGTTCGTCAGCAAGTGCCTGCCAACAGACATGGCGGTCAACTGAAACTGCGGACAAAGTAAGTTGCAGTATACGAGCAATTTCTGTTTTACCGGGCAGAGGCATACAAAACACATCGTCAAACCGGCGGAATATCGCGTGATCTAACTGCTCGTCTAAGTTGGTGGCAGCAAGTAACAGTCCGGGCGCATCGTAGTCCTCCAAAAGTTGCAAGAGCGTATTGGCGACTCGGGAAATCTCGCCAACATCACGCGCATCACCGCGTTTGCGGGCAATGTAGTCACACTCGTCGAAAAACAAAATACATGGCTGACGATGGGCTGTCTCAAACACTCTCCTGAGTTGTGTTGCTGTCTCGCCAAAATAGGAGGATATCAGAGTGTCGAAATGTACTTTGAGAAGCGGTAAACCCGTGTTCCAGGAAAGCCTTTCAGCACCCAACGTCTTGCCACATCCAGGAGGACCATAAAGCAAGACTCGGCGCGTATGCTTAAAACCATGCTTTGCCAACCGTTCGCGTGCAGCATATTCTTGTTCAATCCGCACGAAACGTGATTCGACCGCGTCGTCGAGAATCATGGTGTGCCGGGCTTGCGATGGATCAAGCCTAACGAATTGCTGTTCGATGGATTCCTTCAATAAGGATGTGGGTAAGGAACTGAGATGGCGGGGATGGTTATTTTCTGCTGAAAGACGGCGAGCGCGAGCATCTACCAACGTACGCTCAAGTTGTCCTGCGAGGACATTGTGCCCTTTCTGTTTCTCCTCGCGGATAACAGATTCGCACAGCACGCTAAGGTCTCGGCTGCTTTCTTCCGCCAAGGCTCTTACACATCGTTTTAATAAAGTTGCATTCATTGTGTCTAATCCTAAAATAATTTCCCTGATTATACTCTAAACTGAATAGCAATGTCACAACAAAATAGTTGATTTCGACAGAGCCAATAGGTCTGGCAGGCTGTAGTTGACGGAGGCTATGCCCCAGCCAGGTTCTTCCTTGAAAGGATGGGGAACGTAATGGGGACCTTCGATGGAGTCGTTTTCGCCAACCAGAACGATAGCTAGGTGGTATTTTACGCCCTGATTCCAACTTTCAAAGATCTCGTTCCTTGTTACCGTGACCGTGGTCGCACCTTTTGCACGTCCTTTGACTTCAATGTGGCGCGTTTCGGGGAGTTTTCCGTTTATGGTCGGTTCGTAGGAGGTGATATCCCAGCCGCATTTCTGAGCCGATACATCCACCACGCGGCATCCACGTGTTTCTTCAGCGACACGAACGGCGTTCATGGCAAGCTGTTCGATGTGCGAGCGAGCGGCTGGATCGGAAGAGAATGCTCCCACTGTCATGACGCCCGTGTCACATTGAGCGGCGCGAAGGCGGGTGAGCAATCCGGCGGGAATGACCAGAGCGCCACCAAGCACCACGGGGGTACCGTTAGTGACATGACGCATGGATTGCAGCTCTTTCTTTCGGTTCTCCAATCGGCCGTTGAGGTCGTTGATGGTGCGCTGGATATTCTCGAGATTGGGGCCAACATCCATACCTGCGGCTTTATCGTCTCGGAGCTTTAACCAGCGGTCAGACCAATAATCAATCTCCTTGGTCAGCCGCTCGTGGACTGCGGCAAGAGTCTTATCTACATGGGCAATGCGACGGCCAGCGATTTCACCGTAATGCTCGGGGACTAATGTGGCCGCAGCGAGGGCGAGTGCTTTGTGTTCCTGATCGGCGCGTAGCCAGTCGGACTGCAAGAGACCGTCCATCAAGGCGCGGTCTGCGGCTGGAAGCGGCTCGTAGTCGAGATGCGGCGCCCAACCGGCAAAGGAGGCTTTGCCAGAGGGTGAAACGTGGGCGAACTGGAGCCGCTTGGAAAGCACGGTGCCGTCGCCTGACTTGATCTCGTGCGTGATGAGGAACAGGAGCGAGTGCTCTTCGCTTTCATCCGCTGGATCTACAAGGATCGCGCCCTGGCGCATCAAATTGCTGTGCTGCTCCAATACGATGTCGCTGACAGCGAGCATGAGCGGATGCCCTGGGTGAATCATCTGGGCGAAAGGAGTATCTGGGCGATCGAGCGGGCGGACGGCTTCTTTTGTAAAGCAGACGCGCTCGTAGCGATTCAGGACGGGAGCGAGTTCGCGGCGGTTACGGCCGGTGATCTGACGGTCGCGCTCGCGGATGAGTGCGGGAACATGGGTTATCTCGAAGCGGCCCGGTTCGCGGGGATACATGGCGCCGCCAAGTCCCTCGAAAGCCTTGGCAAAGAACGACCGGACGAAAAATGGTTGGAGGCGGCGAGCCTCCGCCATTTCCATTTGCTCCTTCACGGCAAACAGTCTTTCGACGCTCATGGTTTCCTGCGCGAGGGCATTGCGGTCGAGGAGTTCCTTGATACGACTTTTGTCAAAGGCGGCATCAATACTGTGCGTAAGGCGAGCTCGTATTTCCGGCCTGTCGTTGTAGCGGATGGCTTCGAGAAGCAGATCCTTTAGGCTCTTTTCCTCGAACACCTCGCCGAGGATGTCGAAAACGCGACCTTTAAAGGTTTCGTTGATGGTTTCAAGTTTGGTGAGCAAGCGGTGATAGACTTCACCCTCGCGGGTTTCTTTGGCCACTAGGTTCCAGAGATGGCAGACCTCCCGCTGGCCGATGCGGTGTATACGGCCGAAGCGCTGTTCGAGGCGATTCGGGTTCCAAGGCAGGTCGTAATTGACCATGAGATTGGCGTTCTGGAGGTTCACTCCTTCACCGGCGGCATCGGTGGCGAGAAGGATGCGGACTTCTGGGTCGGAACGGAACAGTGCCTGGCGCTTGCGGCGTTCGTCGCGATGCACGCTGCCGTGGATGGTGGTGATGGCACTGGGAGTGCCAAGTACGCCGCCGATTTTGCGTTCAAGATAGTTGAGCGTGTCGCGATGCTCAGTAAAGAGAATCATTTTGCGCTGGCGACCATTGGCATCGCGCATGTTGGGGTTGTTCTGGAGAATCTGCGAGAGTTCGTCCCACTTGCGGTCCTGTCCCGAATCAACCACGGCGCGGGCCTGAATAACGAGATCACCGAGAATGGCGATTTCTGCTTCGAGTTCGGCGATGGTCTCGGCGGCGGTGGCGGTATCTGTGAGTTTTTCCTCCAGATTCTCCTGCTCTTCGGCGCTCAGGTCGTCGTCATCTTCTGGCGGGGTTTCCAGATCCTGGGTGAAGAACCGCTGGCCGCGGGCCAGTAGGTTTTCTTCGCGCAAGCGGGCCTCCAGCCGATCATGGCGGCGCTTTAGCGATTGGAATATGGCTTCCGGGCTGGAGGCCAGGCGGCGCTGGAGGGCGGTCAGCGCGAAACCGACTGAACTTTTGCGTGAACCCGTAAGAGCATCAGCCTTGCCCATCTCCTCCTTCACATAGGAGGTGACAGCCTCGTAAAGCGCGGACTCGATATTAGAAAGTTTGTAATTGGCTGTGTACGCACGTCGCTCAGGAAACAACGGTGTACCATCGAACTTGCACATTTCCTCTTTCACCATGCGGCGCATGAGATCCGAGGAATCCACCTTGTGAACGCCATCGCGGCACTTGCCATAGAAGCGGTCGGAGTCGAGTAGCGAGAGGAAAAGCTGGAAGTCCTCCTCTTTGCCGTTGTGCGGTGTAGCGGTCATCAGAAGGAGATGCCTAGTGCGGGTACCAAGTTTTTCTGCAAGTTGAAAACGTCCGGTCTTTTCGAGCTTATTGCCGAAGAAGTGGGCGGCGAGCTTGTGAGCCTCATCGAAAATCACCAAGTCCCATGAGGTAGCGAGGAGTTTCTGCTGCAGTTCCTCATTGCGGGCCATCTGATCAAGCCGGACGATGAGGTGGTCGAGATCCTCGAAGGGATTTCCCGTCGGCGTAGCTGCTTCCAGCGCTGCTGAAAACACATTGAACTGAAGGCCGAATTTCTCGAACAACTCGTCTCGCCATTGTTCCACCAGACTGCCGGGGGCGACCACAAGAATGCGACGCGAGTCGGCACGCATGATGAGTTCTCGAATGTAAAGTCCTGCCATGATTGTTTTGCCTGCACCGGGATCATCGGCTAACACAAAACGCAACGGCTGACGGGGCAACATGGATTCGTAAACAGCAGTAATCTGATGAGGGAGCGGTTCCACATTCGACGTGTGGACGGCCATCATGGGATCGAACAGGAATGCTAGGTCGATGCGTTTCGCTTCGACAGCCAACTTGAAAGCATTTCCATCGCCGTCAAAAGACCATGGACGTTCAAGCGTAGCTATGCTGATATTCGATTCGTCAACTCGCGTAAGCAGCCGTTCTTTGATTGTTCCATTCTGCGTTTTGTAGATAACCTGAAATGCTCCCTCGGCAAGGGGCACTACCACAACAACCGTGGCTACGCAT
The DNA here is from genome assembly GCA_037133395.1 of bacterium. Taxonomy (GTDB): domain Bacteria; phylum Verrucomicrobiota; class Kiritimatiellia; order RFP12; family UBA1067; genus CAIZQW01. Next base: position 376 of record JBAXOG010000105.1, on the reverse strand, counting down.
GAAGGTTCCAAACCAACTAAAGAGATTCCCGCTACTATTTCTTCAAGGCGCATAGAGTATCAAGCCTTACGTCATTAAGTTTAAGGTTTGCATTTTAACACCTTAGGTGATTTTAAACAAGATTGATTAAACAAAAATAAGGCACTTACGGATTAAAACGCTTTGCCATGGAAAAAACGTGAAATGAATTTCGGATGAAACGCGTTTTGGCTTCCCTTCGGGATGTGATACGACTATACTGAAAGTACAAAAAAGGAATGAAGTTTATCGAATAGAGATTGAAGCAGACAATTTTGTGTGACTGCGCTTAGGCGCGGTCCAATGCATGTGCGGACTTGCCATTTATGAGCACCTCTCAGGCTTAAAAAGGGGTAAC
>JBAXOG010000104.1:0-17162 GCA_037133395.1 bacterium | reverse complement strand
AGAACCACACGTTCAGATTGCCACATTCACTACAGTTTCATTTTGCCGCTCACAACGGCGTGAGCGCACATCCTGGGTGGTTTCACTTCGTTAGTTTTTTGAGTTGTGCCCGTTCTTTCTTGTTCAGGTTATTAAGTTGCGCAGCCAGTGTTGCGACTTTGCTTTCAATCGCTTTTACATTTGACCCCAGCAAGCCTGAAGGCATGACCGCTTCAAGCTGGCTTGCGTAGTCTGTTCCTTTAGGCTTATAGTAATGTCTTAGCACCATATCAACAGTGGCATGACCTGTTATAGCCCGAAGCATATCGACGCTAAAACCGCCGTTGATTGCCCGTGTACAAAATGTGGTTCGCAAGCTGTGAAAATCATACTTGCTTGCGCTTCGTGAACCGATCTCTCTCTCCTTGCACGTTGTTACCAATATCGCTTTTCGAATTGATTTTCTGCCCTTATGTCCTGGCATGAAATGCAGGCCGCTTATCTCTTGCGCTGCATGCAGCAAGTCCGATATTGAATCGCGTGAAATTTTCCAAGTCGCTTGGATTTCTCGGTATTTTTGCCCACTGGAGTATAGTTTCAAAACGTCTATCATTTTCAATCGTTTAGCATTGAACATTTTCGCCCCCTGAACAGCCTCCAAAACCTTGGGTAGTACCTTCGCAAGGGTGACCCGTTTCGGTGCTTCCTTTGGTTCTTCTTGTTCGCTTTTCGCGATCTCTGCAAAGGTCAAGGCAAACGCTCGTTTGATTCGGTAGGTTATACCGTCTGGATTAGCTTCGATCATGTCTCGCGCATCTGGGAAGACATAAACGGCATTTTCTTCTTTTGTTGCAAGCTGGGCGTCCAACACTTCACGGAAAGTCGGCAAAATAGGCAAGGTGACAGAAACGCCCGTCTTGCCTGTTCGGACGGTCAGGGAGTTGTTTCTAAAGTTTATCCCCGACCACTTAAGGCGGCAAACGTCTCCGCGCCTCAAACCTGTTGAGAGGGCGGCAACGATCAACCGATATATGAAGGGGTCAGTTTTCCGAGACGTCTGCAGCAATAGGTTTTCCTCCTCATGGCTCAACGGGGTTCGGTGTTCCATGTCGCCGCCGCCGTCGGCATCCTTTTCTAAAACTACATCACGGAAAGGATTTTTCACGCCCTGCGGCAAAGCCTTATCAAACACCTTCACGAAAACGCCTTTGACGTGCTTCATAGTCTCGGTGGCTTTTGATCCATCTGCAAGTGAAGCAAAATACTTTTCCGCGATCTCTGGGGATACGTCCAAAACGGTTTTTAATGCCTTCCCGTCCGCCCACAAAACAAACCGCTCAATGATCGTGACTTGCCAACTTGCCCACGCATCCGACCGCTTGCCCTTCATGCCAGCCGTGAAGCTTGGCAAGTCCTTTATGGCGGTCTCTTGCCACTTGCGCCCCGTCTTGATTTCAATCAGCCGTTCGGATATGTGCGCCGTCTGTCCATCGGCTCGCGCGGCTTCTTTTAATCGTTTGAGTTCATCCTCTGCTTTATCCCGTGACCGTTCAAACGCCGCATTGCCTTTGTCGTTAGGGTCGCCGCTGGGGTTCAATTCGCCTTCCATGTCGCAAAGTGTAAGGAACACGCGCCGACCAGCCCCGTCGGTATAGCGTCCGTACCATGATCGCACAAGCTCCCCGTTCCGTCCGCGTTTTGTTGTCAGTGACATTTTCCGCCTCGCTTTCCTGTTTTGGTTCGATGTGGTCAAGTATGCTTGAAAACGTGAATCAAAGCAAGAGAATTGGCACAACATTGGCACATATTTAAAAAACAATATGTAAGATGTTGTAACGCAATGGTAAACAGTTTGCTTGGGGTGCAAAAGGTCGAGAGTTCAAATCTCTCCGCCCCGACCATTTTAGAAGCTCGTAAATGTTGATTTAACCCAATTTTTACGGGCTTTTTTTGTGCCTACTGCCATACCACCAAGTCATGGCTAAACTAAAACGAAGCGCCCACTATTTTCACGTGGCAGTTTGGTAGAGTCGGTAAGCGGTCCGATACGGAATCTTTGATAAGTTACATGTTGTTCTCTGGAAAGAGGAACATATTATGAGCCCCTTCAGGAACCCAGGCCCACGGAGCAGATGCTCCCCGATTTTCCATTCGCCGTCTCAAAATCTAATCCGATAAGTTTCATACTTTGTCTTTGCAATCTCCGTGCCAAAGTAAAAGGATAGTGTGAACAGTATGGCTTATTTACCCAATAGATCATCAAATCCGCTTGTTTCTAAATAATTTAAACAGCGAACCCCCGCAAAAGAGGGGTAGGAGTCGCCAGCGTAAATCAGAAGCGGATTTCGAGCTTGCTTCTCGGTTTCGCAAAACGTTTTTAGATTGCGGATAAAATCGGGGTGGTAACTCATGGACGACTTGATCTCAATCGGGATCAACTCAGAACCCTGCCGATGGATGATATCTATTTCAAAGCCTTTCTCTGTCCTCAGGAAGTACAGTTGAGGATCTGCATCCTTATTCACTCGTGCCTTCAGTAGCTCTGTTACGATCAGATTCTCGAAAAGCTGGCCACGCAAGGGATCTCTCATAACCTGTTTTTCATTCTCCAGCCCTAGCAGATAGGAAGCCAAACCTGTTTCAGTAAAATAGAGTTTGGGCGACCGCACCACACGCTTGCTGATATTCGAGAAAAAAGGCTGGAGTCTAAAGACAACAAAGGAGGCTTCCAAGAGGCTTAGCCATCCCGACAAAGTGGTATGGCTCACGCCCACTTCCGTAGACAACCCCGACAGGTTCACGAGTTGTCCCACGCGTCCGGCGAGTAAGACCATGAAGCGCTCGAAAGCAGGAAGGTTCCGGATTTCCATCAGTTGCCGGACATCACGTTCGATATACGTTTGGAAGTAGTTCCGGTAATACGCATGCGGTTCGAGGTGCTCCGTGCAGACCTCAGGCATCCCTCCCTGGAGTATGAGCGCATCAACATGTGTCTTCTGGCGAGGCACACGTCGCAACTCATTTATTGAAAAGGGGAGCAAGCGCAACAAGGCTGTGCGTCCCGCTAACGTCTGGCTGACCGCTTGCTGCAAAAGGGGCTGGTGGCTTCCCGTCAGAATATACTGCCCTTTCTTTTTCCTGTTCGCGTCAACGTTTACCATTATGGTTGAGGCCAGCTCGGGAACTCGCTGAAACTCATCAACGATCACAGGAGCCGGATAACGGCTGAAAAAGCCCTTCGGATCACGCTGGGCTAATAAACGTGCTTCCGTATCTTCTAAATTCACATACGTATGATCAGAAAATAGCTTTCGGACCAAGGTCGTCTTGCCACTTTGACGAGGCCCCGTCAATGTCACGACCGGATATTCTGTGGAACGTTTAAGAAGCACCTTCTCAAGATTTCGCTCAATCATTCTGATCCCTCCTCTGTATGTGTATCGCGAGAAACCTTACCTTTACTGGGCGTAATTTGCAAGTTGTATTTTCATATTACGCCGTATTTAAAGAACGACAGGGTGCCAGGTTATTAAGAAGAAACGGAATGGAAACTTCTTTCGCATCCGAAAAGCGAGAAAGGAATGATCATTCATGGAAGGATTTCTCGGTAATCTTTAGGTTGTTCATAATGTAAGCGTATCGCCCATTGACCTTTCGGTTTTCTGCCATAAAAAAGAGCAACGTTTCCTCAATGTTCTTGTCTTGGGTGCAGTCCACCGGGATCAGCCGCATGTATTTATTGATGAAGTTATTAAGTTCGTTAGCGTTGATTTCCCCCAAGCCCTTGAAGCGTGTTATTTCAGCGTTGACGCCAAGTTCTTCCAGAGCTTTCAGGCGTTCCTCCTCTGAATAACAGTACCTGTTTTTGCGCTTGGTCCGGACACGAAAAAGCGGTGTCTCAAGAATAAACAGATGCCCTCGAAGGACAACTTCTCTAAAGAAGCAGAGGAAAAGCGTCAGCATTAAGTTCCGGATGCGCAAAAGGTCGAGAGTTCAAATCTCTCCGCCCCAACCATTTTAGAAGCTCGTAAATGTTGAGTTAACCCAATGTTTACGGGCTTTTTTGTGCCGACGTCTTGTCTGTCCCCATGTGGCCCCTGACATCGTGGCGGGCTAGGGTGCCGGTTTTCGCAGATTGGCCAGGTCCGTGGTCATCGTGCCGATGCCGAACTCTCGGCCCTTCCAGCCTCTGCGAATCATCTTGCCGAGTTGGTCGTAGCCCACGTGCCCCCCAAACCAGAGGCGCACCCGGTTCCCGTCAATCAGCGCCACAGGTCCGATGAGCTCTCCTTTGGCCGACCAGTCGTTGTCGTCGCGGCGCAGGAGCGGACCGTTGCGCTCCACGAAACTCATCCCGCCATCGGTGGACACCGCATCCTGAAGGGCCACTTGCCGCCAGTCGGGCTTGGCGTTCTTGTCGAAGTTGACGACGTCATAGAAAAGATGGATCGTGTCGCCGTCCACCAGTGCCGAAGGTGTCGAGTAGCCTGGAAAACCCGCCGCTGGCGGGTAGCGCGAAGTCTGCGTGTGCACCACCCGTGGCTTGTCAAACCCCCGGCCATCTTCGGAGATGGCTAAGCCGATGCTCTGCAACTGAGGCGGCATCCCCTTGGGTCGCGCACCGATGCCGACGAAGTACAGATACACCCGGTCCTTGTAGACGACGGCGCCAGGCTCGGCTACCGCGTAGCCCGTCCATTCGTTTACCTTGCCGCTGGAGGTCACGACGGGCAGGGCATCCTTGACCCAGTGGATGCCGTCATCCGAGCTGGCGTGACCAATCTCCATCACTGGACTGTGGCCCCACGGATGGATGCCGGTGTAGTACATGTGGTACTTGCCACGAAAGTGGATCACCGAGGGCGTTTCGATACTGACAAACGGCGTGCCCGACGCATCCATCAACGGTGTTTGCGGGTCCAGCCGCCAGCGCAGACCGTCGGACGACACGGCGCGAAAGGTCAGGATGGGCGGCTTGAACGGCTCTTTGGTGCTGCTGGACATGTACATCACATACGTGTCACCCACCTTCAGGACGCTAGGGTCGCCCCAAAGCCCCTGCGACATCAAGTCGCCAGCCTGGATCACCGGATTGCCGGGGTCGACTGTCCATTGAAGCTGGCGTGGCGGCAGGACGAGTGGCGCCTCGGTGCCACCCACGCAGGCAGCCAACGGTATCAGCACAACCCAGCCGATCCATGAGAGTCGTTTCCATCGAAGACGTTGGAAGCAGGCAGATGCCACAGTCGCAAGTGTTGCGCGCTTTGAAGTCGGATTCGCAGATTGCCAGACATCTGCGACGGGTGCTGGTAGAGCCAGCTTTCGTCTCCTCACCTCCGCGTCTATCAATGGCAAGACCTCCGGCCGGTGCTGACCGCGCGCTGTCGTAACCGCTGCGAGCAAGGCGGCGTCTGTCCACGAGGAGCACAGTGCCGCATGTTCTTGTTGCTCACAATCATTCATGGTCATCTGCCAACGTTTAATGTTCCACCTGTGGCTTTTGCTGGCAACCTTGCCGGCGTTGAGGATATTTTGGGTCTTTATGATGAGTAATTCAAGGTGAAAATGCGACAAGGTGATCAATTATTTAATCGAGGTGTGGCATTTAGTGGTGTTCTCTGTTTTTGCTCTCGCGTGTCCGCCTGTACTTTGTGCGCACGTTTGGGGGCGGTGCTGCTGCCTGCACTGCCACGCAAGGGAAAGGGTTACTTTTTGAATTTTGAGACTGGGGCGGGCGTGAAGTATAAATCAAGCTCCGCGCCTGCCTGCGTGATTTCGGGGAGGCTTATATATCTAAGCTCGCCCTCTGGGCAGAGGTCGGATTTCACGAATCCCAAAACCTGCTCCTGCTCTTCAATGTCCTTCTCAATGATGTACCAGTCCCAGCCGTTAAAAAAAATAGTTGCGACGGCTGCCCGAGTTTTTGAATACCGATGCAAGCGCGTATCAGCAGATCCGCAAATGATCATCCTTGACTCTATTGTGCCGACGCCTTGTCTGTCCCCATGTGGCCCTTTTTGAGAATGCAATTTACGATGACAGGATTCGAAAATACAGGTAATATAGTCACTATTGTCTTTTGGAGTTTATTTATGGAGGGCAGAACGTATGAAGCTTTGTCGCGAGTGCAGACACGAAATTTCGGAACAGGCAGTGACCTGTCCGCATTGCGGGGCGCCGTTCCCGGCAAAAGAGAAGTGGGATGGCTGGGGATTTGAATATAAATCCGAGGCCTCTATTGCAGGGTGGCCTTGGGTCCACATATCATTCAAATACAGACCCTCAAGGATGCCTGTCCCTGCGCGAGGCATCCTCGCAATTGGCCAGTTCGCCTGCGGTGTCATTACAATCTCTCAATTTGGTATAGGTGTGGTTAGTATCAGCCAGTTTACTATCGCCGGCTTTGCTGTTGCGCAGTTTGCTGTTGCGTATTCACTGATTGCACAGATGGGTGTCTATGTTCAAGAGGGGCATGGACAAATCGTGAAGAGCATAACGCAATTGCTTGCGATGTTCTAGTCTCTGTTCCGGCATCGCTAACGTCAGAAAGCGAGGCATTCAAATACGCAGGATACACCCACGTCATTAGAATAACTTATTCTTTTGAGAGGTGACTGTCACTGTATTCATCCGTTTGCTTTCAGTTGAAAGGGGTTATTTCTTTTTCCCTGCGGCCTTCTTCTGCTGCGGCTTTACGGGGGCTTCGCCAAAGAATGGGACCTCGTGACCTGCTGCTGTGGATAGATTCTTGCGCAGGAGTTCTTCGGCCTTATCCGCTTCGGCCTCCTGTTCGCGCTCATCCTTGATCTCTTTCTGTTCCCGTGCGATTGAGGCGTTGTTATTGCCCCCACGACGGGAGGGTGTAGGTTTTTTCTTTAAGATGTTCTCCTGCTCCGTCCGCTTCCTGTTTTTGGTGTCCGCTTCGCTGGTCTCTCGTTTATTCAAGAATGACTCGGCCTCTTCGCGCTTGCTGGTGGTGGTCAACGTCCTGAGGGTACGCGGCTTAATGCGACCGCTGGGGAAGGGTTTGTTGTTGTGCATTGTCTTCCACTCCGACTTCGTCTGGTCCAGAACTTTAGAATAGACCTTGTCTTCCGCTTTCAGCTCCGCCTCCAGCTTCTTTTTCTCCTCCTCTGTGCAGATCTTGTATGACGCATTTCCGCGCAGGTCGGTGAGATCAACGACCGAGACAAACTCCGCCCTGAGTTTAGCTGTTGCACAGATCAGAAAGATGCCTGCGAACAAATAAGTTTTGATCACGTTCATAAGTACCCAGTCCTTTCATTAATGTCCAAATATTATATTACTTCATTTCGCTCATCGTCAATCGATATAAAGTAAACCCGAAAATTGCGTCCTAATTGACTAACGCACTAACGAACTTCTTAAAATTGCCTAATCATAGTCTGTTGACACATATTCGGTAAAACGATCTTTTTTATTAAGATTACGATATATCGCACACGATATATCGCATAAAATAGTACACTTCTAAAACTAATTGAGGGGGTTACTATGAATGCTAAAGAAGCTGTTGCAAAACGTATCCAAGAGCTTTGTAAAAAGAAGAATATCGCTCTGAACACGCTTGCCAATGACTCTGGCGTATCTCCCTCAACGCTCTACAGCATCATCAACGAGAAGAGCAAAAATCCGGGTGTTGTAACCATTCAGAAACTGTGTGATGGCCTCGGCATTTCAGTTCACGAATTTTTCAATTCAAGTGTGTTTAAAAACTTGGAACAGATAATATTTTAAGGTGTAGCCTATGAGTCATTTTTATTACAGTGATACAATAGAAGAGTTTGTAACTAGAGATCCAGATGCTGTTAAAGGAATTTTGAATGATGCTGATAATTTCGACCTAACTAGTGAAGCACGGTATGCTTGGGATGAGGAAATAACCATTCTCAAAAAAGTACTATTACCATATGCAGGGCAAGGAAAGGTATATTTCGAGTTTTCAATCCCACGAATGGGGAAACGGATAGACGCAGTCCTCTTGATAAATGGAGTTTTGTTTGTATTAGAGTTCAAGGTCGGGCAAAAGCATTATTTGTTATCTGACCTATATCAGGTCTGGGATTATGCATTGGACTTGAAAAATTTTCATGAGACAAGTCATGCCTGCTGGATCGTGCCTGTTTTAATAGCAACGGAAGCTATATCGGAAAAAACATTTTCAATATCAAACTCCGAAGATCTAGTATGTTATCCAATTAAAGCTAATACGAAAAAACTGGCAGATGTAATTCAAGAGTCACTAAAGTGGTGCAACTCGTATCCAGCAGATATGACGGAATGGGAGAAAGGACGGTACTCTCCTTCGCCAACTATTATTGAAGCGGCGGTGGCACTCTATCGCAATCATTCAGTAGAGTCAATTTTGCAGCGTGATGCAAGCGAAGATAAACTTGCAGCTACCACAAATGAACTTTCGCGGATTATAAAGAATGCTAAGGAAAAATCCCAAAAGGTAATTTGTTTTGTAACAGGGGTGCCTGGAGCAGGTAAAACGTTAGTCGGATTAAAGATTGCGACGACTCATATTGATAAAAAAAGCGAGCTTTACAGTGTTTTTCTCTCAGGGAATGGTCCGCTGGTTGCAATACTTCGCGAAGCATTAACACGCGACAAATACTTAACAAAAAAGGCACATGAAAAGGTTCGGATAGGAATGGGAGAACTAGTTAAAAATGAACATAAAGTCAGAAAATCAAGCGTCTATTCAGAAGTTGCACTGTTTATTCAGAATGTTCATAATTTTCGAGACGCGTGTTTAGTTGATTCAGATCCCCCCATCGAGCACGTTGCACTATTTGATGAGGCACAACGCGCCTGGGATAAAAAGAATACAACGAATTTCATGAACCGGAAGAAGGCCCGGATATTGAAGGAAGCCGGAATCGATAACTTTACCCAATCGGAGCCAGAGTTTCTAATTTCCTGCCTTGATCGCCATCAAGATTGGGCGGTGGTGGTGTGTCTTGTTGGCGGAGGGCAAGAAATTAACACGGGTGAGGCAGGTATTAAGGAATGGATAGAATCTTGGCAGCGCTCATTTAGTAAGTGGGAGTTATATATATCATCGCGATTGACCGATGAGGAATATCAAGCAGGGGAAATATTAGAGAAAATCAAGGAATCGCCTAAAGTCAATTTCTTTGATGACTTGCACCTTTCTGTCTCGCTGCGTTCATTTCGTGCAGAAAATGTCTCCATGCTAGTAAAAAAATTGTTGGATAGAGACGTATTAAGGGCACAAGAAATATTTGGCAAATTGAACTCGAAGTATCCAATTATTATTACTCGTGATCTTAATAAGGCAAAAAGATGGCTTAAGCAAAAAGCGCGAGGGAACGAGCGATATGGAATAGTTGTTTCATCTGCTGCTGAAAGGCTTAAACCTTATGCAATTGATGTAAAATCGCCAACAGATCCGATTCATTGGTTTTTGGATGATCGAGATGATGTTCGGTCTTCATTTTATCTAGAGGATGTCGCTACGGAGTTTGATATACAGGGATTGGAACTTGATTGGACGTGCGTAACTTGGGATGCTGATTTCCGTTTTACTGCAAGCGGATGGCGACATTATTCGTTTTGCGGCACAAAGTGGAATAATGTTCTCAAGCCAGAGCGTCAATCATACCAAAAGAATGCCTATCGCGTTTTGCTAACACGCGCACGACAGGGAATGATTATTGTTGTGCCCGAAGGCGATGTAGAAGATCCAACTCGCAAACCAGAGTATTACGATCCGACATTCGAATATTTAAAGAGTATAGGTTTCGAAGTAATTTAAGTTCTCCTTGCATTTCTCGCCAACCTGCGGCAGCATGAGTGCATGAAAAATTAAGAAGGGTCAGATTGTGGCGAGGCTTTGGTGCGAGCCGTGTCAGGGAGAAAGATATGTCATTGTTCAAGATCGAAAATCGTGGCGATGCGATCATTGTAACCGTCCGTTAATCCCTTGCAGCAAATGTTTGATGCAGCACTGCGACGTGTGCGAGAACGGGAGTCACTTTGAATTTGATGAAGAGTGTGTCGGCCAGCGTTAGAGCATTATATTTTTGTTTTATATCTCACAGAGGCACAGAGCTCACAGAGGAGATTCTATCAGGGGCTTCATATTTAAAATGCCCTATCTTCGATTGTGAAGTATTTATTCCATAACCATGATAAGAACTCTTCTGAGACGCCTCTTTAGGAATAATCTTACTCCGTGAACTCTGTGCCTCTGTGAGAAAAACGGCTACACTTTCTCCTGAAATGCGTTAGTCCTCTCTTCTCGCTTGCCGGACAATACACGATCCGGTAAGGTCATTCATAAACAAAGGGGTTGTTTATGGATGCAGAGGAGAGTGCTTTTGTATATTGGCCATTTATCGAACAGTATTTGCCGGGTTATTACAGTTGCGACGAGGTTCTGCATTCAGATATATTGACGCGTTATCTGGATGGAGAGGAGGTCTTGGAGGGGGATCTGAACTGGATCTCAGAGTTGGGCACGCGTGAGGATGTTGTGGCTGAACTCATAGACATCGATTCATGGCTATTTCAGGAAGCCCTCGAGGCGTATCTTCAAGAGAGATATAAGGGGGGAGAAGTGCGCGAAATCGTAAATGCGTAAATGCGTGAATGGGGCGTAAGATCGAGAAGTTCTAGCCGGCTTCGTAGAGAGCTACGCCGAGCCAGGGAAGTTCTAAAGTTGGGGAGGGAAGTTCGTGAGTGCGAGCAGGCTTCGCTTGCTTCCGTGATTGCTCTGCCGCTAAAAAGTTGAATTGCTGGCCTCTATTTAAAAGCGATTTACAATGTATGTCAATTGTGCTATAAATATCTCATTTCAATGGAGACTTTCTATATGACAACGACGATCCGGATTGATAATGATCTAAAACAGGAATGCGACATCATTTTTCAAGACTTGGGGTTAACCATGTCTGCGGCCATGACGCTGTTCCTGAAACAAGTGGCCAGGACGCGCAGCATTCCCTTCGAACTGAAGGCTCATATTCCAAACAAGGCAACGCGCAAAACGCTGGATGGCATCATCAGTAATAAAGAGAAGCTGACCGGCCCCTTCAATACGCCCCGTGAGATGATGAAGGAGTTGACCCGTGTATAAACCCGTTTACTCGAACCGATTTAAGAAAGATGTACAGCTTGCCTTAAAACGAGGAAAAAGCCTTGAGAAGTTAACGACGGTGATCGAATTCTTATGTTCGGGAAAACCATTGCCCTCTTCTTACAAAGATCATCCACTCACCGGCACGTATTCCGGTTTTCGCGATTGTCATATTGAGCCAGACTGGGTATTGATTTATCGGATAGAAAAGAACCAACTTCAGCTTGTCTTGGCTCGCACGGGTACACACGCGGATCTGTTTTAACTATAACCTACGCCCTCTGAGCTTGGATCCACAGGGGCACGGACTTTCTTGTCCGTGCTTCAACGGGTTGGAAAACCCGTTCCCCTTTGGATTTTGAATTGAAAAAACACTCCAAAGACATACGTATTACTGGACAGCGGATAACGTCTTCATTTTTCTCCGGCCGCGCGTTTCCGGGTGATCGCTGCCGCCTTCTTGCCGATCTCCTCGACCGTCTTGCCATTCGCCTTGGCGATCGCCTCATAGCCGACCTTGCGATCCGCATTCTCGGCCTTGATCAACGCATCCTTGTCCGAAGCAATCCCTGCTTTGGGTTCCAGATAACCTTGATCGCCCTCTTTCGCATCTCCAGCTTTCACGATCTGCTGGATCGATTCCTGTCGCGCTTTGCGGCGCTCTTTCGCTTCGCTCAATGCATCTGCAAACACCGTTGTCCCGATCGCGATACACGCCATCACTATCCACGTTGTCATCCGTTTCATGTTCATCTCCTTTTTCTTCATTTATTCAAGTTCAAGAAGTCTTCAAGTTCACGCTCGACCTTTAGATTGATGTCCATGGTAATATGGATCGGTTTGATCTCATGCTCGGTCTTGATCGACAGGCATCCATTCACTATCAGCAACAACACAATAGCCAATGGCGTCATCAGCATCTTTTTCATTCGTTCATTCTCCTATTTCTGGGAAAAGTTGATTCCCATATTTAACACCTTTTCAAGGGGACCATGCAAGTTCAGATTGAGGTCCACCGGCGCAGGCCACTCCTTGTCGTTCGATTTTCCAGCGATCTTCAGCCGCAAGACGGCCTCGCCTTTATCCGCCGGCGTTTCCAACTCCATACGCAGGGTGCTGAAATCCATGTTGCCCAGCGCCTTGGCCAAAGGTCCCTTGACATCCGACTGGATTCCGGCCTGAGCGAGCCATGGTTCAATCTGCCGGACATCATCCAGCCTAAACGTCCCGCCTTGTCCCGGGAGGGAATAGAGAAATCCGGGATAGAGATGGATTTTTTTGTCTGCAATCTTGATTGGAAAGCGACCGTACAGAACACCTTCGATCTTCCCCGTCAGCGGGGTCACCATGATCAACGTCTCGCCCAGGTCGACGCGATCCGCATAAACGATCAGATCGGCATTGGGCTGCTTCAGATTCAGATGGATCGAGTAGGTATTCAGTTGCCCTTTGCAGAAATCAACCCGCGCCCGTTCAATGAAAAACTCTTCGGGCGTAAGCTGGAATAACATCTCCCCCTGATTCACCACGAATCGGCCGGCCTCCATCCGTTCAAAAGCGACAACGGGCGTTTGGCAAGTCCGCAATCCATTCCTGAACTCGAACGGCACCTCGGCGCGAAGCCCGGAGACCTTCACCCCTTGCCGTGCAAGCCTTCCCTCTGCGACAGCGATCTTTCCGTGCAGATAAAGACCGGAATCCATGCGGCGAAGCTCCATCTCCGCCGAACAACGTCCTTCCGCGGTAAGGGTGTCATCGAACGTCCGTATCCATGCAGCCATCGCGTCCTGCCCGGTCAAGCGGACATCCGGAATCTGCGCCTGAAGGGTCGCTTGTCCGGGATCCGCCAACGGGATCCGGACCGTGGACCTCAACTCCAGCTGACTACCCTTGCATTGGATCCGATTGCGGATTTCCACGGTTTCAAGATTATTTGTGATCGTGAAACCCGTCGCCTCGAACGCGAGCCCACCGACCTTCACGTCCTTCCATCCGAGTTCTGGCGGATCAGGAAACTGTAACCCCTGGCGCTGGGACCACGTCATGGGAAGCGTCATCTGCAATGCCTGCACCTCTGCCATTTTCCCCTGCCCACAGAAGGCGTCACGGATGCCTGCACGTATGTGGACCACCCGATTCGAACGATCGCTGGCAGGACACTCGGGAACCCGAAGCTCCAATGACAGGCGTTCCGCACCCCATCGGAGGGCCGTGTCCGTTGCTTTTGATGGCTCGCCGGAGACGTCACGCAACCACGTTTCCGCTGTTGCCGAGATAAGCGTCTCGCCGTATCGCACTGATGCCATGCCGCCTAAACGCCCCTGCAAAAGCCCATCCACCACAACCTTGGTCTCAGGAAGCTTCATCGTCAACCACCACTCTGGCCGCGTCCGCAAAGCTGTCACTCGTGCGTCACCTTCCATCGCCAATCCCGGTCCCTCCACCCAATGGATGCCGAGCGGACGGAGAAAGGTGTTCGTCGTGACCCTTCCGGAGAAGGTCCCGACCGCCTCCTGGTAAGGTGGCTCGGATGTCAACGCCATCTTGAAATTCGCGAGACACGATTGTCCCTGCGATCGGAAAGAGCCCTCCTCGATGATCACCGCAGTCTTCACCAGGCCCGCCTGATTGTCGCGGAACTCCACGCTTCCTTCCACCGCAGCGCGTAACGCGCCGACACGTCCAGCTGCGAGCGTCACGGACGTACGCCGCGCTTCAGCAACAAACCCCATCTGCCCCTGCCACTTCGCCTTCGGCTGCCGCGTTAACGTCGCCTCGGTATGCAATGTCCCCCCGTCCGTCAGCAACGTCGGCATGAAGGGTAAGAAGTCCGGCAACACCTGCGCCGCAATGCGTCCCGACAGAGCCGTATCCATCGTCGCGCGAACGGCATGATTCGTGCCCAGATCCTGGAATCGAAGCCCCCCGCGCAGACTCAACATCCGTCCCTCTTCCTGCACAAAGGTCCGGTCACCCTTCATCCGGACCCCGGCAAGACCGATATTTAAGCGCGCCTGCCATTCCGACATACGCCCGGAGACATCGATTTTGAAGGATTGGAGAATGACGTCGCTCTCCTGACGCGGGAATGCGACGATGCTCCCGCGCCCCAGCTCCACGCTTCCTTCGATAAACCCCATGTTCGTCCACGCGGTCGAAGAGAATGTCGCGCGCGCTGTGGCGCTACAGTTGGAGACTGCGAACGGAAGCTCCAGCGGGTGGACGGCTTGCGCAACGGCTAAAACCTCAGACACGTTCCTGATCTTTGCCTCCAAGGCGAGTTGCGTATCGCCGATCCACGGCGACACCCGGCCGGAAGCCAAAAACTGCACACCCGCGGCATCTTCCATCGAACATCGGAAGCGATAGCGGTCGGTCTGCACGTCCGTTGGATCAAAGAGCAAGGTGGCCTCGCAGTTCAGCGTCGTCAAGACCTTTCCATCTGTACGCCGGACCGGCATCTGCACCTGATAGACTGAACCTTCCCCGATCCGGAACCTGCGGGTCGACGGACGGTTCGCCTCAGGTCTGGGACCTGCATCGCCCGCTGGAGATGATGTGATTTTTTGGAGTCGCTCAAGAAACGGAACCGTGATCGTATTCTCCCCGGCAATCAGTGAAAACTGGATCCCGCATGCACGCACACGGTCAACTTCACCCTTGAAGATCTCTGGAAAAGAAAACCGTGCCTCCAGCCAATCCACACGCACGACAGGCGTGGCACCCCCCATCTGCACCTCTTTGAGCACAATACGATCCAGACGGACCGATGCGAGTTGGAACATGACGTCGGAAAGTCCCCGGCGATCCAGTTCATGCCGCAGCAGATAGGTCAACACCGTGATCCTTGCCTGCCAAACGAGCACCCCGGCAATCATTACCACAGACAAGCAAAAGCAAAGCACACGCCCCAAGGTGCGCATTTTTTTACTGATCTGTTTCGGGTTTGGTTTCATCGGCATACGGATCGGGACGTCACGGTTTGACAATCTGATTGTCTTAAAAGGTAATGTCGTTAGTTTGTCAAAAAATCGCATTCCTGTCCATGCTTTGTGGACAAGGCAGGGGAGAAGTGTCAATAAGTCTTAGAAGTGTCAGTAAGTGTCAATAAGTCTTAGAAGTGTCAGCCTCCTTCGCGGATACGGCTACGGCGGCCAGGGTAGCAGTGTCAGCAAGTTGGGAATCAGAGGCAAGTCAGACGCGCGGCTGCGCTACGAACAAACGGATTGGTAACTTCTTAATTTAAGTGTTAAAAGTTAAACGTTAAGCGTTGAGCCCAACTCTTAACGCTGAAGTTATAGACAAAGTCGAATCAATTTTCAGTTTGTCGAAATGGAGTTGTGTCGAGGGGAGATTATGGTAAGATAACTGGCACTTATGAAGCACATATTCTTAGCAGGTACGGCCGTATTGGTGTTGGCGTTGGGTTTTCACGTGAGTGCACAGACTCCGCCTAGCGGGAGGGGTCCGGTGCGGTACGAGGATTTCGGGGCCAAGGGGGACGGCAAGACCGATGATTTCGAGGCTCTGGTCAAGGCACACGGCTATGCCAACAAAATGGGGCTGCTGGTGAAGGCCAATGACGCGGCGACCTATTACATCGGCGGCGGGGATCGCACGATCGTCGTCATGACGGATACGGACTTTGGCAAGGCGAAGTTTATTATCGATGATTCCAACGTCAAAAACTGGCGGACGGACGTGTTTGATGTCTGTTCGGCGTTGAAGCCGATCAAACTGAATGGGGTGGACTCGCTATCCGTCGGTCAGCGCCGGATCGACGTGAAGCTCCCTGGCCCTTGCCTTGTGCTCGCCAGCGACTCCAGCACCAAGCGTTTCATCCGCAAGGGCCTGAACCAGAACAACGGGTCACCGCAGTCGGATGTCTTCCTGGTGGATGAGGGGGGCAACGTCGATCCGAAGACGCCCATCATCTGGGACTTTAAGAAGGTGACCAGCATCGAGGCCCTGCCGTTGGACGCGACACGCCTGACGCTGCGCGGCGGGCACTTCACCACGATTGCCAATGGCTCTGAATCCATCTACCGGTACCATGCACGCGGTATCAAGGTCCGGCGCTCCAACGTCCTGATCCAAGGGCTGGAGCACCGCGTGACAGGGGAGGGCGAACAGGGGCAGCCGTATGGTGGCTTCATCAACATCTCCAGCTGTGCCAACGTGATGATCAAGGACACCGTGCTGTGCGGTCACAAGACCTATTACACGATCGGCTCAGCAGGCAAGAAGGTGTCCATGGGCAGCTATGACATCTCGATTGGACGAGCGGTAAACGTGTCCCTGGTCAACGTCACCCAGACCAACAGCATCATGGACCGCACCCGCTGGGGGGTGATCGGCACCAACTTCTGCAAGAACCTGTCGTATGAGGGCTGTGCATTATCGCGCTTTGATGCCCACCAGGGCGTGACCCACGCCACCATCCGCAACTCGACGATCGGCTACATGGGCGTGCTGCTCACGGGGTTCGGCGAATTTCTGATTGAGAACAGCACGGTGCAGAGCAATCACTTCATCGGCCTGCGCTCAGATTATGGCAGCACCTGGAATGGTAACATCACGATCCGTAACTGCCGGTTCCTCTCGGGACAAGGAGGGGTCATCCTCGACGGCTCCAACGATGGCCAGCACGACTTTGGATACACCTGCACCATGCCAGGGCGCCTGATTGTTGAGGGTCTAAAGATCGAAGATGAAAAATCGTCGAAGAAGGGGCCGAAGGTCTTTGCCAACTTCAACCCGCGCTTCACCAGCGCTGGCTATGAACAGCCGTTTCCCTACGTGATTACCCGCGAGGTTGTCCTCAAGAAGATCACCACCACGAGCGGTCTGCCATTGACGCTCAGCGACAATGCCTTCATGTTCCGATCAGTGAAGGTCGAGCGAGAGTAAGGGGAAAGTGAAAAATGGAAAGTGAAAAGTTAAAAGTAGGAACGCTTAACGCTCAAGTTAGAGGCGGGCTGCGCCGCGAACAAACGAATTGGTAACTTTTTTCAAATGGCTAGTCGTAAGCTTGGGCGTATAGGCGTCCTCGCCT
>JBAXOG010000103.1:0-17266 GCA_037133395.1 bacterium | reverse complement strand
CGAGAAGCTCCTCGATCTTCTTATCCAACGCAATCGGATAGGTCATCTTGTTTCCTGTCACTTCACCTGGATTGCCGATCCAAGCTATCCTGCCATTCTTCCCCACGAGGAAAGCACACGGAAGGCAGGCCTGACCCGCAGCGCTCATCCAAGTATCCATCATCGTTTCTGCCGATTTGCCCGTGTTATCCATGGCGACCGGATACGTCATCGTGTTGACTATTTTTGCGACAATGATTTTGACGTTCGTTTGATCGCCTCCCGTTATCTTGTCATTTACGTTCTGTCCGATAACAATTAGTCCCTTATCCTTGAACTTTTGATATAACGCGTTGAGATGCGGGATGTCATTCTCGCATGTCCACAAAGGAGCGGCCCAGAAATGGACAAGATAAGCTTTGTCCTTAGCGAACTCCGTGACTGGTTCGCCGTGTATCCATTCAGTTGCGATCAACTTCGGCGCTGGGTCGCCGGGCTTGAGCCGAGGCTCGGTCCATTCGCCTATCCGCATCAACGGGGCGGGATCGCCGGGGTTAAGTGTTGGTTCGGCAGCGTGTAGTGCTGCCAGCGGTACCAGCAGCAGGGCGATGAAGGGGGTGAGGGTGATTGTATTGATGCTCATTTGTTTGTCTTTGCCGGCATCGGTTGTGCGGACGGCGGCATATCGGTGGCGTTCTGCCACGTCACGACCACCTGTTCACGCGAAGGCGCGACCTGGACAAGAATACGATTCTTGATCACTTCAACAGGAAGAGCAACCTCAGAGCCTGCCATCCTTGCAGAAGCCTGTTGGGCTCCCTTTACTGGAATGACCACGGTCAGGGGATAGTTGAATTTCGTTTGATCCAAGGGACATTCGACGGTGAACGTCGCCCGATTTTCGGAGACGGATTGGGTCAACTTCGCCGCGTCACGTTCCAAGGTGTAACGCGATACATTGGCGAATGTATCCACCCAGAGCACATCTTCCCTGCTCTTCACGTATTTCAGGTGATTCTCTATAACAGCCGGACTGGAAACCGCATTGTACCCTTCCGTGATGGCGTGAATCATCCAAATCATTGCTTCGCCTTTCGTGATGGCACGATCCACAGACACGTTGGCCTGTTCGGCGGTGAAAGTCTTGTTGGTCGGCGGCCAGTCGCCGAACCGTTGCGTAAATTTTTCCCGCACGGCAAGATGATATTTCAAGGCCATGGCCCGGACAGCATCGTCCACGCCATTGCCTGGAGCACAAAACGTCAATGGTGCCAGTCCGATCTTTTCTTTAATGGCATTGTATCCCTTGGCCACCTGCTCCTCCAGTGCGGCTGTGGGGATGTCAACCCGCTTGCCATCTTTGGTGTAGATAAGCGTCATGTGCATCCAAGTATGGTTGGCTATCTCATGTCCCTGGGCAGCGAGTTCCTTGAGTTGAGGCCAACTGATGCCGCCCCAGTCACCCGGTTTCTTTTGGGCCGCCTCCTTGTTGGTCTCGGGCGTCCGGCCAGGGATCACAAAGAACGTGGCGTGGATGCCATACTTGTTGAGGAGCGGCACGGCTAC
The DNA here is from genome assembly GCA_037133395.1 of bacterium. GTDB lineage: Bacteria > Verrucomicrobiota > Kiritimatiellia > RFP12 > UBA1067 > CAIZQW01. The sequence goes on along the minus strand of JBAXOG010000103.1, from coordinate 15,721 downwards.
GTCATACTGATCCCGCAAATTGTCATCGAGGGTGAACGACAATGCCGCCGCACGATCATCTTTGAACTTGGCCACCCGGGGCGTATCGGAATTGGCTGGGGAAGTGGTTTCTGCCGCGAGTAGCATTCTCGACGGCATCAGCAACAGGATGGAGAGGAGGGTAAAGGTGATGTTCATTTGGAGTCTTTTGCGGTTGCGGATTTTTCAGCCGTCGGGATCAACTGAATCAAGTCGCTGGACACCGTTACCGGGCGGTCATCCGAAACCAGTGAGAACCACACAACGGCCTCCGGAGGGAGTTTTGCCTCGTAACATCCGTTCCCGGCCTTGAGAGCGGGGAGCGCGGTCCATGCTCGTTCAAGTACCGCTTTGCCCAGAATCTCGGGATTCGTTGCGGCCTCGGCGGGATAAGCTTTTGCCCAATAGATCTCCACTTTGATGAGCGGATGCGGGGCGTTCACGCTAATGCGGGCAAGAAGGGGATCGCCGGTTTTTTGCACACTTGCCTTTGGAAATGGCTTACCTTTGCCTTTAAGATAGTAGTCGAAGTATGGCACCTCCATCGCGAGCCAGTTGGCTCGGTTGCCGATCAACTTCGCAGCGCCGGGTGTCTGCTTGACATCTTCAAAACCGGTGCCACCGGGAACTAGGGCTTTGTGGTTGTTGTTCGGTGCATAGAAATGATTCTTCTCGCCGGGAATCGCGTCCAGCGTGGCCTGGACCGCTTCAGGCCAGCCGAAGAAATCGTTCGCCGCAGCCGCCAGGAAAAAGGCGGCCTTCATGTTCGGAGCGCGCCGGCCCGGATCGAGATCACGCAGCCAGCGCTCGCGTTCCTCATCTGTCATGTTCTGCGGCATACTTCCTGGTTTGGCATTGGGATTGGGCTTGCTTGACAACCAGTTGCCCTTGTCGAAAAAACCGCAGCCCCAAATGGCGAATCCCGCTTTGACCTTATTCCCCGCCAAGCCGCAGACCATCGTAGTCATCGAGCCGCCCCACGAACAGCCGCAGACGCCAATGTTGGCCGTGTCGGTTTCCGGGAGCGAGCGCAGAAGGTCGAGCGCCTTCATCGCACTGAGCATCCCGTCGAAAATGACGCTGTGGGTTGTGTTCGGCTTCATCGTGTAGCGTCCATCAGCATACGCCTTGGACATCGGCAGGTCGCCATGGGTCAGCCCTCCGTAGAGACCGGGCATCTCCGGCGCGACCGCAACATATCCGCGTTGCGCCCAGGCCATTGCCTTCTCCTCCTCGGCAGCACCGCCCGAACCATGTAAAAGAAGCATGCCCGGATACTTGCCCGGCGTCTTGGGAAGGGCGATGACGGCATAAGCTTCCTTCTTGTCCCGGATGCGAAAGAGAATCCGGCGTACCGCGATCCCATCCGGCGGTGGCAGGATTTCCCGGGTGATCTGCGGAGGCTTGCCGTCGAGATACGGCGTGAAAGGGGCGGTCGTATCAGCGGCACGCATCGCAGGGAGCGGGGCTAGCAGCAGGGCGGTGAGAAGTGTGATGGCGTGTTTCATTTTGTGTTCTTTTTGTGTTGGTCCATTCCGGTGTTTGTATCAAGCGGCATTCGCTGCTGGTTGCGGACGACCTCTAGCTTTAGTTTTGCGCTTTCGGACACGGCATTGACGGCTTCAAGAAATGCCTTCACTCCTCGAACCGCATGGCCGTTCACTGCCTGAATAAAATCGCCCTTACGCAGTCCCGTCGCGAACGCGGTTGACTGCACGGGGGCTTCGGCCACAAACGCCCCGCCGGCATCCGCCGCCACGCCGACTGCGGAAAACTCAAGCCCCTCCAGTTCGCGGAGTGTCGCGCCTTGCCACGGCCAAGTGACTGGCACTGCCACCGACGCGACTGTTTGGCCGGTGCTCTGAGTGATCGTGGGGAACGCCGGTATCCGCGCGAGGGCCTTCAATCGCGTGGAGCGAACTCCGAACTGATCCATCGGAAAATTCACAAGCCCCAACTTCAGTGCCGGCGACCCATCCTTGACTCTAAAATCGCCGCTGGCTGGGTCAACGAATTGAGGATCGCCAGCGAGTGAATTCGCGTCGCAACCTTTCGCGGCGAACTTCATTCGATCGGCATCCGAGGTCACAAACGTGTTGCTCTTCAGCTTTTCTCCCCACGCGCCGAACTGTCCTGCACCCAAGAGAATTCCTGACACAAATAGATTGCAGTTTACCTCTTGGCCCCATTTGGCGATGTTCATTCCGGCTGGGCGATAGGCACCCATTACGATGTTGCGGGCAAAAATATCGCCGCTGTTCTCGAACCAGACGTGTGGATGCAGGCTGTTGTTGATCATGACGTTATTCGTGACGATGCGGTTGTACCCTTCGCGCAACTTGAGCCCGCCGTTCAAAAACAGGTTGTTATAAATTTCATACCGTGAGGAGCCGTCGTCCAGATCCACGTCCCAGCCATGGTCGCAGCGCCAGCGGTTGTTGCGCAGGATGATAGACCGCACAACGTCCAGCAGCGGCAGCGCGGGATCAGCAGTAACCTCTTTATCCACCCTCCGCACATCCGGATTCCAGTAGCGGTCGCGACCCCAGGAGTTGAAGGAACCGTGGTCGCCGGTTTCAAGAACGGTGTCGAAGACATCGCATTGCTCGATCACGTGTCCGCCCCAACAGCCATCTCCAATGTTAATGCCGGCTCGGGGCACATCGTAGATCGAACAGTACCGCACCGTAATATTCTGCGCCATATCAATTTCAACAGGAGCAGTCTGCTTTTCAAATCTGCCGCTACGCGTAATGAGACAATCCTCCACCAGACAGTCGGCAGGATAATTATCGGTCAGCGGACCGGGCATGCGGTCGAGCTTCGCGTAGTCAAACTTCTCCCCGTAATTGAACAGCGGACTGCGCACGGCCTTGGGATCACCAACGAACGCGATCCCGTTCGCGCCGCTCTCGCGGATGAGGCAGCCGCGTACCATGATGCGTCGGTTGTAAGTGTTGACGAAGATGGTGTTACCGCCGAGCTGGTCGAAATCGCAATCCTCGATTGTCATATCTTCCGCTCCGTTGAAGATAACCGCACCACCTCGATAGACCGTCCAGTCCGTGCGCAGGAGCGGCTCGCGGTTCTCCATGAACGTCCGCGCCGCATGCCGGAACGTCAGACCGCGTAATGTGATGAACCTCGCCGGATTCCCCTTCGTACCATTGAATTCGATCAGATGCCGCAACCGCACGATTTCCACGTTCGCTTTATTCAAATCTACGCCGCTCTTCGGATAGAGATATACCGTCCGATTCGTTGCATCAAAGAACCACTCGCCTGGAGCATCAAGTTCCTCGCGAATATTCTCCACAAAGCGAAACTGCTTGTGCATCGGACTGGGGCGGTTGTTCTGCCAGCCGCCTTCGTAATCGAGTGAACCGTCAGACTTCTTGCCTAAAATCCGCCAATGCATATCACCCCAGAGCGCGGTGTGCATCGCGTGAATATAACCACCCGCCGGATCGGTCCAACGCGCTACCCGCTCGGGGGCGATGGCATCCGCTGCCGAACCATTGAACTGTGCGGCCTTGGGATCATAGTTCGGATACCGCGCCATGTTAAGTCGCTCCGCATTAACAAATAGCTGATCCATCTCTAAGCCCAAAGGTGTCCGCGCTTGGTAAATTCTATCACGGAAGGGCAACCATTCGAGCGTGAGTTTCGAACCGCCGCTGAGCACCACCTGTTCACCCGGCGCTGCGGCATAAACCACCGGTGCTTTCTCCGTGCCAGAATCCTTTGCCGTGAACTTGATCGTCTTTGGTAGATAGTACGTGCCGGTGTGAAACCACACCGTGACCGGTACACGTCCCGCACTTGAGCGTGCGGCAAGTTGGGCCGCAGCGAAGGTCGCTAGCGGTTTATCGATTGTACCGGAATTGTTGTCATCGCCTTTCGGTGCAACATGAATTTCCGCGGCGTACAGCGTAGTCAGCGGTGCGAGTAACAGGGTTGTGAGGAGTGTGATGGTGTGTTTCATTTTCGGCTCTCCTGAAGAATTTTGGCGCGTTGCATCTTCTCGAACGGGATTTTCTGGAACCCGGGGATTTGTTTGAAGATACGCGAATCGGGACGGAACGTGAAATCGCCGGCGGCTTCGTTCACAAATCCGGGGTCGGTGTCGATCTCGATATTGTGATGGCGGTAGTCCTTGTCGGGATAGCGGCTGGGATTGACACCCTCGTTGTTACCGATCAGCGCGTTGTTGAAGACGCGGTTATAGAGTGGCGTGTTGGTGGCGTTGTTCACGACGCTGGTGTAAGTCTGATAGAACTCGGGATAGCGCGTGGAGTATGGCGGTTGGGTAACATCGACATCCTGAGTCAGCATAGATTTTCCAGAGATAAACGTTTTCTTAGCCCTTTCAAACTCGCATCCATCACCAATCTTTACGCCTGGGTTGTCAATAAACAGGTTATTAGCAATCATGTGATTGTGTCCCTCGGTGATGCCGATCTGGGAACGGCTCCATGGTTTCACAGTCCGGCCGATGTTGCGATAAAAGACATTGCCGAAGATCTCCACCCCGTGGGTGCTATTGTCCAAGTAGATCGTACAATTCTGCGCGTTGTGATCCGGACTTCCCCGCTCGTTGTCGTGGAGATAATTAAAACGGATCTTGTTGCCAAGCATGCTCGGATTCTGCCGAGTCTCGACTACGCCGCCATCCTGCGAGGCCGTCAGCCCGCGGCAGATCTCGTTGTACTGCATGAGGTGGTCATTACCGAGAAAGTAGAGAAGTCCACCAAAGTTGTCGTGGAGATAATTCCCCTCAACCAGATTTCCACAGCCGTCCACGAAGACTGACTCCGCATACATGTGGACGCGGCGGTCGGTGCGGTATATGTTGCAGTTACGGACAAAGTTTTCCGCCGGAATCAGCGTTTTGCGGTCGCCTCCACCGAGGATCACGCCCCCGATGCCGGTGTCAAAAATCGTACAGCCATCGAGACCGTTACGGCGACCGCCCTGACGATCCAGCGCCGTTGCGCCCGGGAGGCGTGTCGGCAGCCGTTCCATGCCCGTGCAAAGTACATGTCGCAGAGAACCAGGCAGACGCGGCAGCGGCTTGCCGGGACCGGCGGCTTTCACTTCGGGCGGCGCAAGCGAGCCATGCGTGGATTGTGCGGCCCAGTCGCCAGCCAGACCGGTGTCCCAACCGAAACCGATTTGCACGCCCACGATGCCGGTGTTTCGGATCACACATTTTTCGATGACAGTGTCTTCGCCGCGATCGATGTAGACGCCGCTCGTCCGAGTCGCCTCCAGGATCAGACCACGCAGGCGGATATGCGAACAGTTCTCCATCGCCACCAACACATCGTTCATCATCGAGACCACGATCTCGGATTTCTCGTTGAACCCTGCGGGTGGATAGAGCGTCAGCACGCCGGTCTTGCGGTCGAGGTAATATTCGCCGGGCACATCGAGTTCCTCCGGCAGATTTGAAAAGTAAAAAAGCTTCGCCATATCCTTATAGCCGGGCCAGACAAAGACGGGGGTGGTGAACGTGATGGTCCCCTTGGCGGCATCGAACGCGGCGATCTTCCGGCTCGTATGGGCATACGCGCGGATTAGTGCTCCGACCACGTACGCATCGTCCAGCGTCCCCCATTCTTTCATGTGCGAGATGGCCTGCTGGGGAAAGATGGCAGGGCAATCTCCCTGATCGCTATAACCCCAGGGCTTGGCGGGCACATCCTTGAGGGTGATCGTGGAATACTGGTTGGTGTTGCCTGCTTTGTCCATGTTCTGAACCGCGCAATCCACTAATCCGAGAAACGGCATTGCGTCATTGCGGTTGGGCCAACGGGCGAGTGTCGCCGCCTTGCCATCGATGAACAGTTCCAGCGGCGCTGAGAGATAGTGCGTGTTGGAGCCGAAGTCCACGGCATGCATCGGTTTCAACTCGCCATAGTCGGTGATGCCCAGTGCTTTCAAGTCGGCCTGCACGAGATGCCGCCGTGCGGCGCGGGAAACGACTCGGTCAAGAAACGCCCAATCCGTTACAGGATGGAACATCGAGGAGGGAATGATTTTTCCGCCGACAAAACGTACTGCCTCGCCAGAAGCCGCCGCATAGACTACTGGGGCGCCCTCCTGTCCGGAATCACGGGCATCGAGATCAAACGACTTCTCGCGCAGATACACGCCTCCGCGAAGCCAGACCGTCACGCCATCACTGGGATACTTCTTGGCGACATTTAATTTTCGCACCGCATCCCGCGCCCGCTCCAGCGTGGCGAAAGGATGTCTTTTCGAACCGGAACTGGCATCGTCGCCATCCGGTACCACATAAAACTCAGTCGCGCTCAATGCCGCCAACGGCAACAATAATACGAACCCTGCAATTCTTCTCATTCCCGCTGCCCTCCCCCATAAGTCATTAAAATTTAACACGGGACACTGAAGTTGAACATTTCAGCGTTGAGCGTTAAGCGTTAAATGTTTTTCCCCTTAAAAAATTCGGATCATCGTGCCCTTGGGCTTCGACCCTTCGGTTGTCTGCAAGGAGCCGTCGCCAAAGCCAGTGCCACTCAAAGCTGGCAGATTAGACTTGTTGTAGACTGCATTCCGCGTCTTCAACTCTCCATTGACGGTCAGGCTTCTGATGGTTGTGATTCCAGCGAAGTCGAGGTTCATTTTGCCATCGGCACTGATGACCACATCCGCATTCGTCGTGATACCCTGCGTCTGCGTCAGCCGCAGCACGCCATTCGAGACGATGGTCGGTCCTGTATAAGTATTCACGCCAGAAAGCGTAAGCGTGCCTGTGCCCAGCTTGGTCAAGCCGCCACCAGTGACCGCCACCAACTTATTGGATACTGCGGCACTTGTTCCATTGCCACTTACGAGGGAGATCGCCGGGCTGGTGTAGTTCTGGCCACGGCTGGTCAGGACAATGTTCGTTACCCTTCCAGCATTGTTGATCTGGGCAAAGGCACCGGCACCACTCCCTGTAGTATCCGTGATGACCACATACGGTGCGGTATAAAATCCACTCCCACCATTCGTCACGACAATACTCCCAATCCCGCTCCCCACGGCTGACAAAAGGTTCTGGGTGATCGTCATACTATTAGTACCGGTGTCAAACGTTGCACCCCCTGGCTGAATGTTGAGTGAGAATCCCGCATTGTTACCTGAGATCAGATTCCCGGAACTCGACAGCCGGAGCGTACCTCCGTCAAAATTGATCGAGTTCGTGGTGACACCGGTTGAAGCACCTGACAACATCGATGTAGTAATGATGCCTCCGGCCGGAATGACAAGTGTCCCACCGGCATTCAGATTGAGTGTAGCAAAGACCCCGTTCGATGTGGTCGTCCCTTTGATGCCAAGCACAATGCTGTTCGTCACGGTCACGGTTGAATTTGTCCCTACTGTAAGCGTTCCGTAGAAGTAACCCATTGCACCGTCAACATCACACTTGGCGACCTTAATGATTCCCGCCGTCATCGTCGCCGTACCATTCGTCGCGCCGATATAAAAGGCAAATTCCGGGTGCATGCTGCCGACCTGTTGACTATTATTCTGCTCACCGATGGTCAGTGTGCCCCCTGTGAAATCTGCACCTGCGCCCGCCGTCTGGCCAATCGCCATCACGGCGGTGTGGTACAAACCCTGCCCTGTTCCCTGGAGCCGGACGTCCCCGAACATGGCATCCAAAATGCCGCCGGTGAAGTCAGCTTGCTGATGATAGTTGCCAGTGCCGGTTCCTTGATACCCGAGAGTGACCGCTGCCGTGCTGGAACCACCCGCCGAACCACGAATGAGCACCTTGCCGGGCACTGCCAGATCTGAGTTGAACATGATGGTCGTAGTCTGGCGGTTCATGCTTACGCCTGGCGCACTAATGTTGTTGACGTTGAGCGTATTCAAGGCGCCCAGTACCAGCAACCCAAAGCTACCACTGTTCAGCAAACTATTGCCCGTTCCTCCCAGATAAAGTTTAGTGGCGGTGATGGTGTTGGTGGCGGCTAAAAGCAGGGCGCCAGAGAGGGAGTTTACGTTACCGTTAATAGCATAGCCAACGCCCATATTGTTGACCGTGCAGGTAAAGGTGTTCAACCCCGAGAGATTCAGCACGTCCCTCGGATAACTTGAGGTGCTTATCCAGCCACCAACATATAGGTTGGTGCCCGCGACCGCCAGCGTGCCGCCACCCGTAAAATAATTAGTCGTAGTGACTCCAGCCAAAGCCACCGTGTTGCCAACAATCATCGAGCCGTTAACCGTCAGCGTCTTCCCGGCGGCGATCGTGTTGGTATGGCCGGCTGCCCCGCCGGTGGTATTTTGGAGATTCAGGCTGGTCGTCGTCAGATTCTCGTTCAGCGTCACCCCACCGCTCGCACCGTCGACCAGGAGCCCCGCCACGGTACTCGCGGCACCGAGGGTCAGCGTGTTCGTACCGATTTTTGCCACGCCCAACGTATTGGTAAGCACGGCGTTGTAGGTGCGGTTCCCTGCCGAGGTGTCGAAACCAAAACTTGCGCCGGCATCGAAATTACCTGTGCCCAGCAATGTATCAATGGAAGCATCCGTCACCGCGTTCCCCACTGTCAATGCCGTGCCGCGGGCAACCGAGAAACCGCCGGATGTCGCCCAACCCGGAAGGGAATTGGTTGCGGCGATTGAGAGCATACCCGCTCCGACCGTGGTCTTGCCAGTGAAGCTATTGGTGCCGGAGAGGACGAGAGTACCGATGCCTGATTTTGTCAGACCGCCGGAGCCGGTGATCGGCGCGCTGATCGTGGCGATGGTACCGTTCACGGTCACCATGGCCTCCGCCGAACCGAAATCGAGCGTGCCGGAGCTGCCGGAGGGCTTGATAGTATTGCCGGCAGAGAAAAGCACGGCACCGCTGGCGACGGTCAGGGTCTTCCCGTCCGTGATGGTCAGATTATTGCCATTCATGACAAGCGCGTTGATTGATGCTGTATTGACTGCCGTGGTGGCAGCCGTGATGTACATGTTGTTACCCACCGTGATAGTGTTGGCGGTAAACTCGTCCGTGAGGTTCAACGGACGCAGGCCAGTGGTGGCGTGATAGGTGAGAAAAGTGTTCGCGACCCCTGACACGGTTCCTGTATTGCCCGACGTTGCTGTCGCCTCTCCCAACAGATAGGGAACGATCTGCGTATTTTTTGCAGCACTGTTGATGCCGGTGGCAGTCGCCGCCGTGGTGCCGACCAACGTAGGCGCGGAGGTGAGAAAGAGGCGTCCAACGCTGCCCAAGGAAGCGGTATCTTTGCCGAGGCCTGCTCCATTGACCAGAAGTGCCGCATTTCCCGCGTTGTGGGCAAGACTCGCGGCCGTGAGGGTTGCTGCACCGGTTGCATTTCCGAAGGCGACGCCGATGGAACTCGCGCCACTGCCCGAAGTGATGGCCCCAACAGTTTCGGTCGAGGATACGCCCGCCGAAGCAGCACCATTGTAGAGAAAACGGCCGCCACTCAGGCTGATCGCCTGGGTGTCGGCGAGGCGGGCATTATTGTTGGCTACAGCGGCGTTCACCACGCTGAAGAGGCCGCCCGCCAGCGTGATCGGCGACGTTGAGAGAGCAAGCACACCATTTAAGCCTTGCAGGTTCAGCGTGCCGTCATTGAGTATGGTGGCTCCGGTATAGGTGTTCGCGCCACTGAGCGTAAGTGTCCCCACTCCGTTCTTGGTGAGGCCAAGGGTTCCCGTATTGCCGCCGTTGCTGATGATTCCGGAAAGCGTGGTTACACCCGTTCCGTCGATCGTGAGGATAAACGGGGCGACATCGCCAACGTTGGAGATGTTCGCCGAGCCTGTCAATGATCCAGAATTGTTAAGCCAAGTTTGGCTTGCGCCGAGCTTCACGGACGTGGCGCTCAGCGTGACGGTGCCGACATAAGGGTTGATTGTGATGCCGCCGGCCCCCAGGCTCAGCAACGTGCCGGAGAAGGTCAGCGCGCTCGTGGTCAGTGCCCCGTCACCGACGATGATCCCGGCCACGCTGCGTGTGCTGGTGTTGGGTTGCTGCGTGATGGTTCCATTAAAGAACGCCATGTCTTGCGTAAGATTGTCCGCAGGAGCAGTTCCGCCGACCCAGTTGGCCCCCGTGGCCCACGCTGTGCCTGCATTGCTCCACGTGTTAGTGTCTGCCTGCGCCGTTCCTACGGCCAGCAGTACAGACATAACCGTTGTGAACAGAACTGAATAACCGAACAATACAGTCCTGAAGGACTTTACAATGATATTCTGAAATGCCTTCATCACATATCTCCTGTGTTTCGTTTTCTTGCTTGTTACTCGGACGTCTCAAGCGGTATCCCTGCCTAACAGCCTACAGCCTAAACTCCTATCAGCCTATCCCTTCAGCTCTTCATCAAAACAGACCGCTACCTTGCCGCAGTTGCCCCCCGCCATCAATGCGTAAGCTTCAGAAGCTTTTTCGAGCGGGAAGCGGTGCGTGATGAGCTTGTCCGGATGGATGTTCCAACGAACCAGTCGTTCGACAAGTTCTTCCATGCGCCAGAGGTTGGTGACCCATGAGCCGTAAATGGTCTTTTGGTCGTGGATGATGTCCGGGCTCGGGTTGAAGTTGACCGTGCCGCCTTCTCCGATGAAGACGATCTTGCCCCATTTGCGTGTGGCTTGGATCGCGGTGAGACGTCCCTTATCGTTGGCCGAACATTCGACCGCACGTTCAACACCCATGCCACCTGTTAGCGCGCGGATCTGGGCAACAGCATCCGGCCCCGCTTTGATCACGTGGTCGGCGAGCTTGAGTTTCTTTGCGATCTTCATACGCGCTTCGCTGACATCTGTGCCGATGGTGAGATTTGCGCCCATTGCCTTGGCGAGTTGGAGCGCGGCAAGTCCGACGGGTCCGAGGCCCGTGACGAGCACCGCGTCATTGCCACAGATACCGATCTTTTCCAATCCCTCGTAGACCGTGCCGAACCCGCAAGCGACTTGTGCGCCGTCTGCGTAGGTTAGGGAGTCAGGTAACATGATGAGATCCTTTTCCTCTGCAAGAATGTAGGGGGCCATGCCGCCATCCCGCTGCCAGCCATACGCGCGGCGAAACTTCTCGCTGGTACAGGAGATCATATAGCCTCGGCGGCAGTCATTGCATACACCGCATCCGGAGATATGATAAATGACCACACGGTCGCCCTGCTTAAAACGGCGCAACCCAGGTCCGCATTTCACGATTTGTCCTGCAGGTTCATGACCTGCAATCATCCCAGGCTGATACCCTTCGGGGCCTTTGCCCAGATGTTCATGATAGATACAGCGGATATCCGAACCGCAAATAGTCGATGCTTTTGTCTGAATTAGGACTTCGCCATGGCCGGGTTCAGGGATATCATACTTTTTAAACTCCACCGTGCTGTCGCCCGGCAGATACGCGCCCGTCATCGTCTTTGGAATCTTGTTCATTGTGTCTCCTTTTACCTAACAGTCTAACAACCTACAGCCTATCAGCCTATTCTCTCATTGTTTTATAATTCCGTTTTCGTCCCAGAGGTCTTCCCACGTCTGGTCTTTCCGCCATAAGAAGACTTGTCCTTTGATCAAGCGGCATTTTTTGTCGATGCCGGCGATTGCGTTCATTTCGTCGGCGGTGAGTTGTGTGCTCATGCCGGCTTTGAGATTGCTGATGAGTTGCTCGCGTTTCACGGCGAAGGGAATGACGATTTCACCCCGCTGAACAGCCCACATCAGGCAGACGACGGCAGGATGCACGTTGAGTCGTTCCGCGATTTTGAGAATGACAGGGTCTGTGGTGTCGCAGGTGTCCTCGGGTGTACGGTCTCGTTCCGGACGCGACGGTGAACCAATCGGTGAGAACCCGATCGGCTGGATCTTGTTGGCGACCATAAAGTCATATAGCTCAGCTTGCTGGAAATGCGGATGGATCTCCATTTCGTTCACAACGGGCTTGATCGTGCAGTCGTTCAGCAGAAGCTTCATCTTTGCAAGGGTCATATTCGAGGTGCCAATGTTTCGGACGAGACCTTCATTTAATAAGACCTCCATCTGGGACCACGTCTTCATGTAAGCCTCATGGATGTACGGCTTAGCATCCGGATTATGATAGGTCACGGAACAGCCTTTGGGATGAAAATTAGGGAAGGGCCAGTGTACAAGGTAGAGGTCGAGGTAGTCGAGGCCGAGGTCCTTCAACGACTGCTTACACGATGCGATCACATTCCCGTCACCGTGCATGTCGTTCCACACTTTGGAGGTGATCCACAATTCTTCGCGTTTCACTCCGCTCTGCATCACCTGTTTCAAAGATGAGCCAACCTGAACTTCATTGCCGTAGACGGAAGCGCAATCAAAATGACGGTAGCCAATCATTGCAGCTTCAACGACAGCGGCGGCGACCGTGTCAGGGTTGTATTTGTCGGAGCCAAAAGTCCCCATGCCAACGACGGGGATCTGTGAGCCATTGGCGAGCGTCCGCCGAGGAACACAGCCTAAGTCATATTCAGATTCTAAAGGTGTTTTCATTGATGAGATAACTATAAATGAAGTTCTCAAAAATTAACATGGACATTATTGACTAATTGATGGATATTATTGACTTATGAAAAACGCCTCTTTTATCTCAAAACAAGTTCTTTCAGGCGAATACTTCTTTTTAAATCTCACGCCACCCATAGGAACGCAAGGCGTTGTCGTGTGTGGCGGACTGGAGAATTGTGCGCCGAATTATCATGTTGCGCGGAATCGTTTTAAATACCATTCCCTCGAATACGTGGTCAGAGGGGAGGGGGAATTGACGATCAACGATGAAACAGTTCCGCTTCATGCGGGTGCAATGTTTGGATATGGTCCAGCCACGCGTCATGTCATTGCCGCGAACCCGAAGAATCCGCTGGTTAAATATTTTGTTGATTTTACCGGGCCGCGCTTTACACAGCTTCTAAAAACACATCCGCTCGCATTACACAAACCCTATTACTTTTCCACGCATGTGCGTCACTTGTTTGAAACCATTCATAAAAATGGACGCGATAATAATCCGCAAGTCAATAAGATCTGCGCCTGTCTTTTGGAGTTGCTTATTCTCCAGACAGCGGATGCTGCATTACTTTTGAAAGATGCTGAATCACCTGCCCACAAGACATTCCAACATATTCGAGATGCCATTGAGCATGGGTTTCTCGCCTTTACTGCGTTGCCGGATATTGCCACGCATTGTCATGCAGATGCTTCGTATGTCTGCCGATTGTTTAAGCGTTATTGCACGGAATCCCCGTATGAAATGCTGGTGCGTCTTAAAATGCGTCATGCAGCCGACTTGTTGAGTAAGGGGCATACACTTATCAAAGATGTGGCGGCGACAGTCGGGTTTCGTGATCCGTATCACTTCTCGCGGGTCTTCAAATCCGTTTATGGTGTGTCGCCGAAAGCGTTTATTCAGTCTGATCACCGCTGAAGGGGGCTCAGTCGCACAATGTTCCGACAAGCATCAGCTTTCCAAACCAGACACGGGTGCCATTAAATTTGGGTGTGTTCAGTTCATCAGCTGATTTAAGACGGGGGAGCAGAATTTTACGGTCGGGTTGTTCAGGAAAGATCTCAACTTCTACCGTGTGGGTTTTTGCAGGATCAAGGCCAGTGCAGAGGGTAAAAGACTGGATGCGATAATAGACGCAGTAGGAGTCGAAGCGCTGAGCATGTTGAGGTTTCCCACCGTCAACCGTGATTTTGAGTTTGGCTCCATCGGGTCCGACGAGATCGTACATTTTTGCGGTAGACCCTTTGAAGGTGAAGGAGAGTTTATCGCCAGGTGTTCCTGATGAATAAATGGAGCCGAGTCGCTGTCCATTCCCCTTCTGAAGCGCGTTGGTTTCGGGAAGTTTTTGCCATGAACCCGTGAGCATCTTTTCGGTGAGGGGAAGCATCGCTACGTTTTCAAGCTGTCCACTGATAAACTGTTTGGCAAGTTGGGTCTTGTGGTCGACCGGCTTGCATGTTGCCATCTTCGGAATAGCGCTCGCGAGCATGGCGGTATAGAGGGGATGGCCCTCTTCGGATGTGGGATGGCAATCGTCCTTGGCAAACCAGATTTTACCATCTGCTGGTTTGGTGGTTGATTTAAATACGAGTTTGCCGGCTTCTTGCAACTCGACGATTTCGAGTCCGAAGTTAACAGAAGGGATGCCATAAAAATCAGCGAGCATCTCCATGGCGCCTGATGAACGGGGACACTCTCCGCGCTTGAGCTCATTTGTCATGTGGGAGCTGATGGTATAGACAAACATAATGTCCGTCGTTGTATCTTTGCGCCAGGTTTGTCGTACAATACCTTCCATGTTTTTCCAGATCTGTTCCGCTGGTCCGCCGTCATTGACAGCAAATTCGACAAAGAGTAGGTCAGGATTATGCTGGAGCACATCGGACTGAAGACGGAATACGCCAAGATCGCTTCCCGTTCCGCCGATAGCCGCGTGGACTTCCTTAAATTTAGCATTGGGGTATGTATTTGTGAACCACGCGGTTGTCTGTGGACGCCAGCCAGGTGCTGCGGTGATGGATCCTCCGAGGTAGGCAATCGTGATTTCTTTGTTGGCTTTTATTTTTGAAAAAAGATTCCCGATGCCATCTCGCGGCCTGAACTTCTCAGCTTTGACGGTCTGATAGACTGGCGTTTGTGCGGTTGCAATCAACGTAACACATGCAATCGCACAGGCGATTATTTTTGTGTAGTGCTTCATACGGGTTCATCCTTCTATTTGGAATAATTGACATCCCAGTCTTTCATGACGGGGTCAAAGCCAAGGGCCTTGATGGCAACAGCTACTTCAGTTAACGAACGAGAGTCTGCAACTTCGAATTGCGCCTCTGCATCCGTTTTCTGACGATAACCGCCGGGCGTTGTTTTAGCGCCAGCGGAAATTTTGTTCACCGCAATGCGCACCATCTGCTCGCGGAAACCGGGCAACTCGCGCGTGGAGAGAGTCAGCGTCGCATCCGGTATCTGCACGCGCAGTGCGCTCATGAGCTGTACGAGGTTGGCATCTGAGACAGGATAGGGGGGGATCATACCGCCAGCGGCAGGTCGGATACGTGGAAACGAAAAGGCAACTGCGGCACGCCAATATTTTTTTTGAATATAGGCAGCGTGTAAGCCCAAGTAAAAGCCCTCTTCACGCCAGTCGTTCAGACCAAGTAAAGCGCCAAGGCCAACAAACGTCATACCTGCCTGAGCTGCACGTTCAAAGGCATCAATGCGGTTTTCGTAATCGCGTTTGGGGCCTGTTGGATGGAAATGCGCATAGACTTTCGGGTTGTAGGTTTCTTGGAACATGGTCATACCGTCAATACCACGGCTGATCAGGAGTTCGTAGCTCGGCTTGCTCAACGCATATATTTCAATTTGGAGCGATGCCACGTGCGGACGGATACGCGTGGCTAATTCAGCAAGCCATTCGGGCGGAACATGTTTGAGATCTTCGCCAGAAACGAGCAAAAGGTGGCCAAAGCCTTGCTGGACCAAGCAGAGCGCTTCCGCTTCAGCCTCGTCTAGGGTTAACGCACGACGGACGGTGTTCTCTGTCGCGTGATTGAAGCCGCAATAGGTACACCCGTTGCAGCAATAGTTTGAGACATAGAGCGGCGCGAAAAATTGAATGGCATTGCCGAAACGTTGACGTGTCCAGTGCGCAGAAAGCTGTGCGAGCGATTCAAGCTGAGACTCTGCAGTAGG
>JBAXOG010000102.1:0-17305 GCA_037133395.1 bacterium | reverse complement strand
TTGGAGGAGTCGAGGGTCACCTTGGCGTCGCCGCCGTAGGTGGTGGCGGCGAGGGCCGCGATGATGAATGCGAGGTGTGTTGTTTTCATGGTTTCCTTTTTTTGTCTCTCACAGAGGCGCGGAGTGCACAGAGGAGAATTGCCTTATTGCCTTATTGCCTTATTGCCTTATTTTCGTGTGGTTAGTGTGTTTCGTTAAAAAAATGGCGTTATCGGAAAGAGCGGTTTGAATAACATTCGATTGACTAAAAAGAACGGATGGAACGCACAGCACAACTTCTTGTCATCAGACCACCAGCATCTGCGCCATTACCGAAATATCGCCAATGTGCATTCAAAGAATCCCATTGGGAGTCTGACCAATAATCGCTTGCTTCTGAGAATCCTGCAATTGCAACACGATTGACATACATGAGACCTAATTCGTAAATGGTGGGCACACGCCAATCCGTAAAGTTTTTACCAGCCGTGCTGTGATTGGCTGTATCGCTGACTATAGCCGGTGCATTATACCAATTAATACTTGCTGCCTGGTCAACGGTTTCTGAAACCAATCCATGTTTGCCGTCGGGAGTCACATAAAATACGTATCCGCCCAAGTTTGTATTTATTCCAGTCGTATACGAAGGGCTGCTGCTAATTATGATAGCCCAGGACGTGCCATTATATTGGTAAAGCCCTTTTGTGCCGTCCGTCTGGTAAACCAGAAGACCTTCAACGGGAGAAGCAATAGCCGCCCGTTGAACAGCAGTCAACCGCGGTGGCAGAAACCCCTTGGAGGTAGATGTCAAGTCCAGCAAAGCCGATGCCGCAGGTGTGTTTGTCCCGATGCCGACCTTGCCGTCGGACTGGACGCGGGCGAGTTCGTTGCTGGCGCTGTCGCGCACAATAAAGGCGCTGGAGCCGTTGGAGGAGTCGAGGGTCACCTTGGCGTCGCCGCCGTAGGTGGTGGCGGCGAGGGCCGCGAAGAGGAAGCGGGAGAGGGAGAGGGAGAGGTTCAAACGCGCAACGCGCGGGTTGAATCGTTTGAAGGTTTGAGAAAGGCGGGGAGAGCGCGTTAAGCGGAGATTGAGAGGGAGTGTGGTTTTCATGTTTGCCTTTTTTGACCAGGATTGACAGGATTGTTTTTTTACCGCGAATCAGGCGAATTGAATCAGGACTCATTCGTTCAATTAGCAGCATTCGCGGTTAAGAAGGAGTTGTTACTTGGCTTCCAGGGCGTCGAGGCGCTGGAGGATGGCGGCGTTCTGGTCCTTGAGCGTGCCGTTCTCGGCCTCCAGGGCGGCGCAGCGTGCGGCCAGCGCCTGGGTGGCGGAGACGTTGAGCGTGGTCAGTTGGTCGTAATCCACGGTGCGGAAGTCGTCCACGCGCTTGCCGAAGACGAACGCTTTCTCCGTCGCTTCCTTCACGCCGGCCAGCACAAAGGTGTTGGCGTCCACCACCCGCGCCGCGCTCTTCTCGATCGGGCCGGCATCCGCGAAGACCCGGACCACGTCGCCGGCGACCAGGCCGTGGGGCTTGGCCACCGTCAGGGTCAACTCTTCGGCCTGGGCGTCGAAACTGACGGTTTCGGCGAGTGCGTAGACGTTGGGGATGAAGTCGGACGTGAGGCTGACCGCGTTGGAGTAGACCTGTTCGAGTTCCTGGGCGAGGACGCCCTTCTTGGGCCGGTTGCCCTTGTTTGCCCGGTCGACGTAGCGGTAGTCGGTGACCTTGACCTGCTGCAGGGTGGCCAGGTCCGCCTCCGGGTCGCTGACGCGGATGACATCCTTGATGCGGGCGTCGGAATGCACGACGACACTCCCTCCGACTGCCACACTCTGCCCAAAGTAGGCTGATGTACTAAGAGTCCTGGCGCCAACGCTTGGGATCGCATTGCCGCCCGCGTAGATGTAATAGTAGAGGGCTGTCCCCGTCGCTCTGTTGGCACCATAGGGCACCTCCAACGGGAAACCGGGTACGCCTGTGCCAATTCCAAGACGGAAGTTGGTCGTGTCATAGACGAGCCAGGGATCGCTATCTACCGCGTCGGTACCGTTGCCAAACAGAATCCTGCCGGCGGGAAAGGTGTTTGCCCCGGTGCCGCCCTGGGCCACGGAGAGGGGCGTGGTGAGCGCGCTCAGGCTGGTGATGTCGCTGTTGGCGCCGGAGGCGGCCGCGCTGAACGTATCCCAGATCGGCGCGGCGCCATTGGCGCCCGTGCCGGTCATGCTCAGGAACTTTTTGGTGACGGTGGTGTTGGGGGCCAGCAGGGTCGTGACGTTGGCGGCCGACTGATAGCCGAGGGCGCCGCGCAGGGTCGTGGTGTTGCCGCCAGCCAGACTGGTCGCGGTGCTGGCCGTGCCGGAAAGGGTGGCGGTGATGGTGCCGGCGCTGAAGTTGCCAGAGGAATCACGCTGGACCACGGTGCTACCCGTATTGAACCAGGTCGCAGCCAGCGTTGCCGCACTCCCCAGCCCGAGATTGGTGCGGGCATCGGTTGTATTGGCGGCGCCCGAGCCGCCGTTGGCCACGGGGAGGGTGCCGGAAACCTCGCTGGCGAGTGCCACAGCGCCTGCAGTCAATGCCGCTGTGCCGTTGCCGTGAACCACGCCGGTCAACGTGGCGGCGCCCGAACCGCCGTTGGCCACGGGGAGGGTGCCGGAAACCTCGCTGGCCAGGGCCACGGCGCCCGCAGTCAAAGCCGCCGCTCCGTTGCCGTGAACCACGCCGGTCAGGGTCGATGCCCCGGTGCCGCCGTAAGCCACGGCGAGATCCGTGGTAAGGCCTGTGAGCTGGGTGATGTCGCTGTTGGCGCCGGAGGCGGCCGCGCCGAAGGCCGTGCGGGCGGCGGCGGCAGTCGTGGCGCCCGAACCGCCGTTGGCGAGGGGGAGGGTTCCGGATACTTCGCTGGCCAGGGCGACGGCGCCGGCAGTCAAAGCCGCCGTCCCGTTGCCGTGAACCACGCCGGTCAACGTGGCGGCGCCCGAACCGCCGTTGGCCACGGGCAGGGTGCCGCTGACGTGGGTGGCGAGGGCGACCTTGCCCCACGCGGGGGCCGCGCCTGCGCCGCCGGAGATGAGGGCGCTGCCGGTGGCCACGTCGGAGAGCTTGGAGAGCGCCGCCGCGCCCGAGGCGTAGAGGAGGTCGCCGACCGCATAGCTGGACAGGCCGGAGCCGCCGTTGGCCACGGGCAGGGTGCCGCTGACGTGGGTGGCGAGCCCGACCTTGCCCCACGCGGGGACCGCGCCCACGCCGCCGGATATCAGCGCGTTGCCTGTGGCGACGTCGGAGAGCTTGGCGAGCGCCGTCGCGCCCGAGGCATAGAGGATGTCGCCGATGCCGAAGCTGGACTGTCCGGAGCCGCCCTGCGCGGCGGACAAGGGTGTCGTCAAACCGGTCAGGCTGGTGATGCTGGCGTTTGCGCCGCTGCCGACCTTGCTGTTGAACGCGGTCCAGTCGGCGCTGGAGAGAGCGCCTGCCTGAGAAGCGGTGGCAGTCTGAATGGAGAGCGTGGGGGCGGTGCCGCCGCTGGAGGCGAGGGGCGCGGTGGCTGCGACGCTGGAGACGACCGCGCCGCCCGCGCTGACCGAGGCCCACTGGGTGCCGTTGAAGAAGTAGAAGCCGGGGGTGTTGTCGGTCTGGTAGATCAGCAGGCCGGTGGCGGGCGCGGCGACGGCGTCGCGCTGGGCGAGGGTGAGGCGGGGAATGAGAATGCCCTTGTCGGTGGCCGAGACGTCGAGCGCGGCGCTGGCGGCCGGGGTGGCGGTGCCCACGCCGACGTTGCCGCCGGAGTACTGGATCGCGCCGCTGCCTGCGGTGCTCCAGTAGGTGTCTTTGGAGGTGGCCACGGGCGAGCCGTTGATGGAGATCGCCGTGGCATCGATGGAGCCGGCCACGTGGAGCTTGTAGGCGGGCGCGTTGGTTCCGATACCGACCTTGCCGTCGGCGTCGGAGAAGAGTGCGGAGTCGCCGACCGTACCGCCGGCGGTGAATTTGGGCAGGTAGCCGGATGTGCCGGAACCGCCGAGCTTGGCGTTCCAGGCGGTCATGTCCTCTGAGAGGATGGTGGCTGCTGCGCTGGCGGCGAAGACGGGGTCGGTTTCGGTGTAGGCGGTCAGGTAGCCTGCGCTGGCATGGTTGCCCCAGCCAAAGGCAGTGTTCCAGTTGCCGACCTGCGGAGCGGTGATGCCCGCGGCCACACTGGCGCCGAAGACGGGATCGGTCTCGGTGAAGGTCGTGAGCGGGTTCCAGGCCACGCCGTTGGTACGGAGCGCACCGGTGAGGTTGATGTCGCCCGCCACGTCGAGCGTGTAGGCGGGCACATTGGTGCCGATGCCGACCATGCCGTCGGAAGAGACGCGGGCGAGTTCGTTGCTGGCGCTGTCGCGCACAATAAAGGCGCTGGAGCCGTTATTGGAGTCGAGGGTCACCTTGGCGTCGCCGCCAAAGGCGTTGGCGGCCAAGGCCGCGAGGAGGAGTGTGAGGTGTGTTGTTTTCAGAGTTTCTTCCTTTTTGTCTCTCACAGAGGCACAGAGTGCACAGAGGAGAATTGCCTTATTGCCTTAGTGCGTTATTGCCTTATTTTCGTGTGGTTAGTGTGTTTCGTGGTTAAAAAGTAATTTCTTAACTTAAGCGTTGAGCGTTAAACGTTGAGCGTTGAGCGTTTGATTGAATGGCATCATTGTCCCAAAGTATGCAGGCTGTGTCTAGTCGGTCAAGGGCTGAAAGTTCTGTAGGCGCAGGCTTACAAAAGCGTGATTTTGTAGGCCTGCGCAGCAGCCGGAAAATGCGGTTTTTTGTTGCCACGAAAAAGACAAAAAACACGAAAAAAAAGATTTTACCTTTCACCCCGTGGCGCGATTCGTTATGATTCGATCGTCTTCCCTTGAACGGTTATGAATATTTATCTACATATTATCTTTTTTTTCTCAGGCGTTCTCTGTGCGCTGGCGATTTTGGTATGGCGATACCGCCGGTTCTCGGCAGGGGCGGGCGTGCTTTCTCTTTTTCAGTCGCCGGGGTTAATGCAGGCGTTCGCCGAGGAGAAGGAGAGGAATAAGATGTTGCTGGCGCATGCCAACGCGATCTTCTATACCATTGCGCCTGATGGACGCTTCTCCTACGTGTCCGATTCCTGGCAGACGTTTTTGGGGTACAGTGCCGACGAGATGGTGGGGCGTGATTACCGGGAGGTGGTGTTGGCGGAGGATGTGCCCGCGTGCGATGCGTTTCTCGCAGAGGTGGTGCGGAGCGGCGAGCTGCGTTCAGGGATCGAATACCGCGTCCGGCACAAGGATGGCAGCGTGCTGTGGCATACCTCCAGCATTAAGCCTGTGCTGGACAACACCGGCAAGCCGATCACCTTTGTGGGTGTCGCGCACGACATCACGGGGGTCAAGCAGACACAGGAAGCGCTGTGTGAGGCTAATGAGCGGTTGCGCCACCTCATTGCGAGCCGTGAGGCCGAACTGCGAGAAGCAGTGGCGGGCGCGCTCCAGGCCAGCGAGGGCGAGGCGCGGCGGATCGGACATGAGATCCATGACGGGCTCTGTCAGGAGCTGGTGGCGCTGATGCGGATGGCCGAGCGGTTCGCCCAGCGCCAAGGGGAGGCGGATGAGCGGCGCATCGCTCAGGGACTCGCTCAGCAGGCCGCTCACGCGCTGGGGCTGGCGCGCAATGTGTCGTATATGTTGACCTTGCATGACGTGGAGACGCTGCCGCTATGCGAGGCGTTGTCTGTCTTCGCGCGGCGGTTCAGCGCGGCAACTGGCGTGGAGATCGAGCTCAACTGCTCCCAGTCGAGTTGCGACTGCATTGCACAGGCGGCTGAGCACGTCTATCGGATCGTACGGGAGGCGGTGGTGAACGCGGTACGACATGGCCAGGCGCAACGGATCTGGATCGACGTCATTCAGGAGACACGGCAGTCTGTGGTGTCGGTGACGAATGATGGCCAGCCGCTGCCGGAGAACGGAGCTTTAAAGCCGGGCGTTGGGATCAAGCAGATGCAGATGCGGGCTCAGCAGGTCAACGGAACTTTTAGTTTGAAGAGAGACGAGCAAGGCAAGACCGTTGCAACGCTGACCGTGCCGTATCCAGAGGGAGAGGAGAACCATGACGAAGCATAAGAAAAAGCGTATTTTGTTGGTTGATGATCATCCGCTGGTCCGAAAGGGGCTGGCGGAGGCGATCTCTGCTGAAGACGATTTAGACGTCTGCGGGGAGGCAGAGGGATGGCGTTCTGCGCTGGAGATGATCCAGGTGTTAAAACCAGAGCTGGTCATCCTAGACCTCAACCTCAAAGATGGAAACGGGTGGAGTCTGCTTGCCAACCTGAAACTCCTGCCGGAAAGTCCGCCCGTGTTAGTCCTCTCCGTCTGTGACGAAGAAGTCTATGCTGCTCGGATGTTACGAGCAGGGGCGCAGGGATATCTGATGAAGGACACGTCCCTCGAGAATCTGTTAAAGGCCATCCGAAAAATCTTTACACACCATCTGGCTGTCAGTGATACCATTGCAACCTCCCTGATTCATCGCGCGACCATGAGCGATGTGGAGAAAACTGAAACCCATGAGCTCAGCACCCTGAGCGATCGCGAGATTCAGGTCATGGAGTTTTTGCGCTCCGGCATGAGTAATATGCAGATTGCTGAACAGATGGGAATCAGCCCGAAGACAGTCGGCACCTATAAGGCACGGCTTATGGAGAAGCTGGGCGTACGAACGACGCCCGAACTCTTGATGCACCTGAAAGAAGCGTCTGAATTTCCAGAGAGGAAGGCCCTGAAGCAGGGGATGGCATCGCCATTAGTAGGCATCAATGATGAGCCGATCTTGTTAGTGTAGTAGCCCGCAAGCAGCCCGTGGTATATCAAAACGGGTCAAAGGACAAAGTAAGTTAGACTTTGGCAGACTAAGTTAGACCTTTCCGAATACGGAGGGTCTAACTTAGTTTGTCAATTGACGCACTGAAAAAATCAGTCCGAATGCTTGACGTAATACCCTATCCTGTCTATAATGTCAGTTCAAATTGGGAAAAGCTATCAATTGGAGTCAACAGGATTATTTATGGCAGAAGTAAAAAGTGATTTGATCGCGCAACAGGCGCAGAATTTTTATAAGAAGGGGGCTGCTGCATTTGAGCGCGGTAATCTAGATATTGCCATTGACCTTTTAATGCAATGCGTAACACTTTCCCCTGGCTTTTCCTTGGCGCGTAAATTTTTGAGAGCCGCTCAAATCACTAAATTTAAGCGTGAGAAGAAGAGTCGCTTTGCAACACAGGTGCAGGAGTTTGGCGCGATGCTGATGCGTGCAAAGATTTCAACCCTTCAGAAAAGTGGCAAGCTTGAGATGGCTCTTGTGGAATGTGAAAAGTTGCTGACGAAGAATCCCTTACACTCGCTCAATGTCGAATTGGCGGTCGAAATCGCGGAAGCGTCCGGTCATGCGGATGCCGCCCTTTTTACCGTTGAGTCCGCGTATGAGAATAACCCGGACGACTTGAAATTGTTGCGTCGTGTCGCAGAGTTCTACATGAAGGTGGGCGATTATACCAAGGCTCGTGATGCTTATGCGAAGCTAAACGCTTTCTTGCCGAACGACCAGCTCATCTTTAAACAGCTTAAGGATTCGGAAGCTCGTGTGTCCATGGCGGCTGGCTGGGAAGAAGCTTCTGGCAAGGCGGGTGCCTTCCGCGATCTCATTGCGAATAAGGATCAGGCCAAGAAGCTCGATATGCAGGCGAAGTCGGTCATTTCGGGGTCCGATGCGGATACCCTTGTCGCCGAGGCCAAGGAGCGCATTGCCAAGGAGCCGAACAACCTCAATTTTTATCGTGCATTGGCGCGGGTTTATCTGCAAAATAAGCAATTTAATGAAGCGGTGGCGACCCTTGAGGACGCGCGTAAGATCAATGCTGCGGATCCGGAACTTGATCGCGCTATCACGCAGGCGAGAATTTCCGTCTTTGAGGCGAGAAGCGAGGAGCTGAAGGCTGCTGGCAATGTGGCGGCAGCAGCGGATATGGAAGGCGAAATGAATCAATTCATTTTCGACGACCTTTCCGCACGCGTGCAACGGTATCCGAATGATCTCAAACTTCGTTTTGAGTTGGGTTTGCTGTACTTCAAGTATGAGTATTGGGACGATGCCATCGGTCAATTGCAGATGGCGCAACGCAGTCCGAAAGAACGCGTGGAATCCCTCTTCTACTTGGCTAAGTGTTTCGCTAAAAAAGGTCAGCGGGATATGGCAGTCATGCAGTTGGAGACAGCAAACGAACAATTGGAAATCATGGATGATCTCAAGAAGAAAATCGTTTTCGAACTCGGTGTCTTGGCGGAGGAAACAGGAGATTACGAAAAAGCGTTCAGTTATTATAAGGATGTCTATGGAGCCGATATAGGCTTCGAAGATATCGGAGTACGCATGGAACGCATTTACAAGTTGCGCCAGACACAATAAACATGTTACACTAAAAAAGATTTGGAATCTGTTTTGTGATGGCAGGGGAAAGGGGAATACCCACGTCATTCTAAAAACAACTAAATCAATAATAATGGATCAAGTATCATGAAATTTGAAAAAAACAATGTGGGGGAAGCTGGACGTATCGTCACCGTGGGAAACTGTATATTCGGTGGACCGAAGATTGTTTTGATCGCTGGGCCTTGTACAGTCGAAAGTCGGGCGCAAATGCTCGAAATAGCCTGTGCTGTGAAAGAAGCTGGAGCCACCATGTTAAGAGGCGGTGCCTATAAACCACGCACGTCGCCGTATTCGTTTCAGGGTCTTTGTGAAAAAGGCCTTGAAATTCTTGCTGAGGCACGTGAAAAGACAGGGTTACCGATTGTGACTGAGGTCATGGAGGCCAGCCAGTTGAGTCAGGTTACCCGTGTCGCGGATATGCTCCAGCTGGGTTGCCGGAATATGGATAATTATGTTTTGTTGCGTGCGGCGGGCGAAAGTGGCAAACCTATTTTTTTAAAGCGGGGTATGAGTTCGCGTATTGAGGAATTTCTCTTGGCTGCCGAGTATATTTTGGCAACGGGTAATGAGCAAATTGTGATGTGTGAACGCGGCATTCGGACGTTTGAGACGGCGACACGTTTTACGCTAGACCTGAATGCGGTGCCGCTGTTGAAGCAACGCACCTGGATCCCGGTCGCTGTTGATCCTAGCCACGGGACAGGAAAATTATCGCTCGTGTCACCAATGTCGCTCGCGGCAGTTGCCTGTGGCGCGGATGCGCTCATGGTCGAAGTGCATAACCACCCGGAAAAGGCGTTGTGTGATGGAGATCAGAGCGAAAAGCCAGAAGATCTTTATCGGATGGTTCAACAGATGAAGGCTATTGCGGAAGCGGTGGGACGTAGTATTTAAAAAAAAATCGAAAGAAGAGGGATCGGAATGAAACTACACTATCTAATCGTTGTGATGTTAATAGGGCAGACATGTTTCGGCAGGGACACCACGTATTTTTCACCTGAATATGTCGCCTTGGCGCCTGACGGAAAAATGATTTATGTCACAGCAGCCACGGCGAAGAAAATTCTAAAAATTGATTCCGCAACCGATCAAGTCGTGGAGGAGTGGACACTGAAAGCAAATCCTTCAGGTATTGCCGTTGCAACCAGTGGAAACCTCTATATCACAGGAGGCGCCGAGGAGGGGAAGTTGTTTAAGGTGAATGCGGCCGGGAAGACCAAGGAAAGCCTCGCAGTCGGGCATACCCCCATGGCACCTGTCGTCAGTGTAGATGGCAAGACCGTCTATGTACTTAACCGTTTTAATAACAATGTGATGGTGGTTGACGCAGACAAGATGAAAGTTGTCGAGACGATCCCTGTTGTGCGCGAACCGCATGCGGCTGTATTGGCCGGTGGGGGCAAGTTGCTCTTTGTGGCGAATCACCTGCCTTATGTCAAGGCAATCGATGATGTCGTTGCGGCGACCGTTTCGGTCATCGATACTGCAACGCGTAAAGTGCTTAAAACCATGATGCTTCCGAATGGCAGCACCGGTGTCCGCGGGATCACGGTCTCCCCAGATGGCAAATTTGTTTATGTGACGCATACGTTTGGACGCTATCAGTTACCAACCACTCAGTTGGAACGTGGCTGGATGAATACGGCTGGCTTGAGCGTCTTTAACGGCGAAACAGGCGACTATATCAATACCGTGTTGCTGGATGATGTTGACCTGGGGGCGGCAAATCCGTGGGGCGTGACGGTCTCTCCGGATGGCAAAACGTTGGTCGTGGCTCATGCGGGTACACGCGAAATTAGCGTGATCGATCGCGAAGCCTTGCATGTGAGACTCGATAAAGCAGCCAAGGGTGAGAAGGTGACCGAAGTTACAAAGTCCGCAACAGATGTTCCGAATGACCTCTCTTTCCTTGTCACGATTCGCCGCCGTGTGAAGATTGAGGGTGATGGCCCCCGTGGCATTGTTATTTGCGGGAGTCGCGTTTATGTTGCGTGTTATTTCGCCGAACGGGTCGTGCAAGTGAATCTGGCGGACAGCGTGCTAAAGCCCAGTCCGATTTTGCTCAGCAAGGATTTTGATTTGTCGAAAGATCGTGTCCGTCGCGGAGAGATGCTCTTCAATGATGGCGCCATGTGTTTCCAGCAGTGGCAAAGTTGCGCAAGTTGCCATCCGGATGGGCGCGCGGACTCACTGAACTGGGATTTGATTAATGACGGTATTGGCAATCCGAAGCAGACCAAGAATATGCTCTTTTCACATCTGACGCCGCCGACCATGGTGACGGGTATTCGCGAAAACATGGCCATGTGCAATCGAAAGGGATTAACGCATATCCAGTTTGTGGTTCGTCCAGATGAAGATGCGTCATGTATCGATGCGTATGTGATGTCCATTAAGCCGGTTCCGAGTCCGTATCTGAAGGATGGTGCGCTGACAAAAAGCGCAAAGCGCGGAGAGAAGCTTTTTAAGAAGGCAGGATGCGTGGATTGTCATCCGTCGAACAAGAAAGCTCCCGGTGGATATCCCCTCTTTACGGATCTGCAGAAGCACCAGCTCTTGGGTATCGGCAATGAAGAGGGCCGTGCCTTCGATACCACATCTCTGACCGAAATGTGGCGTACAGCGCCCTATTTGTATGATGGCCGCGCGCTCACTATGGAAGAAGTGTTGACCACCTGTAATCCTAAAGATGTGCATGGCGCAACCAAGGGGTTATCAAAAGAAGAAGTTAAAGATCTGGCAGAATATATCCTGTCTTATTAAGTTTATAACGGTGAAGGGGGAATGATGAAGGCATCATTAAAAAATGGGGGCGTCTTACGCTCCCAGGAATGGGGGCTCTTGGACATCTCAAAAGGGGTGCCCACGTGCGAAGGTCGAGCCTTGTCGCTGGCGGGGTGGGGAAGTCCGACAGCGTTGAAGCGTGCGGGCCTTGATGTTAAAGGGACGGATGTCCCTCAAATGTGGTTATGCAATACGTCGGATGTCATCCCGCCGGTCTGGTTTCGATGGTCTGCAACAGGAACAGAGACGCGCCTCATCAAACGCAATGGCATGACGATCGGGATTTGCTATGAAGATGCAAATGCGGAGTATTGCTTGCTGACAGGTGTGTTGCCCCAAGACCTGACGGCCTCGCGTGTCGATCAGACCACCTCTGTTTTTGAAACCATCGAAGACGCGCTCAAGGAGGCAAACATGACGTTTGCGGATGTGGCGCGTACCTGGCTTTATATGGACAAGATTCTCGAGTGGTATGATCCTTTCAATCGTGCGCGGGATGCCTTTTTCGCATCGCGTCATGTGTATGATGGCCGTGTCCCGGCCAGCACCGGTATCGGTACCGCGAATATGTGCGGGGCGGCCATTACCGCGTGCGCCATTGCCGTGAAGCCCAAGAACAACCGTACCACCGTTCAAATCGTTGACTCGCCCTTGCAATGTTCAGCCTTAAATTATCGGAGTTCCTTCAGCCGTGCCATGGAAATCGGGACGCCAGACTATCGGACGTTGATGGTCTCGGGTACCGCCAGTATTGAGACCGGGGGCGCAACAGCCTTTGTCGACGATGCTGAAAAACAGATCCAGTTGACCATGGATGTCGTCGAGGCAATCTTGGTTTCTCGGGGCATGAGTTGGGCGGATACCACCCGCGCAATCATGTATCTCAAGAAGTCAGAATATATGCCGATCTGGCAGGCGTGGCTCAAGAAGAATAATCTGACCGCTATGCCACTCGTGACCATCGAGGCGGATGTCTGTCGCGATGATCTTCTGGTCGAGATTGAACTCGACGCAGTGAAGAAAATGTAGCGGTTCCGATGAAGGCGCTTCTCAATAAAATAGTGGGCTTAGATGTGGCGACGGGGCTGTGTTGTGTTCTGTCCGCAGGGTCCATTGTGCTCGCCTGTCTGGGCGCGACAAACGCTGGTGTCTGGATGAGTACCTTGCCTTGCCTTGCGGGCGTGACTTTGCTTGTAATTGGGATTAGCGCGATTAGTATTCGTGCGATTTTTCGGAAGCACTATCATTCGGCCTTGTTCCATGCTGGGTGCGCAATGATTATGAGCGGCTGGCTCATTGGACAAATGGCGATCCGCACCGAGACATCCGCATCTCCCGTGAATGGCATGATGGCCATGATTGACGGCGATGTGAGTAATGAACTCTCTACGGGGCCTCGGCTGGAAACGTTTGTGGGCCGCGTTCCGTTCTCGGTTCGGCTTGATAAATTTATTATTGAGCGCTATCCCTCACGCGAGCCAGGCGAGGAAGGCCCTGTGCGCGAATATCGCAGCCAAGTGACCCTCCTGGAAAAAAACAAGCCCCCCCGCATCGAAAATATTCGCGTCAACCATCCAGCGCGCGTGCAAGGGTTTTATATCTATCAAATGAGCTGGGGAGCTACGCAAGATCGCTTGGGCCGGCCTGTGAATTATACAGTCTTGCAGTTCATTCGTGATCCCGGCCTTATTGTTGTTTATACGGGGTTTGGGGTGCTTTTTGTTGGGGCTCTCTGGTTTGCTTCGCGCTTCTTCCGTCTCGCGAAAGGAGCTCAGTCATGGACGTGAAATGCACACCGCAGGGATTGCTGATTTACGTGACGATGGCTGCTTTTTTGCTGGCGGCTATCCTGCTGAAAACGCAGCGCAAAACGCTCGGGCGTGGGTTCTGGTTCGCCGGCTTTGTTTTTGCCACGACGGCCGTGGTGTATCGCGGATTTCACACGGGACATCCGCCCATGCAGAATTTGTTTGAGTTCTTTCTCTGTATGGCTGCGTTTTTGTGGCCGTTGTCCAAACTAAGTCGTTATCAGACGGGTGCGGATACTGATTTTCAAGATGCGTTGCTCGGCTTGATCATTCTCGTTCCTGCTGGTTTTGTCTTTAGCGAAGAACCGCGCGCCCTTCCGCCAGCATTGCAGAGTCCGCTTTTCATTCCGCATGTGGGGTGCTATGTCGCAGCCTATATCATTCTGGCACGCTCAGCCTTTATGGCCATCCCGCTGTTTAAGCACGTTGCTTCAACGAATCCTCCGCCTCTTGAGCTTGTACGGGCGGATGCCGTGTCACGGCAGACCGTAGCCATGGGTTTCGTGCTCATGACGATCGGTCTCTTCCTCGGGTCTCTGTGGGGAAAAATTTGCTGGGGCCATTACTGGCAGTGGGATCCCAAGGAGATGTGGTCACTCGCCACGTGGTTCATCTATGCCGCCTACTTCCATTGTCGGCTCAAGAATGGACTCCGCCATCCGCGTATGCTTGCCATATTGCTTTGGATCGGCTTTCTCTTCGTCGTTCTGACATTGACCTGGATCAACGTCTCCAGGCTCTTCTCCGGCATGCACACCTACGCATAAGGTTGAGCTTGAATATCCAATCATCAACACGGAATATCCAATCATCATCGGAAATTCTTTTCACTTGGATGTTGAAAACATTGTCTGTCCCTAGTGTCTCAACTGCGCGATTACATCAGCTCTAGAAAATCGTCAACCGAGAGACGCGCTTGTTTCAGGATGTGGGAGAGTGTCGAGCGTTTGATTGGACTATGTGCAGGAACGGTAAGTTTGAGCGTCTCTAAGGGAGTATGTTTTTGCAGGCGGATGTGGCTTCCTTTTTGACGAACAACCACCCACCCGTCTCGCTGCATGGACCGAATAACTCGATCGTATGGCAAGCTGGGGACCTTGCTCATACGGCCATTACCAGTTGCTCTGAACCAAGCATGCAAACGGTGTCATCATCCACTGGATCAAGGTAGAGATCAATAGCTTCACGAACGTTCAGGATCGTTTCCTCCCTGGTGTCGCCTTCGCTGATACAGCCCGGCAAGGAGGGCACAATGGCGGTGAAGCCACCTTCGTCGCTCGGTTCAAGAATAACTTTCAGTTTCATCGTGTTACCTCCTCCATCGAATCTGCACCGTTACACACACTATTCAGTCGTATTGATGCCCTCAAATAATATTTCATCCAATGTGCTGCAAGTATAGAATGGTTCGGGATTAGGCGCAAGCGGAATTTTGGCCATGACAAGGGAAAGCATTGTCTGTCCCCCTGTCCGCCCCGGACGTGCCGCTCCTCAAGAAGATCTGGTGGTTCGACTGCCTGCCGAAGGACTACAGGAACGCTCCGTTTTATCCGCATGGCATCAAGGGTGACGGTCAGAAGCATCCATGCGATATCATTGCCACCCCCGTGTTTTACAGCAACCGGGTCTATGTGGCGATCGGCGGTGATCCAGTTCATGGCAGCAGGAACAGCAAGGGCAACCTGGTCTGTATTGATGCGACAAAGACTGGCGATGTCACGGAACGCGGAAAAATCTGGAGTTGCGACGACCTGAATGCGTCGATGACCACGGTGTCCATTGCCGGGGGGCTCGTGTTCGTCATTGACGAAGCCAGCGTGATCCACTGCCTGGATGCGGACACCGGGAAGAAATACTGGACCTACGCCCTCAAAGGCGACCACGGCCAGTTAAACACCGGCTTGCTGGCTGTGGACGGCAAGTTGTATGCCGCCAAGACCATCCTGGCCGTGAGCAAGACCCTGACCGTGCTCGGGACCATCGACGATAAAAAACCAGACGGTTGCAGCACGCCCTGCGTCGCCAACAACGTTCTCTTTACAGTCCATGGTAATTGGCTGTGGGCTGTGTGCGACAAAGGGGATAAACCTCCGGCTGCGGACGTTGGACATGAAGACGCCAAGACTCTAAAGTAAGACGTAGGACCGCCATTGGGAAGTGTCAGTAAGTTTGGAAGTGTCAGTAAGTGTCAGCAAGTCTATAACTTCAATGGAATGTTGGAATATCCGCCTATACGCCCAGGCTTACGACTAGCCATTTGAAAAAAGTTACCAATTCGTTTGTTCGCGGCGCAGCCCGCGCGGCGGGCTTACCCATAACGCAATCATCCTCCTCCTTCTTTGCGCTTGTCCAACCCTTCCTCAAACGAGTATAATCCAGCGCATGGTGATGATATGATGTATCCTGGACAGCACGGACGCATACGCCGCACACTGCAGATTGCCACGGCTGAAACAGCAGGGAATGCTGTCTTTGCAGCGATTGCGCTGGGGCCGTTGATGACTGGTTTTCTGCTCGCGTGGGGCGCAACGAATTTTCAGTTGGGTCTTTTCGCATCCCTTCCTTACTGGGTTGCATTTGTCGAATTAATCGCCGCCTATTGTGTTGACCGCTATGCAACGCAACGGAAGTGGATCGTTGTTTGGCTGGGACTTTTTGCGCGCGGCATGTTCTTTTTAGTCGCGGGCTTGGCCTGGTGCGCAGGTTTTTCAGCCACGTGGTTTTTGCCGCTCTTTTTTGTGTTGTATACCCTCTTCCAAGTGTTTTATCATGCCAGCGGTCCCGGCTGGACCGCCTGGATGGCGGTCTTGGTCCCGGCGAAGATTCGCGGACGCTATTTAGGCGTCCGCAATCGGATTGTCGATGCAACGGGATTGCTCGCCATGGTGCTCGCCGGCTCTGCGCTGGATGCCTTCCGAAACGCAGGTCTGGTACGGCAGGGGTTTTCGGTGCTCCATGGCGTTGCGGGATTAGCTGGTATAGCCTGTTTTCTGCTCTTGAAGCGTCAATATGATCCAGGACATTCAAGTCAGTTGCCGCAATTCAAGTGGGGGTATCTGCTGGCATCTTTGAAGGACGTACGCTTTAGGTGTTTGGCAGGCATCAACTTGATTTGGCTGGCAGGTCTCACCGTCTATACGCCCTTTGCCGAAGCGCATGTGATCAAGAATATGCACTGGAGCTTCAAGGGGGTCTCTGTACTGGTTATCGTCAGTACGCTCGCGTCGGTTCTGGCGAGTCGCTATTGGGGGAAACTTTCTGACCGCTTAGGAGCCAAGCGTGTCATGGGACTCTGCATGGCTGGCTTGCTCTGCGTGCCGTTGCTTTTGGCTGTGTGTCCGATGGACCATGTGTGGCTGGTGTACGGCTGTTGGGGACTGATGGGCTTGTTCACAAGCGGCTATGGGCTGACGATGTTTGGTTTGACGCTTGAATGTCTGCCAGCCGATGGTCGGGCCATGGGGTCTGCTTTGCTGGCGACGCTGGCTGGGCCGGTGGTCGCAATTACCGGCCTGTTGGCGGGATGGGGCGCAGAGCTCGCCGGCGGCTATGGTATTTTATTCATCGCCTCGATTGTGATACGGATTCCCGCCTTTTTATTTTTGAAAAAACTATGAAAACGAAAACACCCAGCCTTGGCGATATTGCAAAACAGGTCCAGGTTTCAAAGATGACTGTTTCGTTGGCATTGCGTGACAGCCGTGAAGTGTCTGTGGAGATGCGCGATAAAATTCATGCGGTGGCCCGCGAGATGGGCTATTCGCGCAGTCCGCAAATGAGTTATCTCATGGCGGAAGTCGCGCGTGTGCGCAATGGCATCATGCGCGAAACACTTGCGTTTGTGACCACCGAGCCGACCGAAAACGGCTGGAAGAAATACGATTCTGAAAAGTTTGGCGTGATGAAGGCGTATGCCGCAGAGAGAGGGTATAATCTTGAGCCCTGGTGGCTGTCGAATCCTGCGTTGACCCCTGAACGCGTGAATGAAATTTTATGGTCGCGCGGCATTACAGGTATTGTGCTACCGAATATCAGCCGGAAATTTTTTGAGCGACACAGCGGAACGCTGCCGATCGAATGGGAAAAGTTCTGTGTCGTTGAAATGGGCGGAGGCTTGCGTTATCCGAATGTCCATCAAGTCCTGCATGATCATTATCATGGCATGTTCCTTGTGTTGGATGAGCTTGAGGCGCTGGGCTATCAGCGGATCGGCTTTTGCGTGCGGAGCGAAGATGATCTACG
>JBAXOG010000101.1:0-17390 GCA_037133395.1 bacterium | reverse complement strand
CTCCTACGCCAAGGCTACGGCGCGGCAGGCGCCTATACTCCCAGGCTTACGACTAGCCATTTGAAAAAAGTTACTCCTTCGGTGGGTTCATAAGAAAGACAAAAGTATACTTGATCTAACAAGTAGATCAACATTATTTTTCTGAAATAGCAATAAATAAAAGAATTTTGATATTATGCTGAATAAACTTGTCATAATAACTTTCAAAAAAAAACTTCTTTTTATTTATTTCCTGTTGTTTCCATTACACGAACGGTTTATGATTTTACTGTCAATGGAGTTAACTAACGCAACGCTGGCTGAGCATAATTTCACGATGAACACCGAAATCAAACGTAATATTGTCATACCGAACGCCTCCACCCTCGGGGAGGGTGCTTACCGGGAGTTTCTGATGCTGTCATACGGACTGCTGGGGCGCTACGGGCAGTACCTGACGACGGACGAGGATATCAACTCCCTTGAACTCGCGCATCTGGTTCCCGATGTGCCGGAAAGCCTGATCGCCATCTACCTAGGCATCAATGACGCTGTCTGCAACAAGGGTCTCGTCTCGCCCTTCCTGATCCGCCACGGACATCACAACGTCTACGCGTTCGACCCAGAGGTGTGGAGCGGCGGGAGCGTTGTCCCGGACGGCACGCTGGAAGCCCGGTCAGTCCTGAACGACTTCCAGCCCCCGAACGCGACCTGGCCGTCCTCCTGGACGTATGTGATGGTCAGCGATCCGACTCTGACGCACGAGGACATGTGGCGGACGCGAGGCTACATCGACACCGTGCCGGCGAAGTTCGAGGATTTCACGATGCTGAGCGATCCGGAGGTCAGTCCGCTGTGCGTATTCATCGACGAGAAGGTTTTCGAGCATCCCGTGAACAAAGCCAGATCTTATCTCAAGGCGGCCCGCGACCGCGGTCAGCGGCAGGCGTCCGCGTTCGGCGTGCCGAAGGGACTGGAGGGCGAGACCGACGGTCTGGTGCCCGTCGTTCTTAAGCTGGGCGAAAAACTGTTCATCGCCAGGACGGACTTCAAGGCTGCGGAACACTGCTGGTCGAACCTGCACCCAAACACACAGGAGCTGGCGGTGGTGAACGAGAACTCGGCTGTGCCGCTGAATTTGATTTTGAAGAAGCCCCTGGTGCAGGAGCGCTTTGCGGGCGGACTCGAGCCAGTCTTCGGCAGTGCGGACATGACCACGGACTGGTTCCTGCGCCGCCAGCGCGTCTGCCGCAAGGCGATTCTACAAGGGACGTTCAAAGGATGAGGAAACACGTGCTGGAGTTCAAAACAAAGGAGAAATTGACATGAACACAAACAAAGGAGAAGGTAACATGAACACGTACAGAATTAGTTTCACGCGATTTATTATCGCTATAGGCGTAACCATTTGCGGGATAACCACCGCGCAGGCTGCCACGCAATACTTCGCTTATGATGCCAGCAGAGCGACCTGGAACACCTCCTCGCTGTATTGGGGAGCAGCTCCTGGCGGGCCGTACGATACCGCTTGGGGAAACACCACCACCAGCGATGCCGTGTTTGAGGGCGCAACCGGCGCGGTCAGCATCGCCGCAGGCGGCGTCACGGCCCATAACCTCTCATTTAACACGAACGGCTACACCATCACGGCCAACACGCTCACCTTGGGCGGCACGACGCCGACGATCACCTTAGGCGCCAACATCAATGCCGCCATCGGTTCGGCTATCGTCGGGACGCAGGGAATGATAAAAGAGGGTACGGGCAA
This sequence comes from bacterium, assembly GCA_037133395.1. Taxonomy (GTDB): domain Bacteria; phylum Verrucomicrobiota; class Kiritimatiellia; order RFP12; family UBA1067; genus CAIZQW01. The sequence continues at coordinate 15,643 of JBAXOG010000101.1, read as the reverse complement.
TCTCACCCTCACCGGCGCGAACACCTACAGCGGCAACACCACCGTTAACGCTGGCACGCTGACTCTTGGCGGGGCCGGCAAACTGTATAACGGAGGTACCCATACCGCCACGATCACCATCCCGAGCAATACCCAGTTTTTGGTCAGCAGCTCTACGGGTAACGCCCTCGGCTATGGCGTTAGTGCAATCTGGTCCATAGCCGGCACCATGAACAGAACCGCTACAGGATCTCAATGTAGCCTCCCCGGCAACGTCATTCTGAACAACGGAACGCTAACAGGTGTCGTGGATGCTACATGGGGCACTTTTTACAACGGCACTAGCGCTATCACAATTACGGCCAATGGTGCCAATAATACCATCAGTGCAGGCAATATCGCGATGTACCTTTCCAACTGGGTGTTTACCTTCGCCACGCCGTCGGCGACCGATGCCTTGTTCGTTTCGTCTGTCCTTGGCGTGAGCGGCGGCAGCTATGCGCTCTCCCCGCTGACAAAGTCGGGCGCGGGAACCGTGACCTTGACCGGCGCGAACCTCTACATCGGCTCGACCACGGTCAGTGGCGGCACCCTCAACCTCGGCGGCGGCACGGCTAACGGTTCGCTCGCCTCGACCAACCTCATCCTCAGCGGGGGCACACTCGCCTACACCCGCACCGGCAACACGACGCAGAGCTTCACCAACACCACCGTCTCGGCAGCTTCTGCAGTCTCGGTGGTTTCCGGCGACACCCTGAACTTGGGCACCGTCTCATGCACCGGCGGCACTATTGATTTTTCAATCAACGGGGGCACCGTCGCCGCCCTCACGGCGAGCAACGTCGGCGTTGGGGGCGTCATTCCCCGCGCGACCTTCGGCAGCACCTGGGCCGTCGCCAACGGAGCCAACGTCGCAATCTCCGGATTGGCCGACGGTTCCTACACCTTGACCAGTGTGGCCCAAAACGTTCCAGCCAGTTACGCGAGCGCCATCATAAGCGTGGACAGCAGCCAAGCCCCGTCGGCGGGCATTACCCCCTACAGTTTGCGTTTCAATTCGGCTGCCGCTCCTTACACACTGACCTTGACCGGAAACAATCCCGTCGGCTCTGGCAGTATCCTCGTCACCAGCGCCGTCGGCGCCAATCTTTCCACCATCACCGGCGGCACGCTTCAGGGGTCCGCGAGTGGCGACCTGACGGTCATCCAAAACAACACATCGACCAACCTGACCATCGGTTCGGTCATCGCCAACAATGGGGGAGCTACCGGGTTCATCAAGTCGGGCCCGGGCACGCTGATCCTCACCAACAACAACACCTTCACCGGCCTCCTGACCTTGAATGCCGGCACCTTGAAGGCGACCGGGGGCGTGGGCAGCTTCGGCGGTGCCGGCGGTACCGGCTACGCCTTGAACGGCGGCACCTTGTGGCTTGCCGAATCCGCCGCGACCACTTACACCCGGAACGGCAGCGTCACGATGGGTGGCAACGTCACATTTATCTCCGACAAGGGCACTCTCTCGTCCGGCGTTCTATACACTTTCCCCGGTCTCATCATCGGCCCGAACAAGCTTTCCCTCGTCAAGGGCGGAAATGTGACCACAGTCAACCCCAATTACACCAGTGGCACCGGCGTCAAATTCAACGCCGTGACATTACCGACTGGCGGAGGAGCGATTTTGGATGTAGGGACAGACACCGTCCTGACCATATATCAGCTGAGCATACCGCTCAACACGACGCTCACCAAGCAGGGGGAAGGCGTCCTGAACCTAAACGCAGGCATGTTGCCCGCAAGCGGCAACAGAACGCTCAGCGTCACGGCCGGCATCTTGACCTCAGACAGCACTGTCTTCACTGCGGGCCACAAGGTCAGCCTCTCCGGCACCGCGCGGATCGATCTAACCAAAGCAAACACCGGCGGAGCGACCGCTCGCGGCCTGTACGATGTCAGCACCGCCAACGGCGGTAGTGGCATCGTGGCCGGCACGTTCCTCCGCTATTCCACTGCGCAGACGGCAGCTGGCTCAACCAACGGCCCGGGCACGATCTTCGGCACGGTCGAGTTGAACGTCAACAACGTCAACCCGAACTATACCCTCGATTTCGGCGCGGGCTCAACCCTGACCACGCTGGGTTCATACACATTCACTCCAACTTCTCCCGCCACCGGCATTACCCTTTCCGGCGATGCCTCGATCGACGCCAGCTTGGGAACTTTCACCGGCACGGGTATGACGGTAAGCTCCTCCAATAGCTCAACCAACACGCTCACGCTGACCGGCACGAACACTGGCGCCAACACGATCTCCGGCGTCATCAGCAATGGCATTGGCACTATTGCCGTCCAAAAGACCGGCACCGGCACCTGGACTCTCTCCGGCACTAACACCTATACCGGGTCGACCACGATCAGCAACGGCACACTCACGCTGGCGAATACCAGCGAAGCGCGGTTCCGTATCCAAAACAATAATGTCAGCACCCGCGTGCTGGGTACCGGCACGGTGAATCTGAACGGCATCCTGCGGCTGGACATCACCGGCTTGACGGGCTCGGGTACGTGGAATTTGATCGACGTCACAGCCCTCACCGAGACCTTCGGTGCCAACTTCGGCCTGAAGTTCACTGACAACTCGGCGTTCACGAATCAGGGTGGCGGCGTGTATAAGAGCGGACGTTGGACATTCACCACGGCTGACGGCAACCTGACGCTGCCAGCAGCAGGGACACTCATCAGATTTATGTAACTTGGGGCAGTGTCAATAAGTCTTAGAAGTGTCAGTAAGTGTCAGCAAGTTGGAAATCAGCGGCTCACCGAGACGGTTCGCCCTACCTCCTTCGGATCAGACATATGCTCGTGCGAAGCAGGTAGGGCGAACCGTCTCGGTGAGCCGTGTTGCCTAAAAATAACGCAATAAGGAACAAGCGTCTTCGCTTCGCGTAATAACGCAATTCTCCTCAAGCATTCATCACATGAAAACAAACACACTTATTCTCATCAGTTTAACTGCGCTCAGCCAAACGGCCCGCGCGCAAGGATCGCACAAGGCAGGTGACCCCATACCGCACTCGGCCGATGTAATCGCAAATAAAGCCTCCGCTCCTTACACCACCAGTGTGTTGCCGTCTGACCATCCGAATATTGCCGCGTTTCGCGAACGGCGCTTTGGCATGTTTATTCATTGGGGTCCGGTCAGTTTAAAAGGCACTGAAATTGGCTGGAGCCGTGCTGGTCAGCGAGTGGATCGGAAAGAAAATATTACCCTTGGTGTTCCCGCCGACGAATACGATCACCTGTATGAGCGTTTTAATCCGGTGAAGTTCAACGCCGACGAATGGGTCACCATCGCCAAGGCCGCTGGCATGAAATACGTCGTGCTGATTGTGAAACACCACGACGGGTTCTGCATGTACGACAGCGCCCTGACCGACTACACGATCATGCATACGCCGTTCAAACGCGACGTAACGGCTGAGTTGGCAACCGCCTGCCGCAAAGCGGGCCTCAGTTTCGGCATCTATTACTCACCGCCCGATTGGCACCATCCCGATTTCTTCACCAAGAACCACGCCCGTTACCTTGACTATTTCCACGGCCAAATGCGGGAAATCCTCACCAAGTACGGCCCCATCGACGAAATCTGGTTTGATGCCGACGGGGGTGTCAACACTCCGGAAACCTGGAACAACGCCACCCTGTTTCCCATGGTGCGAAAGCTCCAGCCGCAGGCGGTCATCACCACCCGCTGTGGTGGCTGGGGTGTCTGGGAATGGGGTGACTTCAATACGCCTGAGCAAAGGGTCGGGGCCTTCGACAATATACGGCCATGGGAAACCGTCATGACCATCTGTGCTCAGTGGTCCTGGAGGCCCAATGATCGTTTGAAATCGTTGGGACAATGCGTGCGCACGCTGCTATCGGTGGTGGGTGGCGATGGCAACCTGCTCTTTAACGTTGGTCCAACACCAGAAGGTGAGATTGAGGCCCGCCAAGTGACCCGCCTCAAGGAAATGGGCACCTGGGTGACAAAGCATGCCGGCAGCATCTACGGCACGCGCGGAGGTCCGTTCAAACCCGGACGGTGGGGCGTCTCGACGCATCGCGATCAGCGGATTACGTTGTTTGTCTACCAATGGCCGGCCAATGGTCGACTGCAGCTTCCAGCCATTCCGGCAAAAATCACTGCCGCCACCACCATCAATGGCACCAAAGTCGCGGTCGAAAATACCGCCGCCGACTTTACCATAGTCGCTCCGCCCGAATCTGAACGTGACCCCATCGCCACCGCCATTGTGTTGACGTTGGATAGTCCCGCGCTGGCCATTCCGGTCTGTGATCAAGCGAGCCTCTTCCCCAACCTCTGCCTGAATAAAAAAGTGACAGCCTCCAACGTCTACAAGAACTATCCAACCTATAATGCTGGCAGGGCGGTGGACGACAACGATGCCAGTCGCTGGGCCACTGATGAGGGGGTTACAGAGGCTTGGTTAGCAGTGGATCTCGGCACTCTGCAGACGGTGTCGAAAGCCTTTGTGAACGAGGCCTTTGTCAAGGTACGTCGTTTCGCCATTGAGGTCCAGACGGGTGACACCTGGAAGACGGTTGCCACTGGCGAAGGCATTGGTCCCGGCCGCGAGATCATTTTTCCACAATTGGTTCGAGGCCAGATATTTCGCCTCCACATCCTCGATTCCGTAGATGGCCCCACCATCAACGAATTCCAACTCTTCCACTGATCTGTCCCAGAGCCTCATCCCAGGACCTACCATAAACCATGGAAAACAACACAATGAAGAATAACACGAATATGATGAAGTTAATGGCGGTTCTGGCAATGGCCGGCGGCCTCGGTTGGTGCGAGCCTGCAGGTGCCGAAGAACCGAAAGCGGACAATGGCAGGATCATTCTTTTCCTCGGTGATAGCATCACCGCGTCCGGCGGCTATGTTCGCATCATCGAGGCCGAACTGGCGAAGCAGGTGCCGCCGTGGAAAGTGATCAACCACGGTAAGAGCAGTGAAACGGTTTCCAGCCTGAGCGAGGAGTATCACCCGGGTCGCAGGCCCTGCCTGTTCGCGCGACTGGACAAGGAGCTTGCGGATGTCAAACCGGATTGCGTTGTCGCCTGCTACGGCATCAATGACGGCATCTATCACCCGCTCAATGAAAAACGTTTCGCGGCCTATCAGGATGGCATCGGCACACTCATCAAGAAGGTGCAGGCCGCAGGCGCCCATCTGGTACTGCTGACCGCCCCGCCCTATGCCAAGCAGGGACCGGAATTCCCCAATGGAACTAGCCCGGCAGAGGCGGCAAAGCTCCTCGCCAAGGCGAATGCCGACGCTGAAGCGGAAGCGACAAAAAACCCTCGAAAGTTCGGATATAGGACGCCCTACGCCTACTATGACAATGTCATGGCAGAATATGCCAAGTGGCTGTTGACCCTCAACGGAAGCAACAACGTGCATGTGGTCGATCTGCGTGCGCCCATGCTGTCCAGTACGGAGAAGACCCACGACGGCGACCCGATCCATCCTAACGCAAAAGGCCACGAAATCATGGCCAAGGCATTCATGGCACAATGGCCCGCCATCTCTGCGGCAGAAGCCAAAATATCCCTGTCCCTGACATCCCCAGTTTCCTGCCAGGTCTGCCAGCGTGGAAAAACGGATTCGGCTGCCATCCTGATAGAAGGATCTGTCAGCGACAAAGCCGATGTGATCGAAGCCATGGCCGACCTCGCACCTGACGCGAAACGCGGCACGCCCGTGAAATGGGTCGCCATCACGCCGATGGGGCAGCAGGTATCAGGAAAATTCACCGGCCGCCTCACCTTGGCGGCAGGCGGTTGGTATCAGTTGACGGTCCGCGCGCGGACGGGCAACCGGATAACGGCGGAGCAGGCAGTGGACAAAGTGGGCGTCGGCGAGGTGTTTGTCACGGCCGGGCAGTCCAACTCCGCCAACTTCGGCAACCCGAAACAAAAGGCCAAGGACGACCGCGTGGTCTATTTTGATGGCAAGGGTTTTGTGCACGCGCAGGATCCGATCCCCGGCGGCTGTGGCGGCGGCGGTAGTCCGTGGGCTTTGTTGGGAGACCGCATTGCGGCGGCGCAGCAGGTTCCTGTCTGTTTTCGCTCCGCCTCCTTGAACTGGACCGCAGTCAAGGCCTGGCTCCCGCCCGATACCGCGCTCTATAAGAATCTGTCATCCTGTGTGCAGGCCTTCGGCAAAGACGGCATCCGTGCCGTGCTCTGGCACCAGGGCGAATCCGACACCTTGGTCAAGACCTCCGCCGAGACCTACTGCGAGCGCATCAAAACCATCGTCGAGGCACTCAACAAGGACGCGGGATATCAAATCCCGTGGTTGGTGGCGCAAGCCTCCTTCCATCCGGGGTCGCAGGCCCCGGCACAAGCAGAGGTGGCCAAAGGACAAAAACTCCTCTGGATCCAAAAGATATGTTTTCAGGGGCCGGTCACCGATGACCTGCTAGGCCCGGAATACCGCCACGACGGCGTGCACTTCAACCAGAAGGGTCTCGAAACACACGCACAACGCTGGTTCGACGCGCTCGGCCAGGCGTTCCAAATGTTAGGATTTGCCGCAGACATAGCTTATTCCCGTGGCATGGACAAACAGAAAGTAAACGGTGCCATCACCGGCATGTTTGATGCCGGCTGGAACTCGTCATTTCGGACTGCGGAACAGTGGGATCAACAGATGCAGAACCTGATTGATCTGGGATGCGACACCCTGATTCTGCAATATTCACTTCAAGTGCCCCAACATGCTTACTACCCATCCACGCTTGTTTGGGCGACGAATATCACTTCCCGCACGGACAGCATACGATTGGCGCTGGAAGCGGCCGAAAAGAAGAACATCAAGGTCTACATAGGCCTCTACTATGAGAATACTAAAGAATGGTGGGGCACTCCGGACACTACCTACCTGGAAAGGCAGAGAACACGCTGCATTGAAGTCTTTCAAGAGTTGGAAAAGCTCTATGGGCAACATGCTTGCGTTGTCGGCTACTATCTTCCGCATGAAATTGCGAGATACTACTGGAAAGCTCCCCTTGACAGGCAGCGCTTGATCTCGGAATTTTTAGCACCCGTCACCGCAGTCGTTCACCGAGAATCCAGAAAGAAGCTCGTGGTGTCGCCCTTCTTCAATTCACAACTGGAGACCCCAGAGCAGTTAAACGCCTTCTGGCAAGACCTCCTGCAAAAGTGGGCTCCAGATATTGTCGCTGTGCAGGATGGCATCGGCGTCAAGCACGTTACCCTGGACAATGTAGGCGTCTATCTCAAAGCAATACATCAGGCTGTCTCAGAAAAGAACCTAGAGTTCTGGGTCAATATTGAACTGTTTGAAGGCAAGAAGCCTGCTCCCATCTCGCGTATTATGGCCCAGTTGTCTGCCGCGGAGCCATACGCGAAGAAAATTATCGCCTATGATTACGCCACAATCACCCAAAGTCACCCGAGCCACATGATGAATAAACTATTCGATGATCTCAAAGAAGCTAAAACGATTAGATTAACAGAGCAACAGCGGCTGCGCAAAGACCTGCAGTCTTCGCAACACAACAAATGAAGGTTCTCTTATGAACATGATCTATTCTTTGTTGTTTGTTTCAGGGTTATGCCTATTGGCCGTGCCGGTGCAGGCGGCGGTGTCGGTGCCCAAGGTGTTCAGCACCAACATGGTGTTGCAGCGTGATCGGGCGGTGCCGATCTGGGGTTGGGCGGATGCTGGCGAAAAGGTGACGGTGACGTTCGCGGGCCAGACCAAAACCGTCACAGCGGATGCGGCGGGGACTTGGCGGGTGCAGCTCGATGTCATGCCCGCCTGCAAACAGAATCGGCCTCTGGTGATCACGGGCATCACCCACATCATCACCATTGAGAATGTCTTGGTTGGTGAGGTGTGGCTTTGTGGTGGCCAATCGAACATGGAATACAGTCTGTACGGGAGTCTGGATAAATCTGTCAAGATTGACCAAAGTTTCGCCGACCCGCTGATCCGCCATCTCACGGTGCCGCAGTCCCGCTGCTCCAATCTGCCCCTGCGCGATATTAGCGATAAGCCCATATCCTGGGCCTTGGCCACTCCAGCAGGCGGTGTCGCGGCTTTCTCTGCCACGGGTTACTTCTTTGCCCGTGAGCTGGCAAGGGAGTTGGATGTGCCGATCGGCCTGATCTCAGACAACTGGGGCGGTACCCGCATCGAACCCTGGATCTGTCTCGAAGGGTTCGCTAGGGTGCCGGAGCTTAAAAAGATGACGGACGAGATCGTTAAATTCTCTGGCCCTTACTACGCGGGAATGAAGGCCTACTACGCCGAAATGCAGGCCTGGTCGACACAGGCTCAGCAGGCCATCGCCGCTAACCGGACTCCGACGCCAGCGCCGGCGCTGACAGAACCTTTTCGCCGTCCATTTAGCTCGTGCCAACTCTATAACTCCATGATTGCGCCGCTGGTTGGCTACGGCATGCGTGGTGTCATCTGGTACCAGGGCGAATCGAATGGCGATGAAGGACTGGAATATGCAGACAAGACCCGTGCGCTGGTGGAAGGTTGGCGCCATGTCTGGGGCCAGGGCGAATTTCCGTTCTACTGGGTCCAGTTGGCGGCCTGCCATCACTCCGATCCGAATAAACCCGAGGGTGGCGATGGCTGGTCGCGGCTGCGCGAAGCCCAGCTTCGGGCGCTCAGCATTCCTCACACGGGCATGGCGGTGGCCATTGATATCGGTGAGGCTGAAAACATTCATCCCAAGAAGAAACAGGATGTTGGTTTGCGCTTGGCGCGCTGGGCCTTGGCCAAGGACTACGGCAAGAACGTGCCGTTCAGCGGACCGCTCTACCAAAAATGTATCATCGAAGGTGCAAAAATCCGTATCATCTTCGATCACGCAGACAGCGGTCTGATGGTCGGAATTAAACAGGGTACGGAACCGACCAAAGTCGATCCGGCAGGCAAGGTGAAGTGGATCGCCATTGCAGGTGCGGACAAGAAATTCGTGTGGGCGGATGCGGTGCTGGACGGCAAGACACTGGTCGTCTCCAGCCCACAGGTGCCCAAGCCGGTGGTGGTGCGTTATGCCTTCGCCACGAACCCCGAGGGAGCCAATCTTTATAACCGGGATGGCCTACCGGCTTCGCCGTTCCGTACTGATACCGAGTAGGGTTTACGAGGCAGTCCTGAAGGGATTGTCGTTCTTAATGAAAATCAACTGGGAATATGATATGAAAAAACTCTTGATGACGGTGGTGCTGGTTTTAGCCTGTACGGGTTCTGCGCCGGCGGCTGGGTCGCGACAGGTGATTTCGCTTGATGGTATCTGGCAGATTGCCGAAGGGTCTTTATCGACGATCCCGACGACGTTTGATCATGACGTTCCAATACCCGGTCTTGTCGATATGGCTACGCCAGCGTTTGAGGAGGTCGGTGTCATCGACAAGAAACTTCGTGAGGCCTTCTGGTATCGGCGTACCTTTCAGGTCGATGAACCCATCCCTGCTGTAGCGCAGTTGAAGGTTCATAAGGCGATGTTCGGGAGCAAAGTCATTCTCAACGGAATCGATCTGGGTGAACATCCGGCATCGTTTACCCCCAGCTATGTTGATGTGAAGCCCATGTTGCGACAGGGAAAAAACGAAATCCTCATCCGGGTTGGTGTTTTTCCTGGAAAGATAGAAACAACTATCGGATGGGATTATGAGAAGATCAAATTCATCCCGGGTGTTTTCGATTCGGTGGAATTGATTCTGACGGGTGTGCCCCATCTTGATCGGGTACAGGCTGTGCCGGATATAGAGAAGAAATCCGTAACCGTACACGTCTGGCCAGCCCAGCCGGTCCAGATCACCGTCCGTGAAGCCAGTACGCATCGCGTGGTCGGCGAGATGAACGGGGCCGAGCCGTTGACAATACCGATCAAAGACTGCCGACTCTGGTCGCCAGAAGATCCGTTCTTGTATGAACTGATCGTGCGTACGACTGGCGATGAGATAACCACTCGCTTCGGCATGCGTAGTTTCCGGCTCGATCCTGAAACCGGTCGCGCGATCTTGAATGGTAAACCCTATTTCATGCGCGGCAGCAATGTGACCTTGTACCGTTTCTTTGAGGATCCTAATCGTGGTGCCTTGCCGTGGAATGCGGATTGGGTGCGCACGTTGCATCGGCGATTCAAGGACATGCACTGGAATTCGTTGCGTTATTGCATCGGTTTTCCACCGGAATTCTGGTATCGCATCGCTGACGAGGAAGGGTTACTCATTCAGGATGAGTTTCCGATCTGGAATGTTAATACGAAAAAGGCCAAGCGAGTGACCTATGACGTTGATAGCCTGGCCAACCAGTATCGTGATTGGATGCAGGAACGCTGGAATCATCCATGCGTGATTATTTGGGATGCGTGCAATGAAACCAAATCACTCGATACGGGTGCCGCTTTAGCCAAGGTCCGCCATCTCGATTTTTCCAACCGTCCATGGGACAATGGTTGGAGTGAGCCTGCCTTGCCGACTGATTGCAAAGAATTGCACCCCTATCATTTCATGGCACCCAAGTTCACCTTCCCCATGCTCGCCAACGAAACAGGCACCTTGAATCGGAAGCCAGGCGAAAGCCCAATTATTATCAATGAATACGGTTGGTTGTGGTTGAACCGAGATGGCACCCCGTGCTCGTTGACAACGGATGTCTATAAGAATCTCCTTGGCAAGGATTCCACAACGGAACAGCGTCGTCATCTGTACGCCCGCTACTTGGCGGCAGAGACTGAAGTGTGGCGTTGCCGGCGCGGAGTGGCGGGTGTGTTGAGTTTTTGCGGATTGGGTTATTCGCGGCCTGGCGGCCAAACCAGCGATGACTGGGCCGATGTGGTCAAGTTGACGTGGGAGCCCGAGTATTACCGCTATGTCCGCGATTCTTTTGCGCCGATTGGTTTGATGATCGAATCTTGGGCCGATGAGTTTACGGCAGGAAAATCACAAGATTTTCCAGTCATCTTCATCAACGATCTGGAAAAAACCTGGAAGGGCGAAGTGCGTTTCCGGTTCACGCGTGACGGTAAAACAATCGTGCAGGATCAGCGTACGGTTGAAATTCCAGGTTTGGGATCAGATCGTCTGGTGTTCACGGTGGAGCTTCCCAAGGATGGGGGAGATTGCCAGATCGAAGCGACCTTGCTCAATACCCCGTACGGTTCTGTCAGCAGTCTTCGCGACTTCTCTGTCCTGACGTCCGAGCAATTGGCGGAGCGTGCAAAGAAGCGTAATGGCAGCGCGGTTGGCAAGCAGGTCACGGCATCGTCGAATCTCGTCAGGGATGGAGCCACATCACCACAAGCCGCTGTGGATGGACAGCTCAATACCCGCTGGTCATCAGAGTTTTCCGATCCCCAGTGGCTAGCGATTGATCTGGGGTCTGTCACCAAGATCAACCGTGTCGAATTGGTATGGGAAGCACATGCCACCGGTTATGCGATCCAGGTGTCCAGCGACAACCAGACTTGGAAAGATGTATACAAAACTGACCAAGGGAAAGGTGGCTCGGAAACCATCAATTTTACTCCGGTTGAGGCCCGTTGGGTCAGATATTATGGAACCAAGCGCGCCACCAAGTTTGGACATTCATTGTTCGAATTCCGGGTGTTCAAATGAGGTCTCTTATGAAAACGACCTATTCCTTGTTGTTTGTTTCAGGGTTATGCCTATTGGCGGTGCCGGTGCAGGCTGCCGTGACGATGCCCAAGGTTTTCGCCGACCACATGGTTCTGCAGCGGGACATGCCGGTGGCGGTGTGGGGCTGGGCTGACGCCGGTGAAAAGGTGACGGTGAGCTTTGGCAAGCAGAGCAAGACCGCCGTGCCTGATGCGACGGGTCGCTGGCAAGTTGCGCTCGATGCGATGCCGGCCAATGCCACGGCTCAGGAATTGATCATCATCGGCACCAACACCGTCGTCATCCGCGACGTGCTGGTAGGTGAGGTGTGGTTCTGCAGCGGCCAGTCCAACATGAACACGTTGACCTCGGAAAATCCTAAGGAGATCCTCGATCGTGAGATACCCAAGGCCGAGCTTCCGACTTTGCGTCTCTTTGCCAGCGCCACGGCTTTGGGTCCAACGGTGCAAAAAGACCTTTCCAACGGTCAATGGGTGCTCAGCACGCCCAAGACCGCACTGAATTATTCCGGTGTCGCCTTTTTCTTTGGCCGCGAAATCCACAACGCCCTCAAAGTCCCCGTCGGCTTGGTCAAGGTCGGTTGCGGCGGCTCTAAGTGCGAGTCCTGGACCGGCATCGAAGGGCTTCAGGATGATCCGGCTTACCAAAAGACGCTGAAGGCGCAGTGGGAGAAAAAACTCGCCGAATACCCGGCCGTTTTACAGAAGTACAACGAGGTGACGTTGCCGAATTGGGAGAAGGCCGTGGCTCAAGCCAAGACCGACGGCAAGCCGACTCCCATAAAGCCAGGCAAGCCAAATAGTGGCCCAGATAGCGCGCATTGCCCAGCCAGCCTTTTCAACCATCTGGTCGCGCCGCTGGTTGGCCTGTCGATGCGCGGCGTGATTTGGTATCAGGGCGAGAGCAACGCCAGCTCGCCCGAGGAGAGCAAGGATTACCGCACGCTTTTCCCCGCCATGATCAACGATTGGCGCAAGCGCTGGCAGCGTCCTGACATGCCCTTCCTGTTCGTTCAGATCGCCAACTTCAGAGCGGCGCAGACCCAGCCAGTGGAAACTCCAGCGAACTGGGCTTTAGCCCGCGAAGCCCAGGCCATGGCCTTGTCGTTGCCCAACACCGGCATGGCTACCGCGATCGACATCAACCACGAGCCTGACAACATTCACCCGACCAACAAGTACGACGTGGGCCTCCGTTTGAGTTTCGTGGCATTGGCCAAGGTTTACGGCAAGGACATCCCTTATGCCGGTCCCACCTTCGACAAGATGACGATTGAAGGCAGCAAGGCCCGTCTCCATTTCACCCACACTGATGGTGGCCTCAAGACCCGTGATGGCGGCCCAGTAAAGGGCGTTGCCATCGCTGATCAGGCGGGTGCGTTTGTGTGGGCCGATGCGGTGATCGACGGCAACACCCTGGTGCTCTCCAGCCCTGAGTCGAAGGCGCCTGCCAAGGTGCGCTACGGCTGGGCAATGAACCCCATCGGCAATCTCGACAATGGCGTCGGTCTGCCGGCGTTCCCGTTCCGTACCGATACCGAGCAATCATGGAGGAAATTATGAAGCGACTAGGCCTTTCATTCATTACGACACTCGCCCTTTTGGTCGCCGCAGGCGGCTGCAGAACAGGCGGCGCGTCGGATCCCAAAACGAATCTGGCGTATGTTGACCCTCTGATCGGCGGAGTGGGGTTGATCTTAGAGCCCACGCGGCCAACGGTGCATTTGCCGAACAGCCTGATCAGATCGTACCCCGTGAAAAACGATCAGTTGGATGATCAGATCCAGTACTTCCCTTTGACTGTGGCCTCGCATCGGATCGCCTCGGTCTTCGCGTTCATGCCGGTCAGCGGACCTTTCGACAACGGCATCTGGAACCGGCGCGTCGGGTTTGAGAGCGAGGACGCGACGCCCTACTTTTATCAGGTGCAGTTTGAGGAGCCGGGGAACTCCGTCGCCTTCTCGCCCGCCGCGAAAAGTGGATATTTCCAAGTCGCGTTCAGCCGCGGACGCGAGCATTACCTGTGCTTGGGGGTCATCAATAACAACGGCGAGATCCTCGTGAAAGGACCGCGGATCATCACCGGCACAGAGACGTTTCAGGGTATGCGGGCCTACTTCTACGCGGAAACGGATACGGACATCATTGAGGTCCGGCAGCAAAACGCGACTGACAAAAAGCGTCTCCTGGCGAACGTCGGCAAGAACGCCTTGCAGGTGGGGTTCAGATACGGAATTTCCTATATCAGTGTCGAGCAAGCCAAGAAGAATCTCGAGAACGAGATTCCCGCTTGGGGCTTTGAGACCGTGAAGGATAACGCGTACCAAGCCTGGCAGAAGGTCATGTCGCAGATTCAGGTCAAAGGCGGAACGCCTGCCCAACGGCGCGTGTTCTACACCGCGCTGTACCGCTGTTATGAACGCATGGTGGATATCAACGAACACGGCAAGTATTACAGCGCGTATGATGGCAAGGTACACGCGTCACGCGAACCGTTCTATGTGGACAACTGGCTGTGGGACACCGCGATCGGCCTTGAGCCCCTGCACATGATTCTTAACCCGGACAAGGAAATGGCGAAAATCCGGTCTTACATCACGATGTATGAGCAGAGCGGCTGGATGCCGTCCTTCGCCGTCGTGTTCGGCGACTGGCCGGCGATGACCGGCAACAACGCGGCCGTCTGGATGGCGGATGCCTGGTTCAAGGGGCTGCGCGATTTCGATTTCAGCAAAGCGTACGCCGGCGTCAGGAAAAATTCGCTGGAAGGGACGTTGCTGCCGTGGCGCAACGGGCCCGCAACATCGCTCGACGTGTTTTACAATGCGAACGGGTATATGCCGGGGCTGAAGCCGGGCGAGCAGGAGACGGTCAAGGAGGTGGAGCCCACATGGGAGAAGCGCCAGTGCGTGTCTGTGACGCTCGACAACAGTTACAGCGACTGGTGCATCGCACAGCTTGCGGCTTTCGATAAGAACGAGGCGGACCGGGCGCTGTTTATGAAGAGAGCGCACAACTATAAAAATGTTTATCGTGCGGACAAGGGGTTCATGTGGCCGAAAGACGTGGAGGGCAACTGGATCGAGCCTGTCGATCCGAAGCTGGCGGGGCGCGAATATTACACGGAGAACAACGCCTATACCTACAACTGGGACGTGAAGCATGACTTTGACGGACTTTTCAAACTCATGGGCGGAAGACCGCAGGCGGAGGCCAAGCTCGATCAGCTTTTCAGGGAGGACTTGGGGCTGCCGAAATACAAGTTCTGGACCACACAGCCGGACTCTTCCGGTTTGGTGGGCCAGTTCGTCATGGGCAATGAGCCCAGCCTGCATATCCCGTATCTGTACAACTATCTCGGCGCTCCCTGGAAAACTCAGAAGCGCATCCGCATGCTGCTGGACACGTGGTTCACCGACAGCCTATTCGGTATGCCGGGTGACGAGGACGGCGGCGGCATGTCCGCGTTTGTGGTCTTCTCCATGATGGGCTTCTTCCCGGTCACGCCGGGGATACCCATCTACACCATCGGGAGCCCTGTGTTCGAGGAGGTCAGCATCAGGCTACCCAACGGGAAGACGTTCACGGTGAGAGCGCCTGGCAGCTCACGGACAAACAAGTATATCCAACGCGCAACGCTCAACGGTGTTCCGCTTGACCGGCCTTGGTTCACGCACGCCGATTTGGTGGGCGGCGGCACGCTGGAACTGATCATGGGCAGTCGCCCCAACAAGCAGTGGGGCTGCCGCGCGTCGGATGCGCCCCCCTCGGCCATGGAGTATCAGTCGAGATGATAGGAGAAGTGTGTTAATGTGTTATTGCGTTAATGTGTTAGTTGAAGAATTGCACTTGGAGAAGTGTGTTAATGCGTTATTGTGTTAATGTGTTAGTTGAAGAATTGAACTTGGAAAGGAATAATGGAATGCTGGAATCTTGGAATATTGGAAGAAGACTCTCTT
>JBAXOG010000100.1:0-17440 GCA_037133395.1 bacterium | reverse complement strand
CAATCGCTCAGTCGCTCAAAAACAGCGCTAGCACGTTGCGCGTAAGGGCGAGCGCAGCCTGGGCGTATAGGCGTCTCGCCTGTACATCAAAGTTCAGCAGGATTGACTGGTCCGGCAGCCGCCGGACCAGAGAACAGGCGGGGACCCTCCTGCGCCAAGGCTACGGCGCGGCAGGCGCCTATTCGCCCAGCCTATCTGCCCCAGTCAACAGGCCACTTAATCGCCTGTACACCAAAGTTCAGCAGGATTGACTGGTCCGGCAGCCGCCGGACCGAAGCATCGCATTCCAAACTTACTGACACTTCTTAGACTTACTGACACTTACTGACACTCATTCCGCCGCTCTCAGCGGCGGAATTCGTTCATGCCTTTGAAGACTTTGAGCGCGCGTAGAATAAAGGACTGGGTCATGCGGATAGCATCCGCAGGGCAGACTTCGTGGCAGCAGCAGCAACTGATGCAGACTTTTGCTTTTAAACAGGGCGTGAGGCGCTTATCCTCGGGCAATGAAAGCGCGTGCACAGGACAGGCCTTCACGCATTTTCCGCAGCGAATACAGGCCTTTTCAGAAAAGGCCGGGCGTACCCAGACAATGCCGCCCAGCCACTGCACAACACAGGCAGGGAGCATATTCAATATATGCGCACCGGATGGGATCTCGAATGATTTAACCGTGATGGGGTCGCCAACACAGATATAGTCTTTGCCTTGTTCGCCAACTAAGTAGGGAACGCGGCGCACATCAATCTTCAATAAGTTACATAAGGCGCGATCCAAGGCAAAGGGACTTTCAGCCGCCGCCAAAAAACCCAGTGAAACAGGTGTGCCACTGGCGGGTCCTTGTCCTTCCATGCCGACAATACCATCCGCGAGCGTGATCGACTTGGGCATCACTTTCCAAATGGTCGAAACCAACTGCCCGAAATCCCAGGTCTTCGGATACTCGCGATGCAGCAGTGTCTTGGAATAGCCGGGTAAGACGCCATAGATATTTTTGACAGCGGCCGTCAGTAACGTCAGGGCATGACTCTTCACCTTCGGAAGATTGACAAGGTAATCAGCCTCCAACACGGGCAACGCCACGGTAAACGAAAAGCCATCCACGGTAAACGCTTTCACACCCGCCTGCTCAAGCGAAATAAGCGACACGTGCTCTTCCTCGCAGACAGCGCGCAGCCCAGAACTCTCCCAGACATTTTTTAAGTTGGCTGTGCTGGCTGGACTGTCCCCGACAACAACGTGTGCACCGCGCTGCTTCAGCCAGCGGATGACCTCTCGCACGACTTCCGGATGCGTGGTCACAGCTTGTTCCGGCATGCGATCGGTCAGGAGATTCGGCTTCACCAGCACATTTTTGCCGGATAAAGCATTGAGCGCGCTCCAGCCGGAAAGCTCAAAGGCACGCGCAACAGCCTCGGCGAGCCCGGAGCCATAATCCCCGCATTTAACAAACGCAACGGTGTCCATGAATTACAATTGTGAACCCTTCGACGGTTTCAACACAAAATTCTGGATCTTGGTCGCGGTATCCTTGTATTGCTTGTCCGCCTTCAGCGCAAGCCAGCTCGGATGACCCATAAACTTTTTCCAACAGGCATCTTTTGCGGCATCATTGTCAAACGCCAGCAGGTAGGTCAGGTTGGGAAGATATTGTCCGGCGAGTGCCTCGCCAAAAAAGACTGGCGGCATACCGCAAGCGCGAAAGACGCCGATTTCCCCGCCAGCTTCGAACATGGAAATCTTCTTGGCATTGCGTTCGGGTGTGTAGCTATTATAGATGCGCAACTGGAACACGCGTTCCGGGGAGGTTGAAACCTGTTCAACGGACGGACAGGTCGCAAAGGCCTGCAAGAGGTCGCTTGAGCAACTGTCATACATCGGCTTTTTGACGGGTGCCGTAAAGAGCGCTTCAGCATCCTTCATATACGTAGCATCTGCCAGCAATTGACGCTCCAAACAAACAGCCTTCTGAAAATCAGCCATTGCCGCCACCACAAAGACCGTTGTATTCAAGTTGGTCATGCCCTTGTTCAGTGTACCGTCCGTCCAAAAAATACCGACTTTCTTAACGCCCTGACGGTTCAACGCTGGAATCAGCGCCTGATCAAACAGAGCCATCAGCGTATCGCGTTGCTCCACGCTTGCGCAGGCATAACGCCTCAGGTCAATCCACTCGCGCTCCGCCGCGCTCACACATAAACTCCCCATCACGATGACACAAACAACCATCCAAGCATAACATTTCTTCATAATATCCTCCCTTTGTTATTGATAGAATACACGCTCCTGAAATCAAGCGCAAGACTGAAAAGGGTGTGATTCATTTTAGTCGAAATGAATCACACCAGGGAGGAGGTAGCAAGGAGGAGGGAGGAGAGAAGAGATCCTCCTTCCTACCTCCTCCCTCCTCCCTCGGGTGTTGATTCAACAAAGTTGAATCGCACCCAAAAACCGGTTGCTTTTTGCAGGAGCTTAATCGTATACTAAAAAAACATTTTTCATGAATGATCATCTTCACAAAGCAGGAGGCTCAATGAGCGAAATAAAAGCGAGAATAGGCATAATCGTCTTGCTCCTTTTCATGGGGACAGGGTGCGTTAGTTATGTGAAGACCAATAATGTGGCTCTAAAAAATCTGGAAGTGCTGGGCACGCCAGGTGTGACGGAAGAGTGCGTGACGGTCTCAAATTACGGATACTACCTCTTTAATGTGCTTCCGCTCTTCTGCGGGAACACCGTGGATGGACGCCTGGGCAATACAGTATGGTTTCAAAACCACGTGACGCTCGAGCGGACACAGTCCGTCATGATGCGCGAAATACAAGCGACGAAGCCGACCGTGACCTGCTTACAACCCCATACGTATGAGACGTGCTTCTTTAGCGTGATCCCGTACATCGGAAATTCACTCGGCATCGTGTGGTATAAGCAAATCGACCTCTCTGCCGTTCTCGTCAGGAACAAAAACTAAGGAAGCGTTCCCATGAAAAATATGTTGATCCGCTTAGGGCTCCTCGCGTGTATCGTCTGTCTCTCTGGCTGCGCAACGGTCAAGACCGCACGAAACTTTGATGGCTTGCGCGTGGACGGAGGCGCAAAGCCTGTCGCGACGGTTGCTATTGAAAATTATGGCTATTATCTGTTTGGCTTGATTCCGCTGATTGCAGGCGAACCTCGGTATCCGAATGCGCCACTCTGTTCACTCTTCAACGATACCGTCACAACACAAAACAACATGCTGATGCTCTCGAAGACCGCTCAGAAATACGGCGGCAAGAAGGTCGCTCATCTGCGCGTCTATGAACATTGGACCGGCTCCTTCTCGCTCTGGGTCATCTGGCAGAAGCAATTGTTTACAGGGGCGGTCCTGACCGAATGAGCGTTGAACTGCTCGCACCCGCAGGCGACATGACCTGCCTCCAGGCGGCACTGGATGCCGGAGCCGATGCGGTCTATCTCGGCTTACAGACGCTCAACATGCGCCAACTGGCAACCCGCAATTTCACCCGCGAAACGTTGCCAGAAGCTGCTGCCCGTTGCCGCGCACGGCACGTTAAACTTTACCTGACCCTGAACAGCATCCTGTATGAACCGGAGCTTCTGGAACTGACCGAGACGTTACGCAATGCGCAGCCTTATATCGATGCCGCGATTGTAGCGGATTGGGCAACGGTCCACGTGTGCAAGCAACTCGGCATCCCCTTTCACATCTCGACGCAGATGTCCTGTTCCAATTCCATGGCTGCCCAATTTTTTGTCGAACAAGGCGCCTCCCGTATTGTCATGGCGCGCGAATGTTCACTGGATGAAGTTACGGTCATCGCCAAGAGCGGTATTGCCATTGAAACCTTTGTGCATGGGGCGATTTGCGTGGCTGTAGCAGGACGCTGCCTGCTTTCCCATGAGGCGTATGGCTGTTCCAGTAGCCGAGGGGAGTGCCATCAACCCTGCCGCCGTGAGTTTCTCATCAAGGAAATCCGCGAAGGCGAGAACGCGAATGCCGAGTTTATTGTTCAGCCCCATACCGTCCTTTCGGCGCGCGATCTCTGCTCGCTGCCCTTCATGGATCAATTAATGGCTGCGGGCATTGCATCGTTCAAGATTGAAGGACGCGCACGCAATCCAGAATACGTCAAGACCGTGGTCACGGCCTATCGTTGTGCCATCCAAGCGGTCGAGGAGGGACGTTTTAGCGCCTCGCTCGCGGAAGCGCTCATGGCGGACTGCGCCAAGGTCTATCACCGTGAATTCAGTGTGGGTCTTTTTCATGGGCGTCCGGGCGCACAGCAATTCACCAACACGGATGTCAATCAAGCCACGACCAAAAAATTATATGTGGGGCTTGTCCAAAATTACTATGCAAAAGCGAAAGCCGTGCAGATCCTCATTCAGGATCAAGCCATTGTTGTGGGCGATACGCTTTCGATTCATGGCGAGACCACGGGCGTCGTCGATGTGCTGGTAACGGATTTACGACGTGACGAGGAAGTCTGCACACGTGCGGAACGCGGGACGTGGATCACCTTCCCTTGCGCTGAACGTGTGCGCACCCACGACAAGGTCTATAAAGTTATTTCTCGGCCAGTTCTGGCCGATGTGCTTTGATCATTTCGACGATGGGGGTGATTCCTGTATAATGCCAGCCATCCAGCGTGATGACCCCCCTATTGACGCACCTTAAACGCACAATCCCCTTGTCATTCCACTTCGACCAGTCGATGGTTATAATGTCCGTATAGGCCAGGGGCTTCGATCCCACACCCGAGCCACTTAGCCCCTTTTCATCCGCGTAAAATGTTCGAGTCGCTTTCCAGCCGACCACTGCAAATGCCAGAAGGCCCAAGAACAACGTGATACCTGCTTGAATCCATTGCGTATTGATATCCTGAGCGGAATAGATTGGCTTCTCAAAAAGAGCCTTTAATTGCTTGGCCTGCATCTCGCGTGAGGCAGTATCATTCGCAAGATTTTCCGGCAATTTCAGTTCGCCCATTTTTTGGATCAGCTTGGAGGGCACCGCGTGTCCGATCGTTGCGAACACACGCGCCAGCGCACTTTTCCCTTCATCGACGTGTGCAAACCATGTTGTCACCGTGAGATTGGTCGCCAGCAATGCCGGTCGCGCCACTTCCATTTGTTTGTTCACATCCGGCCAAGCCCTCATGCCATCATAAAGTGACCAAGCGCAGATTGCGACCATCATCAATCCGACACCTGATATACGAAGCGCATACTCACGATTAATTTTTGCAGTGATCATAGAAACTCCTGGGTAAAGAATTGCCTTATTGCCTGAAGAATTGCGTTATTGCGTTATTGCCTTATTGCCTTATTGAAAATACAGAAACTCCTGGGGAAAGAATTGCCTTATTGCCTGAAGAATTGCCTTATTGCCTTATTGCCTTATTGAAAATACAGAAACTCCTAGGTAAAGAATTGCGTTATTGCCTTATTGAAAATACAGAAACCTTTACCCATAAGTCTCATTAATATACACCTTTTAGATGTTTTGAGGAAGCCAGATTTGCGTCTGGGTGCGATTCAACTTTGTTGAATCAACACCCGAGGTAGGAGGGAGGAGGGAGGATGGAGGAGTTGTAACATCTTTATTTGAAATGTGTTAGAGAATTGTTCTACGCTATTTGCTACCTGGTGTGATTCATTTCAACTAAAATGAATCGCACCCAAGGTACGTCCGGCAACTGCGGGATGCCTCCTCCCAGCACAATGGAGGGTCACGCTTCGCCGCGTCCGTTAAATTCCTGGACTGCTTGAAACATGGCGATGATGTTTTGCGGGGGGACTTCCGGCAGGATGTTGTGGATGCTGTTAAACACAAAACCGCCGTTGGGCGCAAAAATCGCGCAGCGCTCAAGCACGTGCCTGCGCACCTCATCAGGCGTGGCTTTGTTGAGGACAGATGCCGTGTCGCACCCGCCGCCCCAGAATGTAATGTCCGCACCGAACTCGCGCTTCAGCATGGCAGGATCCATCTCGACGCAGTTGGTCTGCACGGGATTGATGATGTCATAGCCCGCGTCGATGAGATCGGGCAGGAGACGATAAATCGAACCACAGGAGTGCAGAAAAGTCTTCATCCCGCTGTGGGTATGGACGTAGTCGTTCAGCCGGGTGTGATGCGGCTTGAACAGGGTACGGTAAGCTTCGGGCGACATGAGCGGACCGCTGATCATGCCGAGGTCGTCACCGAAGCGCAGGATGTCGACCACATCCCCGACCGCTGCGCAGACTTTTTCCAAGCCGCGCAGATGGACCTTCATCAGCGCGCCGACAAGTTTCTCAACCTCTTCAGGTTCGCACAGGAGATCCATCATGAAATTGTCCATGCGCCGCAGGAAGGTGCCCCACTCGAAGAGGTTGCAGCCGCAGACGACCATCAGCGCTTTGTCCGTGGTCGCCCGCAGATGAAGCGCCTTGGCGCGCAGATCGGTCCAGAAGGTCGCATCGGCGGCATGATCCCACGGACTGTGGGCGAGCGCCTGCCAGAGCACGGTACGCATCGCGGCCGGCAAGTCGGCGTAGTCCGACGGATAGCCGTCGAGATAAGGAAAGTGTTGCTGATCATAGAATGCGCCCTGATGGGGCATGCGCGCGATGATCAGCCCGTCCTGCTCGACTTCGTGAGCGCCATCACTGCGCAAGATCGGCCTGAACCACGTCGGATACTGCGCCGTCGAGCCATCGGCCAGGGTAATGTCATACCAGTCTTTATCGGATGTGTTGAAGGCGCGACCGATATCGATCACATCAACGCCGAGTGCGTCGAGTACGGCATCCTCTGGCTGAGCGAGCTGCTGCACGACGTCATAGATGCGGGTATGTCCGCCCGTGATGCCAAGTGCCGCTTTCAATTTGTTATAGGCCATTGCCGAAATACCTGAGCTTGGATTGGAACCCAGGTCAACAGGTATCTGATCGGTTTGCCGGTGGCTGATCGCCGCCAGCACGCGTTCACGTGAAGTCATTATTCTTTCTCCGAAGTCTTTTCCATCGCCGACCAGATGCCGTCTGCATCGGGCAACGGCTTCTGACAAGAGTCGGTCTGTTTAATCCAACGTTCATAAGCGGGCTCGGCAACACTGCTCATCTTGTCTTTGCCCGTGTCCGCACCGGCAAACTCGACATAAAACATCTCATAGATCTCATCGCCCAGCTCGACCAGAAAGATGGAGAAGTCGTGGTACTCCATGCGCGTCATCCGGTCGACCGTACCCGGCCATGTGGACTGATGGAGCAACCGATACTCGGCCTCCTTTTCAGGCTTCACGCGGGTAACCATGGCAAAACGCTTGGGGGTCAACGACGGCTTAGCGCCTTGAATGAAATTAATCCACTCCATCTGAAGCCACGCGGTGCCCTGCTTTTCTGCACGGGGGTGCGGCGATAGCAAGGGCCGAAGGTCCTGGATCAACGGAAGAGACTCGAACGCCTTGACCGCCTCCAGATAATTCATTCCATCATAGTCGAAGTAGACCATGACACAGGGCTTATCCTGAAGCTTCTTGGTATACGAACTAAGGTTGGAGATTTTAACCTTCTCAAAGGCTTTGCGCGTCGGCTGTCCCATGACCTTTTTTAATGCGGCCTGCAGCGCCCCGGCCTGTCCGTCTTTGGCGATCGCGAACAGCATGACATGCGTTTGCCGGCCCGAGAGCAGATAATTCTCGTATGCCGAGAAGCCGCATGCCGACAACGCCGTAAAAACTAACATACCGGTCAATAATTTTTTCATCTAGGGTTTGTTTCTTGCCTTATGCAAAAATCACGTAACAGACAACCATGACCACGATGAGCACTACGGCCAAAATCCGCACATCGCCCGGACCCTCGAACGGTTTCTCTGTGAGCACGGCCAGCGGATTACGCCAGCAGTATTTATTCACACAGGCTTCCGACGGACGCGGTGTCGCCAAGCTGACCGCGACGAAGATGCAACTGCAGATACAGAAGAGCCACCAAGCCTGCAGCATGAACGGGATGCCAAAGGTCTGAGTAAGAAGCTGGATCGGCGCGCCTGCCGCGTTTTTGCCAAGGAAGAAACCCGATACAGCAGGGAAGTCGAGGCAGAACACGAGCGCTCCGAGAAGGAACCCACTGATCAGCGTCGCCGCAGAGGCCTGGGCCGTCCCGCGCCGCCAGAAGATACCCCAGATGAACACGGTGGAGATCGGCGGGGCGAGCACGGAGATCATCTGATTGATGCCTGCAAAAATACCGCCGAAATGTTCGCCCTGCGTGGACCACGCGATCGCGAGTAAGAGCACCACGCCCGTCGTGATCTGGCCGATGCGCACCAGCGTATGATCGGCGATCTCTGGCTTAAGGCGCTTGACAATGTCGATGCACACGAGGGTGGCGGTCGAGTTCAGGGCACCTGCGACAGCCGACATCATCGCTGCCAGCATGCCCGCGATAACGATTCCTTTGAGCCCAACCGGCAGCAAGTTTTGAACCAAGACCACCAGCGTCGAATCAGGCTTGTCCGCGATCTTATCTTTGAAAAGGACGTAACCGATCACACCAGGAAGCACCATCAGAAAAACCGTCAGCACCTTGAGGAAGCCTGCGAAGATTGGCCCGACCTGAGCATCCCGCTCGGTTTCAGCACCGAGCACCCGCTGCACAATCGTCTGGTCGCTGCACCAGTACCAGATGCCAATAACTGGGTAGCCCAACAGCATGGCATACCAGCAGTAAGGGCCATCGCTACGGAGCATGCTCAACTGGCCTGGCTTGACCGCCGCGCGCAGGGAATCCAGCGACGTAACGCCCTGCTCGCCGAGTGCATGAACCCCGCACCAGGTGATCGCCGCTGCACCCGTCAGCAATAACACCGTCTGAAACGATTCAGTAACCGCAACCGCCTTGAGGCCACCCAGTGCCGTATAGACCAGCGTCAGACCCGATATAATCAGGATGGACCACAGAGTGTCGATGTGGACAAAGCTCTGAAAAACCACCGCACCGGCATACAGGGTGACGCCCATGTGGATGAACAGCGCACCAAAAATCGCCATCACGGCGAGAATCGTCCGGGAGGTTGGACCATACCGCCCCTCGATATATTCCGGCAGCGTCGAAATTTTCGTTCTGAAATAAAAGGGCGCGAAGATCAGTCCGAGTGTGATCAACAAGAACGGAGCCAGCCACTCAAAGTTGCCCACGACCATGCCTTGAGTGAACCCCGAGGAGGCCAACCCGATCAGATGGACAGTCGAAATATTGGTAGCGAAGAGCGCCATACCCACAATCGGCCACTTCAGCGATCGCGCAGCCAAAAAATAACTATTGGAACTTCGGGTCGATTTGCGACCCGAAAAAACACCAATTACCGTGATACCTACCAGGTAGGCAAGAATGATTATCAGATCAACCATGTGTAACTTCATCACTATTATTCCTTGTTGCAAACGGGACTTGTCGCACGTACACTCAGCAAATATTGAAGAATATATCACGAACTTACGCTTGTGTGCAATTGCGGAAATATGCGTACGCCGATTTCTTCAACAACTGAATGACGCACACGCGAAGCTCGCACAAAGCGCGTAGGTAGGGCGAGGACTTGGGACGTGGGACATGGGACTTGCAGGAACAGTCTCGGTGAGTTGCTGCTACTCAGTCGCTCAAAAACAGCTCGTAGCGCGCAAGGTAGCGTATTGCTTCGCAAAATAACGCAATAAGGCAATTTTTACCGATATTTCTCAACGGTCTCGAAGAGTGCGAGTATGTTGTCGATCGGGGTCTTGGCCTGAACGTTGTGAATCGCGTTGAAGACAAACCCACCGCCAGGGGCAAAAATGTCGATCCGTTTTTTGACCTCTTCTCGGACCTGATCGGGCGTACCGAAGGGCAGGGTCTTCTGCGTGTCAACACCCCCACCCCAAAAGACCAGCGATTTGCCATACGTCTTCTTGAGAAGTTGCGGATCCATCCCGTTTGCGGAACACTGGACAGGATTGAGGCAGTCAAAGCCAGCATCAACAATCAGATCCAGCAAGGGTATAATGCTGCCACAACTGTGCATGAAGGTCTTCCAATTCGTATTCGCATGGATCCATCCATTGACCCGCTGTTGGTACGGCAGAAAGAGTTCCCGATACTGCTCGGGCGAACAGAACGGACCGTTTTGCGTTCCGAAGTCGGTACCGTTTGTCTGAATGACGCTGATCCTATCGCCGGTTACGGCATGAAGGCGCTTGAGGTTTTCGATGGCGACATCCGCTTGGTACTCGAAGATCGCCTTAATGGTATCCGGCCGCATCACCAAGGAGACATACCACTCTTCAATATCACGAATGCCTTTCGGATTTTTGAGAAAGGTCGCGGGAACGAGCGCGATGTCGCCAAAGGTCAATCCGCCAAAGGTACAAAAGAGCGCACGATCCGTATGGTCATGCAACTGCGCCGCGCGTTCCGCGTAAACAGCTTGCTCGGGTGCAGAGATCGCGGTGAACTCTTCGAGGTTATCTTCGACCTTGAGATTTTCTTCATCCAGCGGAGGTTGGCGAATCAGAGCATCAAAAAAATTGCCGCCCTCGGGCATCTTGGCGCAGGGTCCGCAGGTGCGATCGTTGCAGGGATATTGCAACAATTCACCGTTGGATTCATACGCCGTATTGAATCCGCCGGGGACCAGCACGGGCGTCCCGTCCCGCAAGATCCACTCCTTGAAGTCTTGCGCGGGAAACCCGAACATGGTTCCCGTACCATGGAGCGACACGGTATCAATGCCCAAGGCGTTTGCCAAGTCATCCTTGATTTCGCCGAGCATCTGATACGTCTCGATAACTTTGACAGGCGTTCCCGGTTTGTCCAGCCCCAGTTTCTGACGCAGTTCATAGACAACGCTGACATGGATGCCCGTTTGGAAGCCACCCCCAAAATCCAGCGCCATTTCGTCTGGTTCGCAGTGGGCACAGGTGGCGGTGATGCGTTCGCGTGAAGTCATATTGCTTGTTTCCTTAATTACTTTTGGCGACTGGTGGCTCGCACGTCAGACGGCCGATGTCTTGCGGTGCGAGTTCCACCATCGGGTTAAAGGCGGGGCTCGCCATGTACGCCAGCAGGCTGGCACGCATTTGGCGGGCGACGGGATTCGTGTCAAGGTCGTTTTGCAAATCCATGCTACACACTAGCAGCTTGCCGCCTCCCAACCGCGCTTCAAACGCGAGCGCAAGTTTGTGCGTGGTGACCCAGTCATCGATCACCTGCACAAGAGGCCGTAGCGTTTGAGGCAAGTCATCGAGGATCATCGGCGCGGCGCGCGTGACGAGATACCACCATTGCCAGTCGCTGTGATAGTCCGTCGGGAATTGCGCGAGCGCAGGATGTTTGGGATCGCAGAGAATTCCCAGTGTCGTCGGCGCCTGACGCTTCGTCCACGCCGTGTTCCAAAAGATGCTGGAAAAACCGAGTACAACCTTGTTTGTATCGGTATTTCTCACGTGCGTGGGCGGTACCAGCAGCAACACGTTGCCACCGGCCTTCAACATGGCCAGCGCAGCGGCGTTCAACTCGTTCACGACCGTCACAGTGGGCGATGGCTGCGTCTCCACGTTAGCTGGATAAACCCACACGTCCCAATCGTTTTCAAATTTTGTCCCCGAGATGCCGACGACCAGTGTGTACCGCGCCGGCGACCGCACAGTCGTTGCGTCAAGGTTGACGCTCACGCGGCCGAGCGCCAAGCCATTACCCAGCGGAATCGTTTTCGGTAACAGTTTTCCACTCACAACCGGCAGCCCGTCACTGCCACGAAGAGCCCACTCGACCTCTGCGTTTTCGAGTGATGCGGCGCCGAAATGCGCCACCTCGATCTCCGCTTCCAGTTTCTCGCCCGTGATGAAAACCCGCTTGGCCAGCCTCGCGAGCGGCACGGTTACATTACAGAACCGGCTGTAAGCTGCAGGCGTGATGTAACCCTTCTCTTCCCAGAACGAATCCAGCACGCCCACAAGCGCCGTTCCTTGTCCGGGAAAATCGTGAAGGTCGAGCAGTTCGAAGCCAGCCATCCCCGGCGTGCGCAGCGCCGCCTCAATGTCGGTCTTGTAGCAGAGCACCTGAAGTTTGCCAGATGCGAGCAGAAAGTCACGCGCCTGATCCAGCATCCCGCGTGCGGCTAAGCGGTCTCGGAAGATGTCGAAGTTCTTCGGCTTGAGGTAGCCGGTGTACTTCTTCATCTCGTCGAAGTTCGGATAGACGCACCACTGGCCAATCTCGTGACTGACGACCGGCACGCTGCGCTTCTGGATAATATCGCGAAAATCCAACAGGGTCTGAGGCGGCTTGGCATTGATGACAGATTTCACACCCTCGCCCCACCCTTGGATGCGCGGGCCGATTAAGCACTGCCACTGGTTCTCTGGCAATTCTGGCCAGCCTGCGGCACTGGTGAAGAGACGTCGCGCGTCCTGCGCTTTGCACCGATTCACCCAGGCTGCGAGGTAGGCCTTGTAGTTCTTGCCGCCTGGCTCGTTACCGTAAGCCATGAGGATGAACGACGGGTGATTGCCGTAGACTTTTAGAATGCGCTCCGTCTCTTCGTTGATCCAACGGTCGACAGGCTTGCCGTCACCCAGCGTTGTGGACTGATTGGCCCATGAACACGCCTCAATATGAAAATAGAAACCCAACTCGTCCGCCGCAATGAACGCCGCCTCGGGCGGACACCACGAATGAAAGCGGATGAGATTCAACCCATGCGCTTTTGCAACGCCGATGACACGCTTCCACTCTGCCACATCAGTCGGTGGATGACCTGTCTTCGGATAGATGCAACAGTCCAATGTGCCGCGCATAAACGTCTTGCGTCCATTGATAGCAAACTGGGTGCCTTGAGCCGTGAACTCGCGCAGACCAAACGTGACGGTTCTGCTGTCTGTCCAGCGGTCGGTTTTCTCATTCCCGGCCAACGTAATGCCCAACGTGTAGAGCTGCGGCGTGAACTCATCCCAAGGTCGTGGCGTCTGCGGTGCGACCTCGAATTCCACGCGGCCGCCCTCGTTGTCCCACGTCGCCAAGACGGGCATGGGTGTCGCGGGCTTGTCAGAGCCAGGCGAGGTTTGGTCGGCAACACTGACCATAAGATTCCCGCTGCCCGCCTTGCCTGACCGGTTGCGGATCTTGACTGTTACCCGAGCATTCTGTTTGGCGAGGCTGGGATACACCTGTACATCATCGATCCACACGGGCGATGTGGAATGAAGTTCGATCTTGCCGACCACGCCGTTCCAGTTGCCTTGCGTGTGATCGCTGACACTGTGGGAGTTTTCGCCCACGTCAACGACCATGCGATTGTCCACGCGGATCGTCAGCGTGTGCCGCCCCGGCGCAAGTGATCCGAGATCATAGTCGTGCGGCACGGCGAGGCTGTTGTTCGTACCCAAGCATGTAGCGTCCACCCACACGCGCGTCTCCCAGTGCGGACGTTCCAGAGAAAGCACGACGCGCTGGCCCTTCCACGCCTTCGGTATCTCGATGTCGCGCTGATACCAAGCGACACCCGCATAATACGTCTCGGGCGTCAGCCAGAACGGGACTTTCACATGGCCAGGCTTACGATAAGCCGCATATTCCGGTGCTGTGAAGAACGCCTTATCCACAATACCGCCGAGCCACTTCGTCTCCACAGTCACTGGATCACCGATGCCTTGGGCCGATAGCAAACCGGGAAGGTTGACGCGCTCCGGCAGCTCCGTACCGAACCACGCGGCCTGCACACCCACATCCGCGCGGTCCAGTTTGAACCGCCACTCGCCCGCAAGCGACAGCGGCTTCGCCGCGAGGCTTACGGCCGACACCACCACACAGCACCCACTGAGCAAAACATTAGTCGCCATCGTAACCTCCTGTTAATCTGTCAACCCACGTTCAATCTCTTCGAGCGACTGACCTTTGGTCTCTGGCACCTTGAAGTATACAAAAACAAAGCCCAGGAAACAGATCGTCGCATAGAGCCAGAAGGTCTTTGCCGTCCCCAACGCCCCGTTCAGGATCGGGAAGGTATAGGTCAAAATGAAACAGGCGATCCAGAGTGCCGACACCGCCACAGAGATGGCCGCGCCGCGAATCCGATTCGGAAAAATCTCCGAAATCAGCACCCACGTAATCGGTGCCAGCGACATGCCATAACATCCGAGTGAACAGAGAGTAAAGATCAAAACGGACAACCCCTTCAGATGCAGAACGTAGGCTGCACCGATCAATATGTGCGAAAACCCGATTCCCGCACATCCGATCAGCATCAAGGGACGCCGCCCGCAACGGTCCACCAGACCAATAGCGAGCAACGTGAACACCAAGTTAATCGCCCCCGTGATAACGATATTGAACATGACGTCATTGACCCCGTAACCAGCCGACCGATAGATCTCCTCTGCGTAGTTGAACAGCACATTGATCCCGCTCCACTGTTGAAGCACGGCCAGTATAATGCCCACCAACAAAACCTTACGCATCTTGGGCACCATCAAATCGCTGAATCGGACCTGACTTACCTCCTCACTGGCAATCGTGTCCTGAATGTCTGCAACCTCGGTGTCGGCATATTCCTGGCCGCCGATCTTCGCTAAGATCCGTCGCGCCGATTCTGGCTTGCCGTTCTTGACCAACCAACGTGGACTCTCGGGCACGAACAACGCACCCACAAAGAACAACAGCGAAGGCACCGTCACAGCTGTAAACATCCAACGCCAACCGAATTGTCCGTTCCAGGATTGACGGATCATCTCCGCCGTGGCACCGTCAGCCACCTTCTCCGCGATGAGCATATTGACGATCTGCGCCCCCAGAATACCGAAGACGATCGTCAACTGGTTAATAGCCACCAGCCTTCCCCGCATGTGCGCAGGCGCCACCTCGGCGATGTACATGGGCGAGAGGTTGGACGCCATGCCGATGGCCACGCCGCCCACAATACGCCAGACGACAAAGGCGATAAACGTCCCAGCCCACCCCGTGAAGATCGACGACACCGCGAACAGAAACGCAGAGAACAAGAGTAATTTCTTGCGCCCGAAACGGTCGCTCAATGCGCCAGAGATCAACGAGCCGAGCAGACACCCGAGTAGAGCACAACTGTTGGCCCAACCGATTTGAGCCTCACTCGTGAGATTGAAAAACTTTTCGAAGAACGGTTTTGCACCGCCGATGACCACCCAGTCATAACCGAATAACAGTCCGCCCATGGCCGCGACCAGGCAGATCATCCAGATATACCTCATCTGATACTCTCTCATCGTGTGCTCTCCTTTTTCGTTACTGTACGCTATTTATCGGTTTTTTTGAATGGACTATTTCGCCAAAAAGATGGATAATCCAGCCAATGAAAAAACCGAAGGATCCCATTCGACTGGCAGAAGGTTTTGCAGACCAGATTCTGCATATCCTGCCGCTGCCCTTCCGGCAACTGTTAAGCGAACATCCTTTGTCACAAGCACTCTATTGCACATCGATCGGTTATTATCCAAAAGCAAAGCACCATTATCGAGACCGACCCGAGGGCTGTCCGGAAAACATCCTGCTCGTCTGTACAGAAGGCGCGGGCTGGGTCGAGATCGAAGGTCGCCGTCAGTCCGTGAAACCCCATCAGGCGATGATTATCCCCCGTGAGTGCCCGCATGTCTACGCCGCAGACGAACGCAATCCGTGGACGATCTATTGGTTTCATTTTCTAGGATATGAAGGCGATTATTATTGTTCCAATCTGCCGGCGCATCATGATGTCATCCCCATTTCGGCTACGTGCGAAGAGGAGATCACGCGACAATTCACATGGGGATACGCTGCCATCGCCCGCGATTACGCACCCGCGAATTTAATTCACCTGTCCCAGATTATTCGCGGGATTCTCAGTACGCTCTTCTTTCAAAATTTGAATTATTCGCCACATTTGCGAATGGCAACAGGACAGGATGTGCTCCCCAGCATGACCTATATTGCTGAGCATTGTGAAAAAGAGCTGACGCTCAAAACGTTGGCGAACCAGGCGCACATGTCCGAGCGGACCTATACCCGACTCTTTCATCAGCAAGTGGGTCTTTCACCGATCAACTACGTGATTCAGCAACGGATGAAAAAAGCCTGCCAATTGCTCGTGCGGTCCACATTGTCCATCACGGATATTGCGCAGCAGACCGGCTATTCAGATCCCTATTATTTTTCCCGGGTGTTTCACAAAGAGGTCGGTCAATCCCCGCGCCACTACCGTTCAACCCTTGGGTCTGATTTTTCGGGCGTGCGGTGAGCCGGCGATAAGCTGATCTGCAACTTCGGTGAATATCCAATCATCAACACGGAATGATCAATAACCATCGGAAATGCGGCTTCCTCCTTGGATATTGGATATTCCTTGTTGATGATTGGATATTCGAGGCATAAAGTTACCCCTCCGTTTATTCCCGGTGTAAGGGTTGTCGGACAACGAGATGCTAATTGATTTCGACAAAGCTCCCGACAAAGCTCCCGACAAAGTTTATAGCCCCCGCGGGCGGCGGGCCGCCTCCGGTGGCAACGAGCGTGGATCGCTCGCGATCAGCCAGATACACCGGGCGAGCGCCTTGCCCCCCTTGTAAACGGGAACATGAAAAAGGCGGAAGAAAAGATTCTCTGCTTTCAGACGGCGCTCAAAGGTGTTATCGATCGCACCGGACCAAACCGCCAGGCAGCCTTTGGCGTGCAGGGCTCGCATACACGCCTGTAACCCTTGCCGACTATACAGACGGTCATTGCCTGCAGCGGTCAATGCTTCCGGCCCATTATCGACATCCAGCATGATCGCATCAAAAGCGTGTTCCGACTGCTGGATCAGGCTCATGACGTCACACACCTTGAGCACCACGCGCGGATCACGCAGCGGATAATTCGTAAGATGCCCGAGGAAATCTCTATTCCACTGGACTACATCCGAGATCAGTTCGCTCACGACAACTGTCGCATCGGGCTGAAGCAGATCAAGGGTCTGACGTAACGTGTAGCCCATACCGAGCCCGCCAATCAGCACCGTGGGATTCTGCCGTGCCGCGATGCGGGCGCATCCCAGCCGAGCCAGTTCCAATTCAGACTCATGTGCGCGGCTCGTCATCAACTCCTGACAGCCCACCTTCATAGAAAAGTCCGCATCATGCTGAACCAGCGCCAGCATCTCGCCATCCGGTGTCTTCGTCGTCGCAATCTTTAACGTTGGTTTCATATAAAAGATATTCGTTTACGCCATGATAACGGGGGGCTTACCTATAACTTCAACTGGAAATTGCCTTATTGCGTGATTGCCTTATTGCCTTATTGAATTCGTGTGGTTCGCGTCATTCGGATGCTAAATAAACTTTGTCGCGAACTTTGTCGCGAGCTTTGTCGATTCAAAAACTCTGTGGGCTCTGTGAAAAAAAAGTTGCCCATCCGTTCATTCCCGCTCTGTGGG
>JBAXOG010000099.1:0-17677 GCA_037133395.1 bacterium | reverse complement strand
CCTTCATGTGAGAGCGTATCAAATATCAGCGTCTCCCCCTCCTTGACCGGCTCCGAACTCCAGCCCGTGTTCTTGTCCCCGTCCAC
Source organism: bacterium (assembly GCA_037133395.1). Taxonomy (GTDB): domain Bacteria; phylum Verrucomicrobiota; class Kiritimatiellia; order RFP12; family UBA1067; genus CAIZQW01. The sequence continues at coordinate 17,591 of JBAXOG010000099.1, read as the reverse complement.
CGCGTTCTTCGGCGGCCACCCCGGCGTCTCCGGACCAGACATCATAAGCGTCTTTCCTTGCGACAGCAAGCCAAAACCCGGCTGGACACTCAGCTTGATCACGGTATCAATCGGATCCCAGGCCTCCTGCCAGGGCACGTCAATGCACACGCCCTTTTCGTCCTGCTTGAGCGACGCTTCGTGCCCGCTCCGCAGCAAGACCGCCTTGGTGAACTTTTTGAAATCCGCAGGCGGCGGCAATTGGAGGCGCGTGACATAACTCTGCCGGTTTCTCTCTTCCGTACCGGTGGGTGGACGCAGGACGTGAATATACTCGTACTGCTCATCCGCCGAACGCGTGGCGACGATGCCTTGCGGCAAGGTTGCGATCCGGCTTCCTTGCCGTGTGATGAACGACGTGCTCGGACGCGTATTCTTGATCGATTCCTCAATCGGCTTGATCAGTTGACCGAGAATCAGGAAATACTCCCTGACCATCGGCTCCCACGTGCCGTCCGTGTAGGTATCCGCGGCCCAGCCCGTCCCGCCGCCGTGCGTGTTGCACCCCGCCTGTAACGCGGTATAGCGCAGCATACGCTCTGGGGAGCTTTTCGCCCAACCACCGGTGGTCCACCAGCAGCCGCCCTGGAGCAGATTCACATTCGCTTCAAAGCACGGCCAGGTGTCGGCATTGGAAGGCGTGGCCGCAGGAATGCCGTTCTTCGGATCCGGCGGACACATCCGGTTGAACTGATTGCACCAGCCCGCATTGTCCATGCCCGAAACGAACTCCGCCTTGGGATTATGCTTCCACACCGTTGCCTGCAAGCGCGCCTTATCCACGCGCTGCCAACCTCCATCGACCCAGTAGCCATAGACATCTTTGCCATATTTTGCGCACATCTCGTCGAAGACTTCGTTCTGAAAATTGTTCCACTTCACGTATTTGCCGGGTGCCCATCCGTTCGCGGGCGGAACATTCGTGGACTCGTTCCACCCCAGCAGTTCCTGATCCGCCTTGGTCATGTCGTGCCCGTCCGACGGATGGATGTACAGGAACAGTTTGATTCCGGTCGGCTTGAGTTCCTTGATCAGTTCACCGATCACATCGCGCCGTGCAGCATGCCCCTTGCCGCGCCACTTGTCCATGGCCGCGGAGGGAAAGATCGGATTCATCTCGGCATGCCAGGCCGTGAACGAGATGTACTCGCAGTTGAATGCCTGCAAGTCCTTCACGAGTCGCTTGATGTCATACGCATCCGCTACCTCGTCGATCGACTTCGGTACGCTGAGATCCGAATTTTTCGTGAGCGCGTAAGCACTGCCGCCCCACGCATGGTGAAGGAAGATTCCGTACTTCACGCTTTTGAAAACCGGATTGTCCTCCGCCGCCTGAACGCCCATCGCCAGAACAGCCCCCATCATTGCGCAACAAGCGCCCATCTTTGTAAGTGTCGTCATTTCTCTCCCCCTCTTTTATTAATGCCAATTTCCCTCTGCGGCTCACCGAGACGGTTCGCCCTACCGTCCGGCAGATGCCGGAGTACATTGATCTGGTCCGGCAGCGGCCGGACCGAACCCTAGCGCGTAGCGCGCAAGGTAGGGCGAACCGTCTCGGTGAGCCGCAGTGTGGTTCGTTTATTTCGGATGCTAAAACGCTCTGCTATTTCTATCGTTTATTTAGGGCCTCCCCTGCGCCGAGCTCGCCTCTCCGATTTCAAGCACGATCACCGTGTCAAGCGGATCCCATTGATCCCCATCTCCCAGCGTCAGCCTCAATCCGGCCGCTCCTGACTCCAGCTTCACGGCATGTCCGTTTGTCAACATGCGCGCTGTTTTGAAGGACTCCACCGGCTTTTTCAATTCAAGGCTCTTGCCGGTCGGCGGCTTCAACACATGTACAAATTCCTTCTTGCCATCCAGACTCCGAGTGGCCACATACGGCGGCGCATTGGAGAAGGCGGTCCGCTCCGGCAGCAGCCAGTTTTTACTGGCCGCAACAGCGGTGACCGACTCTCGGATTGGCTTCAGCAAGCCCCCCACCTGAACAAGCGTCTGCAGCGGCTCTCCGTCGCTACCCCAGGTCTTGCCATCCGCAAGCGGCGAAGTAGACCAGCATATTCCGCCGGGTGCGCCAGCACCCGCATTAAGCACGGTGAATCTGAAAATAGTCTCCGCCGAGAACTTTGGTTTCCCTGACCCCTTCGCATCACCGCGCCACCAGCCGCCTGCGAACATGGTCGCCTGATTCTCCTTGCGCGCCAAGAAGAGATCGATGTTGTCAGAGGTTTGCGGCGTGCCGAGTTCATGACAGTAGAAATCAATGCAAGCGGCGCCGTTGTTGGAGATGACCACGCCATCGGAAAACTTGGCTCGTACCGTCTCGCGCAGGCGCTTGACGTCAATCCGGTTGCCTTGTTGAATCCAACTGTCCCACCAGAAGCCCAGTACGTTCGGTTTTTTACTGTACCGCTCGGCCAACTCGGCATAGACCTCATTGATGAAATCGTTGAACACTGGGATCGGTTTCGGAGCAGCCTTGTCATATTTCACGTACCCGACCTTTGCCTGTTCTTCCGGCGGAAAATCGTGCCCGTCATTCGGATGGGCGTAGATCACCAGCGCGATTCCTTTCGCGGCAAGCGCATCGGCCAGTTCGCCGACCAGATCCCGTTTCGTCGTGTGGCCCGGCAGCCATTTATCCAAGGCGGCATTGGGTCCGAGCAAATACATTTTGTAGTGCCACGCCGTGAAAAACACATACTCGACACCAGCCGACTCCATCTGGTTAGCAAACGCCCGGACATCGAACAGGTTGGCGAACTCGTCCGTCGTGGTGTAGGTCACCCCTTTCGGAACGCCCGTCAGCTTGAAGACGTTATGGATGAAGATGCCATAACGCATGGAGGCGAACTGGTCAATTCGTGAACGCGCTTCTTCCCCAGCAGCCTGCGTGACCATAGCCAATAAAATGCCCATCATTGCGCAGCAAGCGCCAATCTTCGTACGTACCGTCATTTCTCCCCCTCTTTTTTGTCTCTGATTACAACTTAAATATCATTTACCACAAAGAACGCAAAGAACACAAAGATCAACTCCTAACCTTAATCCGCGTCATACTCTCAAAATCTCTTTTTTTTCTGTGTTCTCTGCGTTCTCTGTGGTAAAACCCCCTCCGCTCACTTTCGTGAAGTTTCGTGTATTTCGGATGCTAAAACGCTCTGCTCTTTCTATCGATTATCCCTCTCTCCTAAAATATCCGGAGGAGCGTACCGATCGGACGAGTCACGAGGACAACCTGATTACCCTGAACTTCTGCGTACGTTCTCGGCGCTGCACCCGTGATGACCCAACCACTCAACGTCCCAACATTGGTCACGATCGAACTAAAGCCGGTAAACAAAACGCCGCGCACGGGAAGGTTACCCGACGTGACCCGGCTAACAGCCACTGTCGCCACCGCCGGCAGCGTGAGGCTGCCGCTCACCTGGATCACATCGTTCGTTGTGGCGTTATAGTTCCAGACACAGATGGAATTTTCTTTCATGACCAGATTGGCGGTCGTCAGCGTGCCGATGGAATTCGTGCCGGCCGCAGTCATGATCGCCTGATTGGTGACCGTCCCGCCCACCGAGCCCGTGCCGCCCAGCAGACCGCCGACAACGTTCACTGCGCCCGTGATGCCACCCTCCACCAGCAGCATGCCCGAACTGACCGTCGTGCCGCCGCTATACGTGTTGTTGCCACTCAGAACAAGAGTGCCTGCGCCAGCCTTGGCGAGACCAGCGATATTCGTGATTGCGCCACCAATCGTGAACGTATTGGCATTGACCGTGATCGTGGGTGTAACCGTGCCCAGATTTACACTGTTCGTGCCGAGGCTCATACTGCTCGACCCTGCAAAGGTGAAACTGCCACCGATGCGGCAACTGTTGTTGCTGGAAACAAGGGTTATCGGAGCACCGCTGGTGTTGTCGAGCGTGCCACCATTAACGGTGAAGAGATTGCCGACTCTCATGCCCTGGAAGGCACCTGCCGAAGCGCTTGTGGCAAAGTTCAAAATACCGTTTTGCAGCGTATAACTGCTCTGGATTGGGCCGTAATTAGCCCCACCCGTCCACGCGGTCATTAAGTTGACCGTGCCGCTGGGCTGCATGTTCTGGGTAATGGTTGCGTCCTTGGCATTAAACCCGGGGCTGGTGTTGAATTGGATCGTGCCGCCGCCCTGAAAAGTTACAGAGTGTTGGTTCCAGTTAATTGCACCGTACGCCCCCACTACGCTCTCGATGAGTGTTGCGCCTGCAACAACATACCAGGTCTGTGCGCCATTCAGAGTACCACCGCTCCCGCTGAGTGTAACGGAACAGGGCACGTTGATGGACACTCCACGCCAGTTGTTACCATCAAGATTGATGGTGTTGGTGTTGTTGTTGATACCAGCCGTGCCAAGATAGCCGAATGCGAATTGGGCATCCGCTGGGAAGGTCACGGGAGTACCTGATCCCGTAACATCGGTGGTCCATACCGTGCTGGCCTGATTGGTCGTCCCATTCAAATCCCCAAACCCGGCCGTCGTTCCGTTGACATCCAGATAGTACGGCGTGCCGTTGACCACGTCCACCACCAGATTAAGCGTGGTGCCCGACACCGTCAGGTGAGTGACAAGACCGCGCGGAGCGTTCACAATGAGGCTCGTCGGCACAGCCACGCTGCCGCTGCCCCAGGTCATCAGCGGATACGTAGTTCCTGCACTTACGCTGCCCACTGTCACCGTGATGGCAGGCAGGGTCGTGAAGGTGACCGCACCCGCGATCTTCAAGGGTGCGACCGTGGTGCTCGGAGTCAGCGAACCAAAATTAAAATCAAGCACAGATCCGACACCGGCATTGTTGACGGTCAATGCCGAGCACGCCCACTGCTGGGCTGTGTTGGTGACAGAGACGCTCAAGGTGGCGGTATTGCCGGCTGTAGCGGCGACCGACACCGCGCTGTTCGAGCAGGAATTGCCAACCGCAATCAGCAGCTTGCCTGCGTTGATCGTTGTTGAGCCGCTATAGGCATTCTTCGTGCCGAGCGTCAACGTCCCGACCCCGCTCTTGGTCAGGCCGGTTGTCCCGGCAATACCGCCACTACCGCTGAAGGTGTAGTTCGAAGAAGTATTGACCGTGACACTGTTCGGACTGACGTTGGTGTTCAGCGTGATGGTGCCGCCCGTCCCGACCGTCGTGTCAAAGAGCACCGAGTCCATCGAGGCCCCTTCTTGATAATAGGTAGTGGCACTTGTGTTGTCTTTCCAGATCGTAGCGTTGAAGCTGTTGTTGACATCCCAGGTGCCGTCGCCACCCGTCCAACTGAGGGGGCCCGTGTTGCCGGTGATCTGCAGATAAAGCGTATTGCCCACAACCGCAAGATTGCCGACCACCCGTAACGGCAGGGTCAGTGCCACCCCATTCGTTGTGGGAGACCCCGAACCCCAGGTCAGCAGCGGATAGCCGTTGCCGCTGCTCAAAGGAAGCGAGGTCCCCGACACCGTGATTGCTGGCGCGGTGCTAAACGTGACGCTGCCCAAGGCCTTCAGCGGAGCAATTGTTGTGCTAGGTGTCGTTGCTCCAAAAGCGAACTGCAACCCCGAACTGGTACCGGCATTGTTCATTGCCAGACTCGAACAAGTCCACTGCTTCGTCGTGTCCGTGACAGAAATATTGAGCATCGCCGTATTGCCGGACGTGGCGGCCACCGTCACTGCGCTGTTGGAGCAACTACCGCCCGTGACGACGGCCATTGCTCCGTTGTTAACGGTCGTCGCGCCGCTATACGTGTTGTTTGCAGTAAGGGCGAGCGTACCCGCTCCGGCTTTGGTGAGCCCGGCGGTGTTTGTGATCGAACCTCCGATGGTCAGTGTATTCGCGCTAACCGTCACCGTGGGTGTCGTAGTACCCAGATTCACTGTGTTCGTATTGAGGTTCAGTGAACTGCTGCCGGCAAAAATGAAATTCCCGCCGAAGACATAGGTTCCACTCTTAATATTCAGGGTCATAGCGGAACCACTCGTATTATCAACGGTGCCACCATTGAAAGAAAGGGTTTTTCCGCCATCCGTGTTTTTACCAATTCCCAATCCGCTGAAAGCGCCCGCCGAGGCTGCATTGGCGAAGTTGAGCGTGCCAGCCGTCAGCGTATAGGACGCTTGATTTTCGATGGGACTAACAAACGTGGACAGCAGCCTCACCGTCCCGCCGCTCATGTTCTGTGTCCACGGGTAACTGGCATTAACATTGTACCCTAAATACGACGTGTTGAAATTAATGATGCCATCGCCTTGCAGTGTCACGCCCGTATTGTTATAGTTACAATTCCCGTGGTTAACATTTAGCGTGGCGCCATTAACAACCGTCCACGTAAAAGTTTGGCTGCCGACCCCAGTTGGCAGGGCCGTAAGCGTAATCGTACAAGGCACTTTCACGTCCATTCCATAAAATGATGTGTTGACGCTTACACTGAAGCTCTGGTTACTGACACCTGCTGTGCCAGGATAACCGAATGTGAGTTGTCCGTTAGCCACAAAAGCCGCCGGCGTGGTTTGTCCCGTCTGGTCCGTGGACCACTTCAGGTCGGTCGCATTAATAGTCCCCGACGGATCGCCGAAACCCGACGCCGTCCCATTGACATCGAGGTAATACGGCACCCCGTTGGCCATCGCATTCCCGACCCCTCCGCAGAAGAACACTGCGGACACCATCAAGGCTGCCACACCTGAGCAAGCCTTCACAAACCGTTTCATCATTGTACCTGTTTTCATCTCTTACCTCCTATGGGCAACTTCCAAGTTGCCTTATTGCCTTATTGCGTTATTGCCTTATTGCGTTATTTTCTTCAACTAACTCACTAACACATTAACACATTAACTCACTAACGCACTAACACATTCTACTCTCTCCACCGTCCTCCAGCATCCGCCGACTCAGCGGATACCGCGCCACAACCGCCAATGCCAACACACTCAGCATTGGCGCCGCTAAAAACATGGCGCAACCGAGGCGCCAGACCACTTCCGGCGGACGCGCGCCTGCCGCCGCGTCGGGGCTGAACCCGATCGCGCTGAGCACCCAGCCCGAACCCATCAGGCCGAGCGCGATCGCGATCTTCATGGATACGCTGAACAGGGCCGAATACGCCCCGTCCTTATTCACTCCGGTCCGGCGTAGCCACAGCCCTGCCACGTCCGCGACCATCGCCGTGCAGGAGGGCAGCGCGATTCCGTTGCCCAGCCAGAACAGACCATGAAAAGCCACAAAACCCGCGAACGCGGCTGGTGTGCCGATCGGCACCCAGCCGGTCAAAAACAGCAGCGCCAGCGCGCCAGTGCAAAGCAGACTCAAAATACCACCAATCAGCACTGCACCTTTTTTCTCGAACCGCTTAGCCAGCCAAGCCGACAAGATGCCACCCAGTGCCATGCCGATCATGGTGGAACCGTGCGCAATCGACTTCTGCCCGGGCTCGAAGCGCATGAAATAGACATACACGTACATCTGGAAGGAGCTAACCAGCACCATGCCCGTGCAAAGCAAAAAAACCACCAGCAGAACCAACCGCAAATAGGCATCCGAAAAACTCTGCTTCAGCCCGGCAAAGAAGGGCTCCGGCTTCTTCGCTTCGGCCGACAATTGCCGCGTATCTTCGCTCCACTGGCGCGTGAACCACAAGGTCGCCAGAACGCACAGGAAGGAGGCACCTGCAAAGACCAGACCCATACGCGTGAAATTTTGCGACACGCTCGTCCCCAAAATCTTCGCCCCGTCCGGTCCGATCGAGTCGCGGAAGAAGACGCTCCACGCCAGCGCGGGGCCCGCGAAGTTCGCGATCATGTTCATCACCTGCCGCACGGCCTGCACCTTGGAACGGCCCTCGTAATCGGGACAGACCTCGAACCCCAGCGCCAGATACGGCACGAAGAAAAGGGTCACGCCCGTGCGCAGCAGCAGGTTGACGGTCACCAGATACGCGAAGAGCGGCAAGGCATGGCCGTGTAGCGACGCGGGCACTGCCCACAGGAAGTAGAAGCAGACCGCCATCACAAGACCGCCCAGCAACATCCACGGGTGCCGGCGCCCATAGCGGCTGCGCGTGCGGTCACTCACATGCCCCATGACCGGATCAGCGACCATCTCCCACAGAACCGAGACGGACATCGCCAAGCCCGCGAGCGCGGGACTGAGTCCGAGCGCCTCGGTATAGTACAGCATCGCAAAGCCGAACAGCCCATTCATCACCAGCGAGTAGGAACATTCGCCCAACCCGTAGCCGATCATCTTTGGAAGCGGTGTACTCATGTCATCATCCTCATTCTTTGCACCTCACAAGGCGCACCGGCCCAAACAGTCCCGACTTCGTCTGCTCCGGAAACGCATACGGAGTGGGTATGCCAATACTATAATGATTCGCCAATGTGTTGGCAACAAATATCGAGACCACGTTCGTCCCTTTATGAATCAATTCCGTTACCTCCACGCGCCATGGCGATGCCAGCAGCGTACCTGCCAAGACACCATTAACGCGAACCTCCGCCGTCGCCGCCACCTCGCCCACATCCAAAAAGAGCCGTTCACCAAGCTCAGCAGGCTTCATGGCGAACGTTTTCGTGTATTCGCCCTGGCCGGAGTACGTTCCAAGTCCATATTCGCACCAATCGCCCAGCGGCAACTCGCCCGCTCCGCACACGAAGCCCACCGGTTCGGGCAAAACATCGCCCGCGCGGAACTCCGGCAGCGCCTCTACGCGCAAGGCAACATGAACAGAATGGCCGCTGACAGCCGTAACCGCCGTGCGATACCGCATACTTCCGTCTGGCAACGGCAAAGCCTCTTTGATCGTAAGTTCCCGTCCGTCCGCCCAAGCTTGAGTGACGCCACGCGCCACGAAACATAAGTCCTGCAATCCGGGCGGCGCGAGAAAGCGGAACCATACCGCCCGCCGTTCCGGTCCGGCAGGCAACGCAGGCCGCGGCGCAGACAGCTCACGAAACCACCGCAACCCGAGTTCCTGCGAATCAGCTTCTGCCGTGGAGAACGCCGCAAAGGCGCGTGTACGCTGACCTTCGGACTGAATGAGCTTCAGCAGCAGCCAATTGATGCCGGGATGAAGCATGACCCGCATCATCTGCGGCTCGCACCCATAATGCGGGATGTTCCACGGCGGATGCAATCCTGGAGGCAGTGCTTCAGCCTGTTCAAGGACCGGTTTCCCGTTCAGCCACACACGATAGGCACAGCGCCCGCCCATGACGAAGGGCACTTCGCGCTCGGTTTCAGAAAACACTTCTGTCTTGAGATACCACACGCTTCCCGGCGTATCACTCTGAAAATCCAAATACTCGTCCGGCACGCTGCCCTTCAGCCCGTGCGGTCCGCTCAACCAATGGGTCAGGAACGGATCACGCTCGATTCCCCAGCGCAGAGAGAAGGCATACGGTTGCCATGCGCCCATTCCGAAATCACCTGAGCACAAGCGCCTTTCCAGGGCATCACTGTCCGCGCCCGGCAATAGCGGTCCCAGCGAAGCGAACCTCGGTCCGAAAGAGTACGTCGTCTCGTCCCATGCGGAGTCGTCGAAGCCAGCCTCATGCCACTTCACGCCCGCCGCAGTCTCCTCGGCAGTCCGGAACCGCCGCGCTTCGGGTCCCAGGCATCCTTCCGACGCAGGCAACCTGAAATCTCCGAACCGGTTGTCCAGCGTCGGCCGCACCGTAAACGTCCACGGTCCCTCTAAACACTCTGTCCTCTGTCCTCCGTCCTCTGTTCTCTGTCCTCCGTCCTCCGTCCTCCGTCCTCCAACCACGATCACCTTTGACTCCTTGGCTGCCAGCGTCATCCGTACCGTGCAGACCCCCTGCACGCTTGCATCAACCGGCAGTGTCTCTTGCTGGCCCGTCCATGCATTCCATGTTTCCGCTGATCCTGCGGCACGCAGGCGCAGACACGTCTCTGCTGGCGCAGTTGCCGGATTGAACAGGTAATAGATGTCCCGGTCTTCAAGTTTCCGATGAAGGACCTGCACAGGCGCACCCGAACTCTCGACATCGCGAACGATATTCGCACCCATCGCGCGCAGCACCTCGTCGTAGCCTCGGCGGATAAAAACGCCACAGCCGCCGGACGGGTGCCGCTTCACATGCGACGACTCCCCATCCGCCACGCCGAATATTTCCTGTAGGAGCTCGGTCATTTGCGGATCGTCGCTCCCCGCACGTTCGCTGGCACACGGCAATCTGCCATACGCGATCACCACGCCGCCAGCATGGACAAAATTCCGCGCTTTTTCAAGTGTCGCGAAGCGGATCGCACCCATCGCCGGCAGGAGCAGTACGCGATAAGACTCGCCGCTCACGCGCAGTTCGCCGTCCGATGTTGTTGCCCGGAAGACAGATTCGTCATCGATAAAATCAAAATCGCAAGCGTGGTCGAAGAGGTGCTTACCGAGACCGAAGGCGCACTCTTCCGGCTGGGGATCATCCGCCTCGGTCACGCTTTTCATGCCGTTTCCTAGGTGCGCCACAAGCCGGTGCACCTCTGCGGCTTCCGGCAATGCGTGCAGGGCGGCGACCGGATAGAGCATCGCTACATCGCAGCGATGCACGCCCTGCGACAAGAGCCAAGAGAGCCGTGTGCAATAGATGTTCAATGCCTGGACATGTTCCCAGTACGGCTGACGGAAATGGAAGTCCGGAGATGCCCACTCCCACCAGCCACCGCGCGTCGTGTAATACAAACCATGCAAATTGACGACCGTTGCGCCATACGCGAAATCCTCATTCAGCGCCGCCACGACCTCAGCGGGCTTCGTACCCCAGCCACTGGAATGGAAGGCCTCGATCCAGACGCGCGGCCGCTGATACAGATGAGCGATGGAACTGTTGACCTTGAGTCCTTTGAACGCGCGTGGATTCGCCAGCTTCGGATCATCGCACCCTGGCGCCGAATACCAGCGCATCGCCCGGAAATAATCAGCGTAATATTGGCGGCCCGTCGCGATCTCACCCCGTCCGCTGTTGTCGTGTCCGAATAATGTGTTATGCGCCTCATGCCAGCGGAAGACCGGCTCAAAGTAACAGGCTTCGATACGCCGCGTGACCGCTTCTGCGAAATCGAGACGCACCTTCTCCGTGAGCGGGCCGAGGTCCAGCCAGAGCGCGGGCAAGAGCGGACGCACGTCATACCCATGTATGTCTTGAAACGCAGCCACGAGCCTATTCGACCAGAACGGCATGCGCGACCCGAAATCCAGCTCATCCTGGAAGAAGAGCGTCAACGTGCGGCCGACCTCGCCGGGGCACTCGCGCACAAAGGGTTCATACAACCGCTCGATGGCGAGTTTTCCTGAGTCGGGATGCAGCGGATCAAAAGGATTAAGCCGAGCAAAGACCAACGCCACAAGCCATTCGCCCTCCGGCAGTTCAGCGGTCAGCACTCCGTCACGCACCTGGCCGGACAGATCCAACACCTTGTCAGCGTCGTCAATTGGAATGTTGGGGGAGAGCCTTGCTGGGCGAATAGGCGTCCTCGCCTGTTCACTCGTCCGGCTATCGCCGAAACTACTGGAGGACGCCAACCCTGCACTCCCGGCTTCCGCCTTGGCGCATACGCTTACGGCGGACACGTCGCTGTACAGGCGAGGACGCCTATACGCCCAGGCTCCGATCACCCTCGTGCCTGGCTCAGCCGACAAACGTACCGATTTATTTCCCTCTTCGCCGTTCCCGACCTTTTCCCACACGCAGCTCAACTGTCCGCCCTCCATATCCGGCGTATCACGTCCGATCGTCTGCAAGATCGGATGACAGAGTGTGTAGTCCTGAATGCCGACGGTCATGTCCCGTTCGCGGCACGCCCTGAGAAACCACCGAAAGAAATGCCACCATGCGGGCGAAAAGAGTGCGGGCTCGCCGACATCCGTAGGCCCATCCGCGCGGTGCGGATAGCTGACGACAGTCTGCTTTACCCCCTTCGCGCACAACTGATCGAGTTGCCATACCATGCGTTCCTGATCCAGCTTCTCACCCGCCCACCAATAAAAAGGTACGGGGCCGAATACGACCGGCGGCGATCGGAACAGGGATAACAGGTCTGACTCCACAATCTTCATGTTTAAAATTTATCATAGCTGACCTAAAGTTTCCATGGACAAAAGGATTTTTTTCATGTACTTTTTCTCTTGATCACATAAGTAACCGCCACGTATCACCTGTGACTGATTGTCGGAAAACTGTACTTTATGAGACTGATCGATACCACAAATCCTCAAGCGCATGCGCATGCTCATACGCTCCTGACGACATCAAAGTCGTGCAAAGCCTTTGAGCTCGCCGCCCCTTTCCGAATCCATCTTGTGGGCATCTACTACACAAAATTTGGACTTGAATGGAGTTCCAAAGGCAAAAGCGAATGTGATTATATGCACCACATCGAGCTTGCCTTTTCAGGTCGGCGGCAAGTCATTCATGGTCAGAACACTTTGGATCTTGAGCCGGGCATGGCTTATTTTCTTCCAGGGAACACCCCTGTAGAACGCCGCTGTACCGCCAAAGGTGATGTGCTTTATCTCAAGCTCCGGTGTGAATGGCTGCCGGGCGTGGATCCCCTGCTGGACTGGCCAGAGCGGGCACCGATACGTATAGAGCCATTCGATCCGCAAGTGTGGAAAGCCCTGCAGAAAGCCGAGACTTGGTCGGACGCCAGCCGATTGTTGTGGCTTCATTCGCAAGTAGAATGCTGGCTGTCCACCGCGATACCCGCGCTCAGCACCGTGCTCGAACGGCATCGCGAGACGCACGCCCGTTTCAACGAAGTTTTCAATCTGGTGGAAAAAAACCTTGGTGCGGACCTCAGGATTTCCGAATTAGCCAAGCGATACGGTACGGCTTTACGCGTTTTTTCGAAAACCTTCACGGCGTGTACCCAGATCACACCCAAGGAGTATCTGAACCGGCGCCTCAATCAAGAGGCGCTGCAACTGGTGATCAGCACAGATCTGAAGATCAAAGAGATCGCGGATCGTCTACGCTTCACCGACGAGTTCTACTTCAGCCGCTTCTTTCAGAAGCTCAATGGTGTGCCCCCCTCCCGCTATCGTGCCCGCTTCCGGAAAGGATAAAAATCACGAGACTTGGGACGTGGGACGAAGGGACGTGGGGTAGTATGATGCTGCAAGTCCCATGTCCAATGTCCCAAGTCCAAAAAATTTGATCACCCAAGGTTTTTCAGCTTGCTTTCGCCACAATAAAGAGCAAAAATGCCATCCTTGTTGGTGGGGTCACCAGCAAAAATAGATAAATCACAAGACGCGGGACTTGGGACAGAGGGACTTGGGGTAACCAGATGCTGCAAGTCCCATGTCCGATGTCCCAAGTCCAAAAAAGGAAGGCTTTTGTCATGACATCCCCTGTCGGAAAATTCGGTGGTTACCGAAAAATGTTCTCATTTGGGTTCACCTGTCTCACGTATCATGCCACTGCAGGATTTTGCAAGAAGGTTTATCCGTGGAAAGAAGACCCGCTCGGCAAGACGAGCGGCCAGATGATTGGCGCAGCACGATCTGCGCGCCAAAATATTGTGGAGGCCTCATCACGCGCGGGGACATCCACAGAGACCGAATTGAAACTCCTAGATGTCGCCAAGGCAAGCCTTGAGGAGTTGGCTGGCGATTACGAAACCTATCTGGTCGATAAAAACGAGGAAGTCTGGTCTGAACACGACCCTCGCCATCAAGAAATTGCCGCAATGGATCTGGATATTTTTGACGAAGGCGAAGATGTAGCCCATCGCCACAGCAGATACATGCTGGCGATGAACGCACGCTTCGCCAAATGGCTCCGTCATGACAATCCCCTCATTGCCGCAAATGCGATTCTCATCATTCTACGTCGGGCCGAGCGATTGCTGGGTGGACAAATCGGCAGGGTGGTCGAGTCCTTCGGAGAAACGGGCGGATTCAAAGAACGTCTTCATACCTTTCGAATGCAAGCGAAAGCAACAGAAAAGGCGAACGAGCCGCCACCCCCGGAGTGCCCAGCCTGTGGTAAGCCCATGCGGCTCCGTAAAGCAAAGACTGGTCCCAATGCGGGCAAAACATTCTGGGGTTGCACGGAGTATCCCACCTGTAAAGCCATCAAGGAAGCGAAGTAGGGGAATCACGAGACTTGGGACACGGGACGGAGGGACTTGGGGTAGTAAGATGCTGTAAGCCCCATGTCCAATGTCCCAAGTCTTACAATTTCAATCTTAAAAAACGGCTTGTTTTGAGCCGATCCGAGGCGTAAGATTGGCGAATCACTACAATGACTGTATCCCCTACTTCGTTCGCCTATAAGCCAGAAACAGATGCACATAAAAGCGTATAAACCTGCTGTACACAAAGCTGTTCTGCTCCTTCTTGCGGGAGGGCTTTGGCTAGGTGTCGGCAGCATGCTCCTGGTTTTAGCAATAGCCTGGTTACGGGATACTGCCCCGATTAGCCGCGTTGTTTTGGGAAGTTCTGGAGTTGTCTTCGCGTTGTTCGTCCATCATTTTGGCTTCTTAAAGATCGCGGATAAAAATCTCGAGCGGATCCTTCCTGCGACCGAGAAAAAGTGCATCTTTTCATTCATGCCGTGGAAAAGTTATCTGATTATTCCCGTCATGATTACCCTCGGCATCATCCTGCGTCATTCGTCGATGCCGAAGCAGTATTTGGCGGTGCTCTACATCTGCATCGGTTTGGCGCTTGTATTATCGAGCGTGCGATACATTCGATATTTCCTCAAAGAACTTTTTTCGCTATAATATATCGCTCATGAACGCAAAGAAAATTCCAACTGTACTTTTTTTAGGCGACGGCATGGCGGATGAACCTGTGGCGGCACTCGGCCACAAGACGCCGCTTCAGGCCGCGATGACCCCGAACATGGATCTCATTGCCCGCAATGGACGTAGCGGAACCCTGCTCACATTGCCCGAAGGCTTTTCAACATCAAGCGATGTGGCCAACATGTCTGTCTTGGGCTGTGACCTTGCAAAAGAGATCTGCGGACGCGGTCCGCTTGAGGCCGCCAGCCAAGGTATTCATCTGAGTGCCACGGATGTTGCCTTCCGTCTCAATCTCATCACCGTTGACAACCAAGGCATCCTACGCGACTTTTCAGGCGGGCACATTGCGCAGCAAGAGGCCATTGAGTCGATTGCCCTGTTGAATGAGAAGCTGGGGACCCCGAACATTCATTTTTATCCGGGCGTCAGCTATCGGAATCTGCTCATTCTTTCGGGCGACCCCTACAGCGCAGATGTCTCCTGTGACAAACCGGATGACAATCACGGCAACCCCATGGCGGAACACTTGCCCACCGCCAAGACGGCTGCGGGCACCTTTACCGTGGCCACGTTACGCGACCTGATCGCACGCGCCTCTGAACTCTTAAAAGATCGCGAAGCCAACGGCATCTGGCCCTGGAGTGGCGGCAAAGCGGGAGCCATTCATAACATCTGTAAGAAGTATGAAATCCGCGCAGCCGTCATCTCAGCCGTGGACGTCATTAACGGACTGGGTGCCTGCATGGGCATGGATGTCATCAAGGTAAAGGGCGCCACTGGATACATTGACACGAACTACGAAGGCAAGGCCGATGCAGCGATTCAGGCCATTAAAGACGGCTACGACTTTGTCTATGTTCATGTAGAAGCCATGGATGAAGTCTCACATGCACAAGACTTGGCTTTGAAGCTGAAGACGATTGAAGACTTTGATGCTCGCCTGATTGGGCGCGTCATGAAGGGGGTCGATCAGCAGGTTGCTTATGCGGTACTGCCAGACCATCCCGTACCGCTTGCCACCGGCAAGCACACGCGTACCCCTGTTCCTGTGGCTGTCTGGCAGCCCGGCAACACGCCTGACGGTATACAGACCTTTGATGAACTGGCCGCTCCTAACGGCTCGCTGGGCTACTTACAAGGCACTGGCCTGATGGATCTGCTGCTGGCTACTTAAGTTTGACGACATCACCGAGCCCACGATAAACTTCGTATGGCATTTCACACACGGCGATGCAAAATTTAAAGGGTGCTAAGATGCCTGAGCCCAGATCACCGACCCCTTCCTTGAATTCAATATCTGGAAGAGGGGATAAGAGTACTTCAAGCAGCCCCAAGGGAAGACGAAAGCATTGACCTAATTGTCGCGGAATTTCAATGATGGAATTTCCGGCACGTTTCAACCCCGGAAGGAGCTGTTTCTGCGCAGCAGCCGCAACTTGCACCCGAGGATCGGGAATAACAACCGGTCCCTCCGCAAAGCACAGTTGCGTTAACCCCATTAAGATAGACGCTATCATTATTCGCATCTTAACTTGGGATTCCAGGCAATTCGAGTTTGGCGATGGCGGCCTGCTCAACAAAGGTAGGTGTATTTTTCAGGAGAAAACGTCCCTCGACCTTTCCTTCGGCTGTGATTGCGTCTGTATGCCACACCAGCAAGTCGCTCATCTGATACTCGCCGTTCTTTAGAGGGAGCACTTCCGAAATGGAAATGATCTTACGTGTTCCATCCGACAAACGAGCCGTATGCACGACGGCATTGATTGCCGATGCAACCTGAGCGCGCAACGCCACCAAGGGAATCTCAATCCCACTGAGCAGTGCGCACGTTTCAAGACGGAACATGCAATCAAGTCCGGTGTTCGCGTGAATAGTGGACATAGAACCTGCGTGACCCGTATTCAGTGCCTGGAGCAGATCCAGTGCTTCACCGCCACGGATTTCACCGATGACCAAGCGATCCGGACGCAAGCGCAGCGACGAATGGATCAGGTCGCGAATCGTCACCTCGCCATTGCCATTCTTGTCCGCCTTACGCGTTTCAAACGGGACAACATGTTCCTGCTGTAATTGCAATTCGGTTGCATCTTCGATCACCAACACGCGCTCAGAGTTCGGGATGAAGCTACTCAGAGCGTTCAGCACCGAGGTCTTACCCGAGGAAGTGCCGCCTGAAACAATGACATTCTTATGGAGTACGACCAGCGCACGGATCAGCTTCATGGCATCTTCCGAAAGGCTGCCATACGAGAGCATCTTGTCAATCGTGATGGTGTCCTTCTTGAACTTACGAATAGCAATGACCGTTCCGCAGCGCGACAACGGCGGGATTACGGCATGGACACGCGAGCCATCGGGCAGACGCGCATCCAGGCGCGGATTATCTTCGTTCAAAAAGCGACCGACAGACTTCGCGATATTCGCAGCGGCAGCTTTCAACGCGGGCTCGCTAATAAACTTCGCATCCGTTTTTTGGAGCTTACCTTTTTTTTCAATGTAGACATTCGATGGCCCATTAATCATGATTTCCGAAACCTCATCATCTTCCAGATAGACACGGATCGGTTCCAGAAACAAGACCAAAAACGAATTACTATTATCCATAAAATTACTCCAGATTTTCTTCTGTATCCCTAAGCATCATTCATAGCCATGCATGCTGGGTGCGATTCAACTTTGTTGAATCAGCACCCGAGGGAGGAGGTAGGAGGGAGGATGGAGGAGTTGTAACATCTTGATTTGAAATGCATTAGAGAGTAGTTATCCGCTATT
>JBAXOG010000098.1:0-17818 GCA_037133395.1 bacterium | reverse complement strand
CGTGTGCTTGAGTGGCCCTATGTGGAGGGCCTGCGCCTGGACGAAGCCATGCACCAGCAAGATGTGAAGCCCGGAGGTTTTGAATGGATTTCGCACAGCGACGCGGCGCAAAGCATCGTCGCATTTATATGATGCCAGTCTGGTTCTCTGGAGTACACCGTTCACGAACTCACCTGCAACAGGGTCGACCGGAGTCAGCGCCACGATCGCGGACTTGCTGAAGTGGCACGAGAATTTCTACTCGAACCGTCTGGGCAATGCGAACCAAAGCCTGATCACAACGTTTGAAACAGTCGGACACTATACCAGCGGCACTAAAATCGGGCAACCTGTCTCCGACATTCCCATGGGCCTTCCCTCGTATGCATGTGGCGTTATGCCCGACACCTATGGCGGAAACGCCAGGGTCTGGCATACGGGCCGATGGATGGGCTTCAAGACCGCCACCTGCCGATACCCCAACCTTCACATGTCTGTGTTCGTATTGCTCAACCGTGATGATCAGTTTCCTCAATTTCAAACCGTTGCTGATGCGTTTATAAACAATGTCCGTTTCGCAAACATACCCCCACCATCGACAGCGCAACAGGGAACGCCCTTTAGCTTCAAGTATATGGCCACCGGAGCGCCCCGGCCTGTGTTTTCGCTGACCAGCGGAAGTTTGCCGGACGGAGTCGTTCTCAATACCAACGGCACTCTGGTGGGCATACCCTCAACGCCAGGCGATTTCAGCGGAGTCGTTACGGCCACCAGCGGAGCAAAAACCCGAACCCAGGCCTTCAGCATTCACGTTGACCCTGCCGCTCCGGTCAGCATCGTTGCCTCGAGCCAAGGTTATGGGGCAATACTGCCGACCGGCTCAGTGGAAGTCCAATATGGCTCTGCCATCAGCTTTACAAATGTGCCCGCCACATGGTATCACCTCAGCGATGTGACGGTTGATGGCGTCAGTGCTGGAACTCCCTTGGTCTGTACCCTCACAAACGTCAAAGCCGGCCACACAATCCAAGTTTATTTCTCGGCGGATATCGTGTTGAGCAACACGCCGAGCTGGTGGCTGGCGGCTGCAAATCCAGCATGGACAAACAATCTGAACGCATCCTCAACGAATGATCAGGACGGCGATGGTCTTTTCACCTGGCAGGAGTTCATTGCTGGCACACATCCGACGAATCCGTTAAGCACATTTGGCGTTTGTATTTCGGCGTCTAACAGCCAGTGGCAGGTCTCTCTCCAGACTGTCGAACCAGGACCCCAGTACGAAGGGCTGAACCGGTATTACTCCATCGAATCACGCAAAAGCTTAGCCAGCGGCAGTTGGGAACCTATGCCAGGGCTCACAGACGTCCGTGGTACCGGACAAACTCTAATCTGCACAAATCTGGTAGACTCCACGAACGGCTTCTATAGAGCCAAAGTCAGGCTTGCACCGTAGCGAAGGAATACTCATGTACAATGGCTTTTTAAAATATATGCGTTATCACATTCCCAACATGAACGGCATCAAGTTCATGCTCCACTTCAAAGAGCCAAGTAGAAAATAGTCCCACGCAAACCTTCACTGCGCCGGTGAATCACAAGACGTGGAACTTGGGACGGAGGGACTTGGGGTGATGTGTCGTCTGACGTGCTGCACGTCCCATGTCCCATGTCCCATGTCCTAAGCTTCATTTCGTGTGTCTCGTGGGCAAGCAACGACATGCTGCTTGGTTACTGATTCTGAGGCAGTCCTTGATTGTCGTTTCCCCTTATTTCTTCTCGACCATGACAATGGGCCAATCGTCAGTCCGGAAGGGCGAGGCTGGCAGATTGGCGCCATTGTAGAGATTACAATCTGGATTGTCCAACCAGGCGTAGCGAATGGCGACCGGCAAAGCGACGCCGGGACTGTTAATGAAAACCTTATCTCCATCAATCTTGGCAACAGCGGCTTTCCATTGCCGATCGGCGCCCGCGATCTGGAAGCCTTTCACTGGTCCGCCGTCTTTAGCCTTCAGCCCGCCATTGGCGTACTTGAAGGAGACCGTGATCGCATTGCCGCTGACGGATGAGCCTGCTGGCAACGGGCCGCTGATCGCGGGTACCTTCTTGCCGTAAACGGTACCGAGCGCCCAAAGCGCGAGCCGGCGACCGACCTCCTGCTTATTGGCGGGATGAATATTTTTTACGTCACCGATGTCAATCGTGATAGCCATGCCAGTCTTCGGCAGCTCCAGCGCCTGCAGCATCGCTTCGCGGACGCGCGACCAGCCTTCACCGGGCGCGGTAAAGTTGGGGAGCTGCACCCACGCGAAGGGCAACTCATCGTTCCAAAGCGCGCGCCAGCTCGTGACGAGTTGGGAGAGCTGCTTGCGGTAGAGATGCGGTTGGGTGGGCTTAGGAAGGCCAGTGTTGCTCTCGCCCTGATACCAGAGGATGCCGCGCAGGGTGAAGGGCGCGAGGGTGAAGACCTTGCCGTTGTAGAGACCGGCGGGGGGACCCTTGCGCTTGATGTGAGCGATCATCGCTTCCGGAGTCCAGGGCTTATCTCTGCTCTGGGCTTTCCCATTCTCGAAAGCGATCTTCCAGTCGGCGAGTTTCTTCTCATAGTCGGCTTTCAACTTCGCATCGTCGAAGTTACCCCAACCCTTTAACTGGCCGTCGTATTCCGCCTTAGTATCCGGATCCGAGCACTGGGCTTCTGCGGGAACCCAGGATTCGATGTGCGTGGCACCGACTGCAGCACAAACCAGGCCGACGGGGACGCCGAGCTCGCGATGGATATCGCGACCGAAGAAATAGAGTGTTGCTGAAAAACGGTACACGTTCTCCGGAGTACAGAGCTGCCAGACCCCTTTGCCTTCGGCCTGAGGTTTCTCGGCGGGGCCGGAGGATTCGCCGTAATAACGGATGAGGGGATAATTCGCGGCGGTCTTTTCCGCAGCAGAGTTGGTCGCGGATCCTACGCCCATCGCCATGTTGGACTGGCCGGAGCCGAACCAGACCTCGCCTACAAGGACGTCCTTCACCTCGACCTTGCGTCCGTCCTTTCCAATGACGGTGAGCGCGCGCGACTCGATGGAGGCCTTGAGCGCGTCGAGTTTGAGCGACCATTTACCATCGGCGCCTGCGATGGCGGTCTTGGTCTGTCCAGCAAAGGCGACGGTCACGGCTTCGCCCGCATCGCCCCAGCCCCAGACAGCGACAGGCTTCTCGCGCTGCAGGACCATGTGCTCCGAAAACAGCGAACTCAAGCGAAGGTCCTCGGCGTGGAGCGGAGCCAGCAGTAGGGTTGAGAACAAAAAGACCCGACAGACTATACCGAACATTCTTCTATGCATTTTTTACTTTTCTCCTATTGCTGACTGCAAAAATGATAAGACCCCGAACCGACGGCAATAACAGCTGCACCGTTTTCCATCCGCAGAAACTTCACGCAATTGGCTTCTGAAATGGGCTTACCGCTCTCCATAACTGAACCCGCATCTTTCGCTGGAACATAGACCGTCGCGGTTGTGTTATTTGGAATGGTGACATCCAGTTTCAAGTTCCTGTCCGCCGTAACTTTAGCGGAGGTGGATCCAGTTTCAAGTCGCCAGTGACTCACAATCTGCCCTCGAATCGAATCGTAGCGGGCCTTCGCCCATGTCAGGCCGGGACGAATCACCGGCTGGATGATCATCCGCTTGTAGCCGGGCAGTTCCGGCCGAATGCCTCCAATATTTCCGAAGATAAAACTTCCGACGGCCCCGTGCGCATAGTGACTTAAAGAGTTCATGAAGGGATCGGACAAACCGCCAGCATCCGGACGATAACTTCCAAAATGTTCCCAGATTGTTGTGGCGCCGACGGTCACCGGATAGAGCCAGGACGGATAGCTTTCGTTCAACAGCAGCTTGTACACAATATCCTCCCGACCGGCCAATTCCAATGCCTGAAGGATACACGGATTACCCATGAAACCTGTTGTGATCTGCCCTTTATCCCGGTTAACCCAATCGCTAAAGCGTTCACTGACCAAGGTCTTTTTCGTTTCCGGCACGAGCCCCATACTGAAGGCCAGCGCATAACCACACTGCGTTTCATTATTTCGTGAATCGTCTAAAGCAGCCTTGACCCGGCCTTCGGTATCAATCAGCTTTTCGGAAAAGGCCGCCTCTGTTTGCTTCGCCAGCTTATCGTACGTGGCCGCGTCAGCATTTTCTCCTATCGCCCGAGCCATCTCGGCCATTACCCGGGCATCGTAGGCCAGATAAGCTGTTCCAACAATCACCTCGTTCGGCTTAGTGCTTCCAGCACTGGCATGGTCCGTCAGCCCGATCCGCCAGCCACGCCCTTTATCCTTCTCATGCCCTCCGCGGGTTCCGTCTGGATTGGTGGTGCTCACCAGTTGCGCCATCGCACGCTTCATGGACGCGTAATGCTCCTTGATCACCTGCGTATCGCCATATTCCCGGTACATCCGGTAAGGGCAGAGAATTCCCGCATCGGACCAGCCGACATTCGGACCGCCACCCGGGCCATAATACGGTGCGTGATCGGGGAACCATCCCTCGGGCAGTTGCGCTCCCTCGATGTCCACCAGCCACTTGTTGAAGAATGGCGCCATATCGAAATTGTAGACGGCCGCAGGCATAAAGAAATTCATGTCGCCCGTGTAACCGCAACGCTCGTCACGCTGGTTGCAGTCAGTCGGAATACCCATCACGTTGGCTCGCTGCGACCACTGGATATTCTCAACAAGTCGGTTGACGAGCGGATTAGAACAGGTGAACTCGCCGGTCTTGCGGAAGCCGGTATGAAACACGATTCCGGTCACCTCATCCGCAGTCGGTTTTCGGAGCAACCCGTTGATCTGCACATAGCGGAAACCATGGTATGTGAAATGCGGTTCCAACATTTCCTCACTCCCGCCCCGGCAGAAATACCGGTCGATCTGCCGGTCGCCTTTTCCGAAATGCCCGGCCCGCAGGTTGTCCGTGTAAACCGTCCCGTCCGGATTTAACGCCTCGTTGTGTTGCAGCGTTAATTTCGTTCCAGCGGGGGCGTTGATCTTCAGCCGCGTCCAGCCACTGTAGATCTGCCCCATGTCGGCGACATAGACGCCGGGCCGTGGTTCCGTAATGGCAATAGGCTTGAGTTCCATCTCTTTCCGAATCGGATCACTGCGCTGCGCCATCAGTTTTCCAACCTGAAAATCCAGTTGTTCAGGTTTTTCTTTCTGAACACGAACAGTAACCGGATTCCATTTCGAGTCATTAAATCCGGATGCGTCCCAGCCGACCATTTCTCTGCGGGCGTCATAAATTTCGCCCTCGAAAATGCCGGCAAAACGCACAGGCCCGTCCGTGGTGCCACGCCACGACGCATCCGTGGCAACGACTTCCTTGCTTCCATCTTCATACTCAATATCAAGCTGAGCAATCAGACTGGGATCCTTCCCGTAGATGGACCTTAATGTTTTTCCCCAGAACATCCAACCGCCGCAATACCAGCCATTGCCCAATATGGCGCCCATGGTGTTCTTGCCTGAACGCACGTTGCTGGTGACGTCATACGTCTGATATTGGATTTGCTTGTTGTAATCAGTCCATTCCGGCGCCAGAAGGTGATCGCCAACACGTTTGCCATTAATCCGGAACTCATAGAGTCCCAGGGCCGTTACCGTCAGAGCGGCATGTCGGATCTTTTTTGTCGCGCTGAACTCCTTGCGCAACTGCCGCGGAATAGCCCAGCGCTTCCGCTCCTTGAGCCCTTCAGGAGTATCCATGTACATCGTGCCTGATGGGAGATAAATATCGCCGAGCCTGTTGGCTATAGGCGTCTCGAGAACAAAGGGGTTACCGTTGTATTCGTATTCAACAACCAGATGTTGTCTTCCGGGTCCAGGATCAACACCCAGTGCTTTGGGAGTAATGGTCGCACCCAGCGTTCCCTTGTCGATTTTCTTGCACAGAATGTCAGTAATATCAACCGAATTGGATTTGTTGCCGCTCTCAGCGCTATAGATGGCCTTTTTGATCACCAATTTACCTTCCGTGATCTCATGGTCAAAGGCGTTTTCGGGAATGACGTGTTCAAGTCCGATCCATTTCGCCTTCCACGCATCCGGCGTCAGAAGCCCCATCGTCCAATACGCCGATTCACTCCATTCGCTGCAGAACGTTTTGCCGAATTTCCAAAAGCCCGTCGCCCCTTTCGATACCCACACTCTCACCTTCCAATGACAGCGCATCTTTGATGACAACGGTTTTCCCGCATACGCAATCTGGTTCTGTTGATCCGAGGCCACCTTACCGCTGTCCCACAGATTGCCCTCGCCTTTTTTCAATTGCTCTTCGGAACTCGCCACGAGAATCTGGTAGGCAACCTGTTTAACGCCCCGTTCATTCGATGCCCCGATTTCCCAACTGAGTCTGGGCACAGCATCAATCCCCAGCGGGTTCACTAAATACTCACAGCGAAGATGCTGGATCTCTACGGCTTGGAGTGTGCTCACAACGCCAAGAAGTGAAAGTGCCATCAACGTCCAAGAAACATTCTTCAAATTTCGTGTCATTATTTCCCCTTTATTTCTTTGTTCCAATCATTGCATCAACCGCTGCTAACTCGACATCGAGATCCTCCACACGCATATCAACCCCCAGCCCATTCAAAACCGCATGTGCCATCACCAGATGCCCCAAAGGCCCCGGATGAATCCCGTCAGGAGAAAGCTTGAATTCTGGCTTTTTCTGGCATCGCATGGCAATCTCGTTCTTCATGGGCGTATGCAGATCAATACTCGATACACCGTCGAGCTTCAATCCCATAATCCATTTCGAGTAACCTGCCAACACTTCATCATACTTTTCGTAGGGATGATTCATCTGCGGTGCGGCGCCTTCCTTCGAGAGCCGGGTACTCCACGGGCGAGGATCAAACACCGGCGGGGTCAGCAGGATCACCTTCTCGACCCCCTGTGCCCGGCAATCGTTCGCCAGCTTGAGTATCCCGTCGTAATAGGCCTTTGCCCGTTCCTCGTTGGCCGAGGCGTAGATGCCGTCATTCATGCCGTAACACGCCATGATGATCTGCGGCTTGTGTTTGGCGATCTCGGCCGCAAGCCGCTTGTGAACACATGGGCGCATCCCAGGATGCCCTGCCTCGGAAAGTCCAGACGTCGTTTCACTGCATCGACCGCTGTTGATCAGTTCGAACTTCTTTTCCGGATAGCATTTCTTCAGATAATATTCGATGAACTTGACATACGTTCCAGCCGCCGTGATGCTGTCGCCCAGCACCAGGACCCGCTTCCCGTCCAAGTCGTTCACGCTAATCGCAGGCGCCGTCTTCCGAAACGGTGCGGCGGGCAAGCCGGCGGTGTTGAACACCGTGGCAGGCGGATTGTCCGCCCACGCATAGCGGAGCGAACACGGAGTCGTCATCCCATCTGCTATCAGGATAATCGTGTTCCCATTCAATTGTGCCGAAGCAGGCACGAATTTTCCATCAGCACCTGCCAGTTCAAAACCATTCGTAGCGCTGTTCTTGAATACCAAGCTTTGGTCCTTCCCTCCTGGATCAAATACAAGCGTCGCCCGTCCCGGCGCGAAGCGCGCATCTGTCAATGCGGGGCCCGCTGCAACCACATCCTGCCCGTAAACCTGTTTAAGTGCCACCAGCGCCAGCCGCCGACCGACCTCCTGCTTGTTGGTCGGATGCACACTATTAGCGTCACCTATATCGATACCCACCGCAAGGCCGGTGCCTGCCACGGTCTCCACAATCCGCTGCTGGGCAGCTCTCAGTTCAACAAACGATCCCGGCCCGCACCAGGGAACAGAAGGACACTTAAAGCCCGCCAATTGCATGATTAAGAATGGGAAGTCTTCGACTGGCGCGCCAGAACCCGACGAAGATGCCTGTCCCCAAGCCTGACGCCAACCTCCAATCAAATGGGCCATCAATTCCGGATAGGCGGAGGCCCGGAGTGAATTGCTTTCACCCTGATACCAGATCACGCCCTTGATGTTCATACTCGTGAGCGGGGCAATAAAGCGAGAATAAAGACCACCGGAGACAATCCATGCTTCCGCTGTCGAACCATTGGCTGCCGCCTGGATCAGACCGACAGGGATATCCATGCGCGACTGTATTTCCCGGCCAAAGAAGTAGGCGGCCGCTGAAAAAAGCTTCACGCTTTCCGACGAACAGACCCTCCATTCGCCCGTTTCAACTACATTGCAGAGACGGATCTGCGGACGGTCCGCTGTGGCCAATTCCCTCGCAACATTGGGCACACCATTAAACTGAGGAGCCTTGATGAGCGGCATGTTCATGTTGGATTGACCTGAACAAACCCATACGTCACCGGCGAGCAGATTCGTCAGGGTGATGCGGTTCCTCCCAATGATTGTAATGTCCGGAATCGGACCCGCCTTCTGAACCGGCAGCAGTAAGGTCCACGGCTTCTCTTTCCCTGTCCCGGCAACTTGCCCCACAATCTTTTCGCCAAGTTTAACAGTCACGTCTTCGCCGACATCTGCCCAACCAACCAGTTTGGCAGGGATATCACGTTGCAACACCATGTTGCTGCCAAAAACCGGGCTCAAATGAGCATCGGCACGAGCATCATTCTGCAAACTTGATAGCGCAAAAATTAGCGCCGCGAATATGGATCGTTTTATCATTTTGTTTCACTTGTCTTCATGGTTTCACCAATTATCAGTCCTGAACGGCGAGGCAGGGAGCCCCTCTAGGTTGTAGAGCCACGGGCCTTGGGGATTAATCGTGTAGCCGAAACGAACCGCCACAGGGCTGCCGAGCCCGCTGGCAAATACTACAAGTTCCGAACCCTCCACAGCCGTCTCGGCCCAGCGCCATTGTTTGTCCGCTCCGGCGATCGCCACCCATTTCAACGTCCCGGATGCCACGGGTTTGGGCGGCTCCGTCGCCGTCTTCTCACCGATGAACAGTCCCTTCCCTGCATGATCGAAACCAATGCGGATCTTGTCGCCTTCGATTTTCATGCTTCTGTAGATCGGTCCGCTGTCCGCCACGGGTTTTCCATACGTGCGGGCCAGGGCGAGCAAGGCCAGACGACGCCCCACATCCAGCTTGTTGCCCGGGTGAATACTTTTCTCGTCTCCGATATCGATGGTCACGGCCATGCCGGTGCGGGGAACACGCTGGGATACCTTGAGTTGTGCTTCGCGGATACTTGCCCATCCGTCACCGCCTTGAGGCAGGCGCTGGGACAGCGTATAGCCCGGCAATTGCACGAAGTAGAAAGGTGCCTCGTCCTGCCCCCACAGGCGACGCCAGCCGCCAATCAGGGCGGTCATCTTCTGGACATACGTTTCATTCTCGCTCGCATTCCCCTCTCCCTGATACCAGAGGAAGCCACGTATCGGATAGGGCGATATCGGATGAATCATCCCATTGAAAATGGTTGTCGGTTTCAACCACTGCCGGGGGTTAGCGGAAAGCCACGGTTCCGGCACCGGGGCCGGTAAACGCGCACCGGTCGCGACAGCCGCCTCAGCCGCGGGAAGCCATTGCTTGAGCGCTTCAAAATAGGCGTGATAACGCTTCCGACCCTCTTCCGTCGTGCTGATGTAGGCATCGACTTTCGCCGATAGCGCCTTCAGCTCGGGAACAGAACGGAATCCGTCGGCGGAGATCCATTGCTCGATCTTGGTTCCGCCCCAGGTCGCATTGACGATTCCAACAGGAACATCGAGCGCCCGCATCAGCTCCCGTGCGAAATAGTAACCCGCCGCCGTGTAGTTGCCGCAGGTATCTGGCGCGCAAACGGTCCAGTCGCCGCCCGGCTTGTCATTGGGGATGAACGGGTCAATCTCATAGCGGTCCGGTCTGGCGAATTTCCAGTCCCCACGCGGCAGGTCGTCCGCCGGAAACGAGGCTGACTCGTTCATGACCTTGAGGTGACGGATCGCCGGATAGGTTGCCTTCACGCGCTCCGCCTGGAAGTCCTGAGAGGCGAGCAGCTCCATCTCCATGTTGGACTGTCCCGACATGACCCACACCTCGCCGACCAGAACGTTCGTGAACACCCGCGTGGTTGCGCCCTGCACAATCAGTTCAGCGGGCATCTTGTTGGCGGGCAGAGGATCTAGCAGCACGCACCACCTGCCGTCTGCTCCGGCTGTCGCCGTCTTCTTTTGTCCGGCGAAGCCGACCGTGACGGACTGACCTTTATCCGCCCATCCCCAAATCGGCACGGGCTTTTCGCGTTGCAACACCATGTTGTCGCCGAAAACACGGGCCAGGCGCTCGCCCGCCGACGCCACGGAGGCAAAACACGCTAAACCCAGTAGTGCGCTGCAAATAACTTTGATGTCTCTCATTTGGCATTCTCCTGCTCTTTTTTTAGATTTTTAGTTCTGCCCCCATCGCGTCCATTATCAACCCTATTGAATAAATGCAACATAATTTACAAAGCATCAATGTCATGAGAGAAAATCCGCAGGGGAAAGCACGCGTATCCCCTGCATCAATGAAGCGGGATAGTGCCGTTTATTTCCTGTGACCAATAGGCTGTTCAGTGATAGCGCGGCTTCAACAAAGATAATATCGTCTTTGTCTGGGAACTGTGCCCGGTGCTTTGACACGGCAAATGAAGCCGGAATGCCAATACTGCGAAAAACATCCATGATGGTGCTCACACGTGCAGGAGAGATATTGAACTTCGGCCGACTTAATACATCAGCATATTCCGCGAGAATAGCATCCGAAACAATAGGTCTGCAGTGGCCTTCGAGAATGGAATCCACAACCTTCCCGGGAACACTCTCTGGAAACAGAATGCCTGAAACGATGACGTTCGTATCAAATACGGCTTCTGAGATCATACGTGAGCCAATCTAGCTTTCCGTTTTGTGCGAACGGCTTTGATTTCCTTGTCGATGTCGGCCATCGATAAGTCTTGGCGCTTCTGGATCTCTCGCCGAATGGCAGAAACGGCCAAGCGCGCACGTGCGAGCCGAATGGCCTGCTCGAGTTCGAGGGGATTTTCATCCTGCCCTATTTGAACCATCAACGCCATCGGCACACCGTTGTTGGTTACCAACGCAGTTCCGTAGGTCGCTAATGTCTCACGCACGAGTAGCGGGGCCTTTAAATCTTTAATAGCTAGGTAGTTCATAGAGGACATAATAATCTGATTATCAGGAGATTGTCAAATACTCTTTTCAGGCAATTAGACCATTTGATCGACCAGCGCTAAGAAATACTCCTGACTCCAAATATCCAGCTCAGATCGATTCGCGATGAACGGCATAACATCCTCTCTGGCTTGCTCAATATTCAGAGTCGAAATCCGCTTCACGAGTAGCGTCTTTAAATCGGTGACGGTTTGAGGAAGAGGTTGACTCGGATGACTTTGCTGCATGCGTTGACAAAAATGAGG
The DNA here is from genome assembly GCA_037133395.1 of bacterium. Taxonomy (GTDB): domain Bacteria; phylum Verrucomicrobiota; class Kiritimatiellia; order RFP12; family UBA1067; genus CAIZQW01. The sequence continues at coordinate 6,426 of JBAXOG010000098.1, read as the reverse complement.
AATATCCACTTTTATGCGGTGCCGCACATACCATTCAAAATCATACCAGTCGCGTCCCTTAACCCGACTTTTCCAGTTGCGAAACAAAAGTGCATGCATCTTTCCTGCGTAAAGACAGGGTAAATCAAAACATCGAACCACAAACGAAAAGGGAAGCAACATCGTGTGATTCATTGTCTTGAAGCCCAGTGGCGGAGAGGTATCCACTTCAATCTTTATTTTAACCGTCCGTTCTGTTTTGAAGGAAAGATTGTAAATCGCCGTATTATCCTTAAGAAAGGCAGATTTGATGGCGGAGTCTTTGGATTTTGCCTTCGGCGTAAACGTCACGTCCCTTCCGAGAGCCTTGAACTCTGCCATGATGGCATCAGAATAATCGTTCAGCGTAAATGTTGTATCTTCCTTTATCAGAGAAAAGTCCATATCTTCCGAGAAACGCGGCAGTTGATGAAAGAGATGTAGGCATGTCCCACCATAAAATGCGGCGTGCTTGAAAAAGTTCCCGCGATGAAGTCCTGCCAAGGCGATCTTCTGCATCACCTCGTGAAGGGCGTTCTGATAATCCGTATCCGATTGGAGCGAATAGGCCGACATCATAGAATCAAACACATTCATGTTCCAGGACCTTTCGCAATGATTTTAACTCTAGAGGCTTGTGATGGGTGGCAATACACGCATCGACAATGCTGAGGTCGGGGTTCTTCAGTTCAGACAGATCCATCCGCATCTCATCCAGCAGGAATGTCTGCATGGCGCCCGCCGAGGTGATCCGCACTCTGGAACGCATCAGAAGCAGGTCACACAATGCCTTTTCTGGGGAGGCAATAAAAAACGCAATGCGGTCATTGACAATCTCCTGTCGAATTCCGACAGAGTAATAGCCAGATGGCACCGTTTGATAGGTGAAAAGACCCAGGGGTGTTTCCATGGACTTCGCCCGCTTGCTAACGACCGACTTCGTACATACAACCCGCTCAGGAATGAGCTGATAGTATGAAAGCGCGGATTCCAGTGAAACATACGAGGGCCCATACAGATGATTGGCGATCAGCGGCATCGAAAAGCGTTCGCCGGTGATTCTGTTGGCGACACAATAGAGGTCTCGCTTCAAGCGCAAAAGCTGCCCCTGCCTGACCATGTAGGCCAGCTTATCCTTCGGCGAATCGTAATCCGATAACGATGCCGAGAGATCAGACCCCGTAACAGGCACGGGACCGAAAGCCTTAAGTTGTTCTGTTAATTCTGTCATAATAAGAGTAATATTTCCGATTAACAATACAAATATTACACTCTTGTGCTTCTTGATGCAATCCTTAACTTCACTGGAATGTTGGAATATGGGAATGATGGAATGTTGGGGTAATGATACGCTGTTTCCCTCCAATATTCCAGTATGCCAACATTCCATCTTTGTCCGCCGTAGCTTTAGCGTAGGCGGATATTCCTTTCCAAGTTACTCGTCAGTTTATTCCCGCTCCGCGGGCGGCACGCTCGCCTACTTGAAAAGCTGAAACTCCCAAACATGGAACTTTCCTTTGGCCTTGGACGTGAACACGAGTTGCAACTCCTGCGCCGTTGTTGCCGGCAGCGGGATGGTTTGCCGCCCGTTTGGTTTTTCAAGCGAACCAAGGGATTTCCACTCCGTACCCATCTTCGCTTTGATTTCGACGCGGTCGAGCGCGCCTTCGCTTTCGATCGCCGCAGTGCTGAAGGCGGTCGGTTTCTCCAGATCGATGCTGATGACCACTTCGCTTGCCCCGGGGTCCGGCACCCAGGAGGTGAGCCGGCAGTTGTCGAACATATAACCCGGTCCGCAGGGGTTGTGCCACCAGTGCCGAGCCGGCGCGTCGCTCTTCGTTACCTTCGCCAGCGCATGCTTCTGATGTTTGCCCCAGCCCAGCAGCAGCGTCTCCGGGTCCTTGACGTCAATCGGCTTGATGTCGAAGGCGTTCCCTTCGACCGTCAACTCGATGATCGTGTCGATCTTCTGCTGGTATTTCGGTGCCACCTTTACGATCAACGCATCCGTGGTCTGTTGCACGTCAACCTTGCCGCCGGTCAGCAGTTTGCTTCCAAGGACCTTCACGGGCAAAGACGGCAACGTCAGGGTGTCACCCTGGAAGGTCAGCGCGTGCAGAAAGATCTTGCTTCCGTTGAGCGTGCAAACGCCCCAGTAGCCCGGCTTGTAGGGACCGCCCCGCGTGCCGTAGAAGGTGTCGCCGTAGTCTTTGAGCCAGTCGCCGGCCTGCTTCAGCCGGTCGATCTGCCGCTCCTCGAAATTGCCTTGCGGCGTGGGCGCCACATCGAGCAGCAGGTTCCCGTCGCCGCCTGCGGAATAGAGCAACATGCCCATGACTTCGCGGAGCGTCAGCAGCAGGCCGTCCGGCTTGTAGCCCCACTGACCGTCCACCAGACAGGTGCAAGACTCCCAATAACATCCCCGCTCGAATTTGCCAATCACCTGCTCCGGCGTCTGGAAATCGCCCGCCAGCCGGGTCAAATCGAAATTAGGCCGAGCAGTCCTTGCCTGCAACGGGCCAATCCTTCCGTTGCTCAGGATGTCGGGCTGACTCTTCAGGATAATCTCTGCCATCTTCGGATAATCCCAGTCCGCCCAGTCGCCTCCCATACTGTCGAACCAGATAATGTCCACTTTACCGTAGTTATTGAGTAGCTCCTGCAAGTGGCCATGGAAGATCTCAAGATACTTCTTGTTGCCGTCGACCAGGTAACTCGGCTGATACCAGTCGCGTGGGGAGTAGTAGACCCCGAAACGCAGGCCAGCCTTGTGGCAGGCATCCGCCAGCTCCTTGACGATATCGCGTTTAAAGGGCGTGTTGGCAATATTGTAGTCAGTGAACTGCGTGTGGAAATTGCAAAACCCGTCATGGTGCTTGCAGGTGAAGACGATGTATTTCATCCCCGCGGCCTTGGCCATCTTCACCCACTTCTTGGCGCTAAACTCGACCGGGTTGAACTGCTTGTACAGGTTGTCGTACTCCTCGTCCCGTCCGTTGGGCGGCGGAGTCGGACCGCAATCCATCACCGATTTCGCTTTCCGTCCCCAGCTCGTCTCCGTGCCCAGAATGGCAGACGGCCCCCAGTGGATAAAGAGGCCATAGCGCGCCTCACGAAACCACTTCATGCGGGCATCCTTCTGCTCCCGCGTCTCCTTTGGAATCACGTACGTGCTGGCGGTCGCAACTAGATTTGTACCTTTGCCACTCACATCCGCCGCTTTCGGCATGTTCCCGCCCTCGACCGGTTCCGCAGCCCGCACCGACATCGCCATTATACCCGCCAATAAACTTACCAATACTTGTTTCACATTCATACTTTTTCTCCTTGTAACTTCAACGGCTTTGTCCACGAGATACACAAAAAACACGAGAAATGTTAATTTCTTTTCAGCTCACCGAAACCCGGTCCGGGAACCACCGGACGGGAACCTCCCCTACTCCAGCGTCGGCTTAACAATCTCGCCACGAAGTTGTGCCTCTCCGCCTTCCTTTTCATAGACACCATAAAACATCGAACAGGAATCTAGCCAGACCGTAATGCGGTGCATGGCCTCCGGTGTCAGCTTTACGTCGTGATGCCCCTTGACCAGCATTGGATAAAGTTTTGAACCCAGCGCACCGAACTTTCCAGGCATGGTACGATGGGTCTCTTCCCCTTTTCGCCCATAGTCGTAGAAGCCAAAATTCGGTGTCAGGCTGATATACGAAGCATAATACTTCGTAGCAAGAGACATATAGGCTCCTTTATCCATTCCCACCACTTCCGCATCCAGCCGTGGCGCCTTTTTCTCCACGTTCTTCTTGTGACATTCGACACAATACGTGTTCAGTACCGGCTGAACCAGCCGAGGGTAACTGAACGGATTCGTGCCGTCGACATCCGGCTGAAGCCGCGAGGGCGGTCTCTTCATCGCCAGCGGTGTTGATTTCACAGTCCCGGGTGCCCGGTTCTTCGGCTCATGGCATCCCTGGCACGCCATTTCCTCGCCCGGCTGAAAATGGGTACCGGACCGCATGGACTGCACGGCCAGACCGTTCTCATCCAATGCCTGGAAAAATACCTGCAGTTTGGCGGGAACAATAAAATGAGCACTGCCGTCCGCTTCCACCGGCACCGTGCCCAACACATACCTGCCGATGTTAATCGAACCCGTCCCCGGAACCTGTATGCCCATGGCACGAACAGCCGGCACAGACTGTGGAATGATCTGCCATATCCTCAGAGCTTTAATTTTGGTTCCGTCCGGCCAAGGCTTCAAGGAATCATACACATTAATCAGCGAAACCGTAGCTTCCGCAGATGACTTGTCGGCAGCCGTATGATTGCCGGATGCCACCACGGGCGGCTTTTTACGCGGTACCAGCGGAATAGGCCTGAGGCACGATATTTCCGGGTCGCGGTAAATGAGCTCCTTGTTGCCAAACGCATCCACAAGGTAGATACCGTAATTAGCGGTGGTGTATCCCTTTTTCGAACTTCCCCCATCGGGCCGGGTGTTTGCGTCATATACACACAGATGATAATCTTCGCTCAACGGCCACGCGGTTCCATAAGTCTCCGTGCCGTCAGCTTCTTTTTCCACGTATCCGATCTCGGGCGTCAACCGTTTCAGAGGCGCTCCGGCATCATCATCCGCAATGAGCGGATCAATAATAATAAGCGACCCATACGCTTGACCGTGATGCGGCGTCGCTGTGGCCACATATTTCGGTGAGTTCGGAATCGCTTTCAAACTCATCTCCATGTCCGGTCGCTTGCCTTTCCATGCATAGTTGCCTTGAATGGGGCGCGGATCACATCCGCCCGGCGTTGTTGTCCATGGCATGTGCGCGGCTGAAAAATGCCGGTCAATATAATCCCAGCGGGTCCATGCGATCTTACCATCGTTCGCAACCGTCGGATGCCACTCGTTCGTCTCGTGAAAACTCAGGCACCTGATATCGCTTCCATCCGCCGCCATGTCATAAAGCGTATAGGTGGGACAAACGCGTCCGCACCTCAGGTACCCGCCCCGTCGCTCTGAAATAAATGCGATTCTGCCGCTCGGCAGCAGGCAAGGATCAAACTCGTTCCAGGTGCCATCCGTCAACTGTTCAAGTTTTGAGCCGTCCACATTCACCCTGAAAACATGATAACAGCGCCCCTCGGCCCAGTGACCCCGGCTCGGATCAGTATGGTGATCATGCTTCCGGTTACCCGTACATTCAACGTAGGCAAACAAGATGCTTTTGCCGTCAAAGGAAAGATCTGGCGACAGGAATGAACCACCTTGCGTCTCCTCTCCGCCAAGATTGCCAGCGCCATCAAAACTGATCGTGTAAGGCTTGTTCGGCCCTCCGCTCAACTTTTGTCCCTTCAGCCGCCCGTTTTGCACGATAGAATCAGCCAGCACATCCCTCAGTTGAGGGTTATCCCCGAATGGATCGGACAATACGTATAATCCCCCGCCCGGCCTTGCCGCCATACCGTAATACTGGTCACACATGTGCGGGTAAAGGGCGCGATGATGCTTCGCGAACAATAGCTTATCAAATCCCAATAGCGGATTCTTGAACGCAATCTGACGCCGTACCCGGCAGCTATCGGCATATAAAACATAGCGCGCCTCTAGATTCGTGACCGCAATGGTTTTGCCAGCCGCCTGCAAGCCTTCCAACGTTTTTTCCAGACTGGTTAAACTTTTTCCGACAGCGGTACGTTTCAGATCTTGCAACAGTGCGGCTGTACGGCGCAAAACAATGTCCGCAGGATCACGATCCGCCTCGCTAATCAAGGAATCAGGCCTTAACGTCTCATTGATGCGTCCAGCCAGACGCGCCTTATTTCCGATGTCGGCCTGCAATGCCGTAAACTGCTGCTTCCACTCTTTTTCACAATCCGCATTTGCGGACGGCGAACGCTCACCCGCCATAACCATCGCTTGCAATGCCATTGACACGATTAAAATAAAAACAACATTCATCTTGCCCTCCCCCTTGGCGGCCTCATCGAATCTACTTGCCCCCGAACACCTCGATCTCCGTGAACTGCATGCGCTTTTCATCCTTGAGCTTCATACCCGTGATCTTCAGGTAGCGTCCCTTGGTCCCCGCAGGCAGCGCAAAATACTGCGGGTAGTCCGCCGAGCTTTTCTTCCCCGAACCCGAGAGCGAAAGATCTTCCGTCTCCTGACCCGCCTCGGCTTTCTTGTAATCGTTCAGATTCGGATCCCAAACATACTCGCTCTTGACACTGCGCGGAGAACTCACCTTGTAATCGGCAACCGCCAGTGCCTTGGTGAAGGTCTTCCCGTCACTGGACACTGAGAATTCCAAGGCCGAGGGAAAATTAAGATCAACCGCCTTGTCGCACACCCTCGGGTACAAATGAACCCGCGCAATCTCGGCTGGACCTCCCAGATCAACC
>JBAXOG010000097.1:0-17923 GCA_037133395.1 bacterium | reverse complement strand
GGGTGCTTCTTTTCAGGAAGTTTTTTCGACAAACCGTGAAGAGCCATTTTTATTGCAGGAGATCTGGTGGTCTTTTCCAATCGCAGCCAGTTCTTAAGACCTTGGCTCGGCAGCTCAGTAAAGAATTCCGAAAATTGCGGGATTTCTCCTCGTAGCGGAAAAGTACAAATACGGGTTTCCAACGTAAATAAATACCCAAAAACGCTTGCTTCTCCCTTGTTAAGATACCTGTTTTACGATATACTTTTACCTTTATTTTTTAACACGGAAAAGTTATGTCTGACGAACCCCAAAACGCTACCGAAAATCCAGTGCAGCCGGATGCCGATAATGGCAATTACACGGCTGCAAATATCACTGTTCTTGAAGGCATGGATGCTGTTCGTAAACGGCCAGCCATGTATATTGGCGATACCGCTGAACGCGGTTATCATCACTTGGTTTATGAGGTCGTGGATAACTCTATCGATGAAGCGTTGGCAGGCTATTGCACGCATATCGATGTGACGATTAATCCAGATGGCTCGTTGACGGTTGTTGACAATGGCCGCGGCATTCCTGTGGATATGCATCCGACGGAAGGGCGCCCTGCGCTTGAAGTCGTGTTGACCACGCTGCACGCGGGCGGCAAGTTTGACGGATCAAACTACAAGGTCTCCGGCGGTCTGCATGGTGTGGGCGTTTCGTGCGTGAATGCCTTGAGCGAGTGGATGGTCGTGGAAGTTCGTCGTCACAGCAAGATCTATCGGCAGCGCTTTGAAAAGGGCATACCGGTGACGCAGTTGGAAATCGTTGGAGATACCCATGGCACCGGGACAAAGGTCACCTTCTATCCCGATCACTCGATCTTCACCTGTCACGCATTCAAGTGGGATATCTTGGCAAACCGGTTGCGCGAGTTGGCCTTCTTAAACCGTGGCGTGTCGATACGCTTCCAGGACCTGGAGCACGAAACACCGCGTGATGAATCCTTCGTCTTCAATGGCGGCATCGTCGAATATATTCATTTTCTGAACAAGAACAAGACACCGGTTCATGAAGAGGTCATTTACTTGGCGGGCACGAAGGATGTTATTGAGTGCGAAATCGCCATGCAGTACACGACGGCTTATAATGAAATCGAATATAGCTACTGCAACAATATCAACACGATTGAAGGCGGTACGCATCTTTCGGGCTTCCGTTCAGCATTGACCCGCACGGTGAACAAATACATCATGGACAACGGCCTCCAGAAGAGCAATGAAGAGGCCTTGACCGGTGATGATATTCGTGAAGGTATTACGGCCGTCATTTCCGTGAAGGTTCCGCAACCTCAGTTTGAAGGGCAGACCAAGACGAAGCTGGGGAATAGCGATGTTGAAGGCATTGTCGCACAATTTGTGAATGATCAGTTGGGCACTTTCTTTGGTGAGAAGCCGAGCATTGCGCGTAAAGTTGTTGAAAAGGCAGTGCTGGCGGCGCGTGCGCGTATCGCGGCACGCAAGGCACGTGATTTAACACGGCGCAAAGGTGTGCTCGACGGGTTGGCGCTGCCAGGTAAATTGGCCGACTGTTCCGAACGTGATCCCGTCAAGTGCGAACTCTTCCTTGTCGAAGGTGACTCCGCTGGTGGTTCGGCCAAGCAGGGACGCAACCGCGAGACGCAGGCCATTCTGCCGTTGCGCGGCAAAGTGCTGAATGTGGAGAAGGCGCGCATTGACAAGATTTTGAATAACAACGAAATTCGCATGATGATTACTGCGATTGGTGCGGGTTTCGGTGCAGATGAATTTGATGTCTCAAAAGTTCGTTACCACAAGATAGTGATCATGACCGATGCGGATGTCGATGGCGCGCATATTCGGACGTTGCTTTTGACCTTCTTCTATCGTCAAATGCCTAAACTGTTGGAGAACGGATATATTTATCTGGCGCAACCGCCTCTGTACAAGATTACGCGCAAACAACGCGAGGAGTACATTGAAAGCGATGACCAGCTCACGCGGAAGCTACTCTTACTTGGGGCAGACGACATGGTGGTGCGGAGTGCAGATGGACGCGACTTAGCCTCGGCTGATTTACGCATGTTGCTGGAGTTGCTCGCTGAAATTGAGACGACCCTTCATGGCGTGAAGCGTCGCGGCATTGACCCCGTTGAATTGTTGAAGATGCGGAAGCCTGGAACCGGCGAGATCCCGCGTTATGTGACGATTGTGGGGTCGGGGGACGATGCGAAGTTTACGTTCTCCTACACGGACACTGATTTATCGCATGCGCGCGAAGCGGCTGAAGCGGTTATTGGTCAGCCTATTGACTTGGCCGTGACACAGGTGCAGGGCTATTATGTGACGCAGCAGATGCCCTTCCGGTGGCTTGAGTTATTCAAGGCAGGGCTGTTAAAGAAGGAGATCGACACGCTGAACGGTTTGGGCTTCGATGTGAAGCACTATCTCGGGGGTGAAGGGCCTGTCGTATTTTTGAAGGAAGATGGAGAAGATCTTCCTGTCGCATCCTTGCCTGCGCTGCTCAATCTGGTTCGTGAGCGTGGTCGCAAGGGATTGGTCATCCAGCGTTATAAAGGTCTCGGTGAAATGAAGGCCGAACAATTGTTTGAGACCACCATGGATCCTGCCAAGCGCAGAATGTTGCGTGTGACGATCGAAGATGCGGTACGCGCGGATGCAATCTTTACGTTGCTCATGGGCGATGAAGTTGAGCCGCGTCGTAAGTTTATCGAAGACAATGCGATGAACGTTAAAAACTTGGATGTTTAACACGTTCTTATGAGCGAGAGCGCCCAAACGAATGGATTTAACAAAAAATAAAGCGTTTGTACAGGGTGTCCCTGGGGAACAGGCCAGAACGCGGGGTGTGTTGCGGGCATTTCTGCCGTTGATGGGCGTCGTCTTTTTAGCTGGACTCTTTTTGGGGCTTGCCGCGCCGCGTGTTCCGTCTGCTGTTGTGGGATTTGGTCTTCTCGTGGTGGGGGCGCTGTTAGTTTGGAATGTGCGCGATGGACTGAGGCATGTCAATGCATTCTTCAAAGGTGCGCGTGGCGAAGAGCGCGTAGCTTTTCTTCTGGAAGGATTGCCTCGCGGGTATCACGTATTTCATGATTTCACCTGCGCACGGGGTGAAACGATTGACCATGTTGTGGTCGGACCCTCCGGCGTCTTTGTGATTGAGACCAAGTGCTGGGAAGGGCAGGTGACCTGTGAGGAAGGCTCTTTACTGGTAAATGGAGTTGCGCCGAGTCGTCCGCCGATTGAGCAGGCGAAGAAGTCAACATCATTATTGGCCTCGTTATTGGCATCACGCGTGTCGTCGCTTCCCGTGTGTAAGGCAGTGGTTTGTTTTGCAAGTAATACACTTGAACTGGGTCATGTCGTAGTGGATGGCGTCACGATCTGTAACGCATCGGAATTAACTTCCTATATTCTCGGGCAACCTGAAGGTGTGTCAGTAGATGATTGCGAACGCATTGTAAAAATGATGGGACAAAAAACAGCATGAGAAACTTTTTGGGTATAAGACTTGTGTTGGCGATCATGGGCGGCTTCAATCTGGGATTGACTGCTGAGACGAACGCGCCGGCAAAACCAGTAGTCCCACAGGCGTATTATGGCGAAATTGCGAAAAAGGTCATGCGCGTGTTGCCGTCCATGCATCTGTTGCAGTTTCCGGTTGATGAAGCTTTGTCGCGTCGCGCATGGACAAACTTTCTGAATTCCTTTGATCCCGATCACAGTTACTTTTTGCAGGAAGATATCCGTGAGTTCAGCGCACTGGAAACCAATCTGGCTATCGTTGTAAAGTCAGGGGATGTCACCTTTGCCTATCAGGTCCATGAGCGTTTTATTAAACGTCTCGAAGAACGTCATATCTTTGTGACGAATCAATTGGCCAAGGGTTTTTCTTATACTGAGAACGAGATGTATACGTGGAAGCGTAAAGATGAACCTTGGCCCGCGAACCTTGGAGAGCAGAATGAGCTTTGGCGTAAGCGAGTGAAGAACGAATTGCTGACGACACTCATCGGTCGAGAGATGGATAAGGTGGTGGCATCCAATAAGCAGGCTTCTGCGAAAAAACCGGTTGATAGTTCATTGAGTCATTCAGCTACGACCACGAAAAATGGCACGGGGGGAGCAGCACTGAATGCTGTGGAGTCGCCCGAGGTCAATATTGGTAAACGCTATAAGCAGTATGTGACAATTTTTCAGGATATGGATGAGGAAATGGTTTTGCAACGGTACCTCAGTTCGGTTGCCATGGCTTATGATCCGCATTCAGACTATATGTCCCCGATGCGGAAGGAAGATTTTGATATGGAGATGAATTTGAGTCTGTGCGGTATTGGCGCCGTGCTGAGAAGCGAAGAGGGACTCGTGAAAATTATGGAGATTATGGCCGGTGGACCTGCTGGCCGTGATACGCGGGATATACACCTGATAGCCGGTGATAAAATTATTGGTGTGGGCCAAGGAAATGGCTCGATTGAAGATGTCATGCACATGCCGCTGAACAAGACGGTTCGCAAGATTCGCGGCAAAAAAGGAACGAAGGTTGTGTTGCGGGTGATTCCTGTATCTGATCCCAGCGGTACCACGACTAAGCTGGTAGATCTGATTCGTGATGATATTAAACTGGAAGAGCAGGCGGCTACATCGCATGTTGTAAGGGTCACAGCCAAGTTGGGAACAAAAATGAGCGTGGGTGTTGTCCGATTACCTACGTTTTACGGCACGATGGATAAGCGTCCTGGGCAGGATGGTTTCAGGAGTGCGACTGTGGATATTGCGCACATTCTGGCGCGTTTGAACATGGAAAACGTTTCTGGTTTGATTCTTGATTTACGAAACAACGGGGGTGGTTCATTACGGGAAGCCATTACGTTAACAGGTTTGTTTGTGCGAAGCGGACCGGCTGTCCAAGTTCGTGAAATCAGCCAAGTTGCTGCACTCGCTGTACCCAATGTAGATTCAACAATTGCGTTTCGCAAGCCGATGATTGTTCTGATTAATCGTGCCTCGGCTTCCGCTTCGGAAATCGTGGCTGGTGCATTGCAGGATTATGGACGCGCTGTGATTGTGGGCGATACGCAATCACATGGCAAGGGAACCGTCCAGACCGTGATGCCGCTCGGTAATGAAAAGTTTGGTTCGATTAAGTTGACGACCGCGAGTTTCTATCGTATTAATGGCGCATCCACACAGATTAAGGGTGTGGCCTCCGACATTGTGATTCCTTCCTTGCTCGAAGGATTAGACATCGGCGAAGATAAACTGCCCGGCGCCTTGCCCGAGAGTCATATTGATGCTGCCTCGTATATTCCAGTTTCAGACATGGCAAAGTTCGTTTCGGAACTGCGACGTAAATCAGCAGAGCGTTTGGCATGTAATCAGAGATACACAAAGTATTGTGCATTAGTACGTCATGTGAAAGAGTTCTCGGAGCGTAAAGAGGTTCCCCTCGAAATGACTGCGCGTCGTAAGCAGATGGAAGCTGAAAAAGAAATCCGGAAGATTGAAGAGGATGACATTGCAGAAGAAGAAACAGGGAAGCCTAAGAAGTCGAAGGAAGATGATAACGTTGTTTTTGAAGAGGCGACGAATATTCTTGTTGATTTGATTGATACCATCGGGAGTGAGGATTTACCATTGGAAACGGAAGGTGACTTACGTGTCCGCATGATGCGTATCTTTGGAATGACACCCTAGAGGATGAGCCATGAAAATTGAATTTACAAAAATGCATGGCGCGGGCAATGATTTTATACTCATTGATGACCGTGAAGGGCAGGTCCCCTGGGAAGACCATTTTGTCATGGCGGCGTTGGCAGGGCGTCGTGTCGGCGTCGGATGTGAAGGTATCATCCTTGTTCAGCGTTCTGACAAAGCTGACTTTAGGATGCGTTTTTTGAATCCAGATGGAACAGAAGTCGAGATGTGTGGCAATGGCGCACGCTGTGCAGCAGCATTCGCCCATTCAATTGGTGCGAGTGGCAAGGCATTGACCATGGAGACCCTCTGCGGCCTCGTGGATGCGCAAATCAGTGAGAATAGCGTGTGTGTATGGATGCCGGAGCCGACCAAGAAAAGTTATGAGGTTGAAGTCAATGTGGATGGCGAACACGTCAAGGGCTATTTCCTTAATATGGGAGTCCCTCATTTTGTTGTGCCCGTGCCGAATGTGAGTACACAAGATGTCGTGACACTTGGACGTAAGTTGCGTATGCATCCAGCTTTTGCACCTGATGGGACCAATGTTGATTTTGTGACCTTCCGAGCACCGAATCGTATGACGATGCGTACCTACGAGCGCGGTGTAGAAGCAGAATCTGGAGCCTGTGGTACGGGTGCTGTCGCGTGCTGCGTGATCGCAGTCGAAACAGCCAATTTCACATTGCCCGCAAAAGTAAAAACGTCATTAGGCTACGAATTAGTCATTGATGGTGATTGGCGACATGGCAAATGCACAGGCCTGACGCTCTCGGGTCCAGTCAAATTCGTCTTTACCGGCGTCATTGATCTCGATACGGTTGATATGGGCGCGGAGATGAACTGAAGTCATTGAATATCCAATCATGAACACGGAATGACCAATAACCATCGGAACCCCGGGACTTTCCCTTGGATATTGAATATTCCTTGTTGGATATTGGACCTTCAAAAAAAAAGCCGCACTGCGATTGCAGGCGGCTTTTTTTTGTGGGCTAGGGGATGCCTAGCCTATTTTTTGCTGTTCTCTTCGATGGAGACGGCGACGGCCACGGTTGCACCCACCATTGGGTTATTGCCCATGCCAAGGAAGCCCATCATTTCGACGTGAGCAGGAACCGAGCTGGACCCTGCGAACTGTGCGTCGGAATGCATGCGCCCCATGGTGTCGGTCATGCCGTAAGAGGCCGGACCTGCTCCCATGTTGTCTGGATGCAACGTACGTCCTGTTCCTCCACCGGAAGCGACGGAGAAGAACTTCTTGCCCTTCTCGATGCACTCTTTCTTATAGGTGCCTGCAACAGGGTGCTGGAAGCGGGTCGGATTGGTGGAGTTGCCAGTAATGGACACATCTACCCCTTCGAGCCACATGATCGCAACACCTTCGCGCACATCATCAGCGCCGTAGCAGCGAACGTTGGCGCGATTCCCCTTGGAGAAGGCAGTCTTCTTGGAGACTTTCACCTTGCCAGTCTTGTAGTTGAATTCGGTCTCACAGTGCGTGAAGCCATTGATGCGGCTGATGATGTAGGCGGCGTCTTTCCCGAGGCCGTTCAGGATGACCTGCAACGGGCTCTTGCGGACCTTGTTCGCCTTCATTGCGATGCCGATTGCACCTTCAGCTGCTGCAAAGGATTCGTGGCCTGCGAGGAAACAGAAACACTTGGTCTCTTCGCGGAGTAGCATGGCTGCGAGATTGCCGTGCCCGATACCGACCTTGCGGTCATCTGCTACGGAGCCGGGAATGCAGAATGCCTGCAAGCCCTCGCCAACAGCTTCAGCGGCTTCAGCAGCCTTCTTGCAGCCCTTCTTGAGTGCGATTGCTGCGCCCAGGACATACGCCCACTTTGCGTTTTCAAAGCAGATGTTCTGAATGGACGTGCAAATCTCGTAAGGATCAAAGCCTTTGGCGACGCACATGTTGCGCGCGTCTTGGAGATCTTTGATGCCGTATTTCTTACAAACCGCATTGATCTGCTTGATACGACGTGAATAGCTTTCAAATAATTGCGATGCCATAAAATCATTTCTCCTTTCGGGCAACCCTGAGGCTGCCCTTGCGATTATTCATGCCGAGGGTCGATGTACTTCACAGCGCCGTCTTCCTTCGTGAAGCGACCGTATGAAGCGGTGCACTTATCGAGGGCTTCCTTCGGGTCCGTCCCCTTCTTGATCATTTCGAGGAACTGACCAAGGCGGATGAATTCGTAACCGATGACTTCGTCGTTCTTGTCGAGCGCGAGGCGCTTGACATAGCCTTCGGCCATCTCCAAGTAACGAACACCCTTTTCAACAGTACTGTACATGGTGCCAATTTGGCTGCGGAGGCCCTTGCCGAGGTCTTCGAGACCTGCGCCAATGGGGAGTCCACCTTCGGAGAAGGCGCTCTGCGTACGACCATAAGCGATCTGCAGGAAGAGTTCGCGCATGGCGGTATTGATCGCATCGCAAACCAGGTCGGTATTCAAGGCTTCGAGAACGGTCTTACCAGGCAGTACTTCAGCGGCCATAGCGGCTGAATGGGTCATCCCTGAACACCCGATCGTTTCGATCAGCGACTCTTGAATCACACCATCCTTGACGTTCAGGGTCAGCTTGCAAGCGCCCTGTTGCGGTGCACACCAGCCAACGCCATGCGTCAAACCGGAAATGTCTTTGACTTCCTTCACCTGCACCCATTTGCCCTCTTCAGGGACAGGGGCCGGACCGTGCTTGGCGCCCTTCGCGACACAGCACATCTGCTCGACTTCATGCGAGCATGGATACGGACAACTCATTCGTGTTACCTCCAGTAGTTAAAAAAGAAGTTAATAGTATACTGAAACAGTAGCCTAAACACAATCAACAAGAGGGAAAAATTTCAAAACGCGAACGGTCGCCTTAGTTCGTTAGTGCGTTAGTTGGGGTTTTTGACTGAGTGACGAAATGACTGAGTGACGGATTGAGAGCGTGACTTAGTGACTGAGGTGACAAAAATGGTCGCGCCCTGTAACTTGATTTAACGCTTAACTTTTAACGAGACAAAAAGGCCTGCGGCATGACGCCACAGGCCTTTTTGAATGCACAATACTCGCTAGCCGCTTACTTCGCGTAAATCTTCTTGGAGTGATAGTGATTATGGAGGAGGTGATGAGCTTTCTCGCTGAGCGGCTTGCCGAGGTAGTCGGCATACAGTTTTTGCACGTCAGGATTGAGATGTGACATGCGCTGCACGCTCTTCTCGTCATCTGTGTAGATGCCTGCAGTGCGCAACTTGCGGACTTCGTCTGTCGCGCCTGTTGGCTGTCCACCACCGCCAATGCAACCGCCGCGGCACGCCATGACTTCGATAAAGTCATAACGTGGCTTACGGCCTGCAGCGCGGTCTTCGCGGATGGAGTTGAGTACTTGCGCGACATTACCCATCTGGTGAGCGATCGCGATACGGACCTTGGCGCCCTTGATATCGATTTCCGCCTCCTTGACACCCTTCATGCCTCGGGTCATCTCAAAGTTGATTGATGGCGGCTTCTCGTCGCCTGTGATCAGGCAGTAGGCTGTACGGAGCGCAGCTTCCATGACACCACCGGTGACACCGAATATCGTTCCAGCACCAGAGTAGGTGCCGAGAATGTTGTCAGCGCCTTCCGGGGCGAGCTTCACGAAGTCGATACCCGAGCTCTTGAACATGCGTGCGAGTTCGCGGGTCGTGAGGACCACGTCGATGTCCTGATGTCCGCTGGCGAACATGTTGTCGCTGCGCGAAATCTCGTACTTCTTGGCGGTACACGGCATGATCGAGACCATGTAGATCTTTGCAGGATCAATGCCCATCTTCTCAGCATAATAGGTCTTCGACAGCACGCCGAGCATCTGCTGGGGCGATTTAGCCGAGGAGAAGTTATCAATGAAGTCAGGGGCATATTTTTCCATCCAGTCTGTCCAAGCCGGGCAGCATGATGTGATGAGCGGCAGCGTACCATTCTTGGTGAAACGCTCAATGAACTCACTTCCCTCTTCCATAATTGTCACGTCTGCTGAGTAGTTCGTGTCAAATACAGCCTTGAAGCCCAGACGACGCAAGCCCGCGTATGTTTCGCCGGTCATCAATGTGCCTGGATCTTTGCCGAAGGCCTCGCCGATAGCGACACGGACCGCCGGGGCGATCTGGACAACGCAATACTTGTCTGGATCGCGCAAAGCGTCCCAGACCTTACGCGTTTCGTCGTTCTCGTAAATCGCACCCACGGGGCAGTGCGCTGAGCACTGACCGCACTTGATGCACGGAGACTCATTGAGGGAAACATCCGCAGCAGGAGCCATGCGGGTCTTTTCGCCACGTCCGATGAATTCCAATGCCCAGACATCCTGCATACCCTGACATACGAGTGCGCAACGGCCACACTTGATGCACTTCTCCTGGTTGAGCACAATCGAGGTTGTCGAGTTGTCAACAGGGATGCTCGGGACATCTGTTGGGAAAGGAATCTCGCGGATACCGAAATCTGCGGCTATCTTTTGTAATTCGCAGTTGTTGCTGCGCAGACATTGCAGGCAGTCGTTCGGGTGATTGGCGAGAATAAGTTCGAGGACGGTACGACGCACGCGCACAATGTCGGAGTCATGCGTGGTAATCTTCATGCCCGGAGTCACTTCCGTGCAACATGCGCGAAGGAGCTTCGGTGAACCAGCCTGACGAACGACGCAAATTCCGCAGGCAGCCCAGGCCGGGAGGTCAGGGTGATAGCAGAGGGTAGGAATTTTCACCTGAACAACTCTTGCGGCATTCAGGATGGATGTTCCCGCCGGCACTTCGACCGTGAGACCATTAATTTCGAGTTGAATCATCTTAGACATAATAATCAAACCTTTCCTAAATTACGCACGGGTGACAGCGTGGAACTTACAGACGTCGAAGCATTGGCCGCACTTGATGCACTTCGTGCTATCAATGGTATGCGGTTGCTTACGTTCGCCAGCGATTGCGTTCACCGGGCAGACACGCGCGCAGGCTGTACAGCCGACGCACTTTTCAGAGAGGATATTATAACAAAGCAGGTTCTTGCACTTGCCGGCTCTACATTTCTTCTCTTCAATGTGTTCTTTGTACTCTTCAAAAAAGTAACGCAAACTGGAGGTTACCGGATTAGATGCAGTTTGTCCAAGACCGCAGAGCGATGCGCGGCACATGGCCTCGCTGATCTCCTGCATGTTCTGGATATCTTGCATCGAACCTTCGCCTTTACAAATCTTTTCAAGATAGTTCAAGAGCTTACGACCGCCGATCCGGCAGGGCGCACACTTACCGCAGGACTCATCCACCGTGAAGTCGAGATAGAATTTCGCGATATCAGGGATACAGTCATCTTCATCCATGACGATCAAACCACCCGAGCCCATGATGGAACCAATCTTCGACAGGTTGTCGTAATCAATCGGCACATCAAGGAATTGAGGGGGAATGATACCGCCGGAGGGACCGCCTGTCTGAGCCGCCTTGAACTTCTTTCCACCGCGGATGCCGCCGCCGATGTCAAAAATGATTTCCCGCAGGGTGGTTCCCATGGGGACTTCGATCAGGCCGGAATTGTTGATCTTGCCCGTGAGTGCGAAAACCTTGGTCCCCTTAGATCCATGAGTTCCAATCTTACTAAACCATTCGCTACCCTTGAGGATGATGATGGGGATGTTGGCCAATGTTTCCACATTGTTGATAACCGTCGGACGGCCCCACAACCCCTTGACTGCAGGGAAGGGAGGACGAGGCGTCGGCATGCCTCGATTGCCCTCGATGGAGGCAATCAATGCGGTCTCTTCACCGCATACGAACGCGCCAGCTCCAAGGCGGATTTCGATGGTGAACGAGAAATTGCTACCGAGAATATTTTCGCCCAGCAACCCATATTCGGAAGCCTGTGCAATGGCTGTTTCCAGACGCTGGATGGCGAGCGGATATTCAGCGCGGATGTAGACGTAACCTTTATTCGCGCCGATTGCATAGCCTGCGATGGTCATCGCTTCCAGCACAGAGTGGGGGTCGCCTTCGAGCGTGGAACGGTCCATGTATGCGCCTGGATCGCCTTCATCAGCATTACAGACCATGTACTTTTGCCCAGCAGGTTGCATGGCGGCGAATTGCCACTTCTTCCCCGACGGGAAGCCGGCACCACCACGTCCGCGAAGACCCGACTTTAGAACTTCGGCGGTGACCTCGTCGGGCTTCATTTCAAAAAGGACTTTTTCAAGTGCCTTATAGCCGTCGCGAGCAATATATTCATCAATCTTATCGGGGTCAATCAACCCGCAGTTGCGCAGCACGATACGGAACTGTTTCTGGTAGAAGTCAATCCCTTCAATGCTCACATTCGTCTTGCTTTGATTCTTATCATAAAGAAGGCGATCAACAATGCGCCCCTTGATGATATGTTCCTTGACAATGGCATCTGCATCTTCTGGCTTCACGTCAACATAGAACGTGTCCTGAGGCAGAATCTTGACAATCGGGCCCTTTTCACAAAATCCGAGACAACCCGTGCGTACGACCTGAACATCGTTCCCCAGTTTATGAGTTTCGACGGCGCTCTTCAGCGCGCTGAAGAGCGCGACACCTTTGTTAGATTCACAAGCCGTACCGCCGCAAACTAAAATGTATTGTTTATAAGCCATGGTATTCTTTTCCTGTTTACTTATTAATAATGTCCAACGCGGGCTTATCGCAAATGTGGTTGTCCAACAATTTCTTGCCGAGGAGATGCTCTTGGACAATCTGTTTTGCGACATCCTTGCTGACGTTACCGTAGATCACTACTGGCATTGCTGGTACGATGACTTCGACGGTGGGTTCGGAGTGGCACAATCCCATGCATCCCGTTTGGCGGACCAGCACGTTTGTGACGCCTTTTGCGTCGAGCTCGTCGATGATGGCGTTAAATACGTCCTTTGCGCCCGCCGCAATACCGCATGTACCCATGCCCACGATGACGTGTACGTCCTTGTTAGAAGGGTCGCGCTTGACCATCGCCTTTTGCTGTTCTTCGCGCAAGGTGCGCAAAGTATCTAATGTTAACTTAGCCATTTCTCATCTTCCTTTTTAATCTTGATCAATCTCATCTAAGGATTGGATTGATCTAAATCGTTTTCCTTTGACTCGAGGTATGCCTTTGCCAAAACAAGTGTACCCGCTTCTTCCAAGTTTCCAAGCGCATCGATCAGGTCGTTGCGCGAAATCTCATAACTGTCTGCGACTGTCTTCCGCGTGAGAATCAAATTGGTCGTATCCCCAAAGTTCATCAATCCGAGAACTGTCTGCGCCAGGTTTCCCATCGGTGGCGTATCCCAGTGCTTTGCATCAAAATAGAAATGTACGGTTGTGCCTTTTGCGGGTTTGGATTCGATGTCTACTGCGCCGCCCGTCGCTTCCACAGTTTGAATCAGGAACGGCAATCCCAGTCCGATTCGACGGTGGACATGCTTGCCGGCTTCACTGTAAAAAGGGTCAACCGCCTTCTTTAATGTTGTCTCATCCATTCCTTTGCCGTTGTCTGCGATGCAAACGTCAATTCGTTCGGGATTTGTACTGACCTTCAGTGTCACCTGCGATGCACCAGCCTCAATCGAATTCTGAACAAGGTCGGCGATAATATCGCAGACAGTTGCGTGCACAGCTTACTCCTTGTTTATCCGTGCACGGATTTTTTGGATGAATCCCTGCAGATCCTTTGTCTGAACCTTGCCAAACACTTCACCATTCACGACGAGAACAGGCGCGAGACCGCAACATCCCAGGCAACGGACAGCTTCAATCGAAAATTCTCCGTCGGGTGTCACGATGTTTAAGCCAACGCCCAAAATGCCTTCCAGTTCATGAAGGATGTCTTCGCCACCCTTGAGATAGCAAGCCGTCCCCATGCACACTTGGATATTGTTACGTCCAGGCTTCTTTAGTTTGAAAAAATTATAGAACGTAATGACACCATATATTTTTGCCAGTGGCGTATTCAACAGCTCTGCTACTTCAAAGGCCACCTCACGGGGAATAAACCCAAAAGTCTGCTGCACACGATGCAAAACCATGATCAGATTGCCCGGTTTGGGTTTCCATTCGGCGATAAAAGCTTTGAGTTCAGGCGTTAGCGTCTGAAAGCCTTCTGCCGGTTTCGAGGTATTACTCACGGTGTTTCACCTCCACTGTAAATCCAGCTTCGTACCGTAATCAAAGCCAGAATGGTTAAAAAAAATTGAGCATATATTATCGCACATTCATTATCGATTGCCAAGCTTGAAAGCATTTTGACCCTTATTTTTTTACGAGTTTCTTGCTTTTCAAGTTGCCGACAAGCCCGCAGCCCGGGGGACGGAAATAAACGAAGAGGTAACTTCTTAAATTAAAAGTTAAACGTTAAGAGTTAAAAGTTTGAACGCTCAACGCCTAACGCCTAACGCCTAAGTTGAGAAATAAGGAATAAGCGTATTCGCTTCGCGAAATTTCACTTCAGGGATTCATAACCAGATGATTTTTGAGAGCGTTTCTCAGGTGCTCAACACGAAACTGTTTCAGCTCGGCTTGGTTGCTCCTACGTCCGATCGTGTTCAAATCATGAGCATCAGAAGAACGCAAGATGGGAAGCCCCTGTATTTTACCTGCCCAGTCCGCTTTCGCAGCGCGATAGGTCAATTCAACCGCATCAAATCCCTCGTTTCCGGAAAGACCACCTAATTGCGAAAAAACGCTGAATACGGGGCGGTCGATGTGGCAGGCAATAAAAAGCCCATCGAGTTCATGAATCTTATTTCCGATCTCGTATACGGTCAAACTGCAGGGGGCGCTTAACAACCGCCATTCCAGCTCTTCGATTTCATCATCTACGTTGACGACGGGTTGATCGCCAAAAATATCGGGTTGATTGACACGTTGAGGGAGTGCTGCGTAAATAATATCGGTCATCTGCTGTGCTTGTTCGACCGTATCAAAAACAGCTAACGTATGGAACTCTTCTGCCGTTGCGATCTCCATGCCGAACAAACATTCGAGTTCTGCTCGCCGACACGCTTCTGCAAAGGCTGGACAATTTCGTGAGGTATTGTGATCTGATAGCATCACACCGTTGAGTCCTGCGCGCTGAGCTGCGCTAACAATCGCGGAAGGCGAACATTCTAAACTTCCGCAAGGCGAAAGGCAGGAGTGAATATGAAGGTCAAAGGTGTATAGCACGTTTTTTTGTCCTCATGCGGTCAGCGTGTTTGCGATCAAACAGGTCGCATGAAATTGATCCAGCGGGGTTCGTAGAATGGCGATCTGCTCGGCTGTGGCGGCGGCAAGCATATCCGCCGGGATCTCTCGGTTATGCGTTACCAAAATAGCAACAGCGCCCACAAGGGTACATACAGCCACCGTGTTTTTATGATTTTGAACGGTAATCAGGACTGACGTTTCTGGGCAGTGCCCCATGACATCGCTGAGCAAGTCGGAGGTGTATCCGATCTTGATGTCCGCAGATGGAGTGGGGCAACTTATGACCTCAACCCCGGTAGCAACAATAAATTCGGATATATGCATTTAAGTTTCCTGACTCGCTGGAGATGTTCCAATATTTACAACGGAACGTACCGTTGTTCCAACGCCCACTTTTGACGTGATTTCAAACTCGTCGGATACTCGTTTGACGTTGACCAGTCCAAGACCGGCTCCAAAGCCGAGTGAGCGGACCCATTCGTTCGCGGTGGATGTTCCATCTCGGCACGCCCAAGCGACATCCTCGATGCCGGGGCCTTTATCTTTCGCCACAATTTCAGAACGGCCATTTCCAATTTGCCACGATAAGACGCCCCCGTCAGAATGGACGCAGAGATTGATTTCGAGTTCATACGCTGCGACTGCGATACGTCGGACAGTCTTTGCGGAAAACTGGCGCTCAATCATGGCCGACTTGATGGCATTCGCGGCCTTCCCGGCATTTTCGAAATCGTACTTGGCTACAGGAAAATCACGTAACATGTAGGTGCTGGTGTCGAGCTCTTGCATGGTGCGTGCTGAAGACTTCTCCATGCGGTTGAACTCTTCGCTCAACTCGGACAACAGAGCGCGATTGATGTCACGCTGACAGACAATCCCCACTAATGAGCGCTCTCGATTGAGCACAGGGAACCGTCCAAAATGAAAACGATCAAAGTATTGGATTGCAAATGATAGGGGCATGTCATCTTCGAGGACGACGAGTTTGGTGGTCATGTAGTGACCGCAAGGCTGAGCAATATAGCCCCCTTCGATTGCCCGAATAATATCATCGGTACTGATCAGTCCGAAGAGACGCCCGTCTTCAACCACGGGGATGCCACTGATATGCTTCTCCTTCATGAGGCGCTGAGCCTCCCATAGAGGAATACAACGTTCGAGGCACACAACGTCACGCGTCATGACATCACGGACTTTCAGTCGTTGAATTAATTCGAGTAAAACAAGTGGCTGATGCCGAACGTCCACGGGCAAAGTCTTCCCGAGCGTTTCTTCGAATATGCCTGGCGTGGATGCAGATTGGGTGGATGCGTTTTCCATTAGTTGGAGATGCAACGATGTATGGCAATGCAGGCATCAAACTTTGATTGTTTAGCAACGGCAAGGGTCATTCCGAGGTCTAAGGCCACTTGCTTCATGGAAGAGGGCAATGATTTGCCGTTGACGACAATAACCGCGACGGCTCCGACAATCTGCGCGGTGCGAAGCACTTGATCACTCGCCAATGAGGTGAGCAACAACATATCCTCTTCGTCCACCAAGAGGACATCACTCATCAGGTCCGAAGCGATAACATGTTTGATCTCCTTTAAGAATGCATCTCCACGGACAATCAGTTCGGCATTTAAAACAGAGATAGCATCTTGCACGTTCATTACGAAATCCTTTTTTATTCTATGTAAGAAGGCGATATCATATCGGATTTCTCAGGCAAACTCAATGGTTGAGTAAGAAAGTGAATATCCAATATCCAGCAAGGAATATTCAATATCCAAGAAGAAGACAGCGTTTCCGATGGTTGTTGATCATTCCGCCTGTCCACCGTAGGCATCGCGAAGGTGGATGTTCATGATTGGATCTTCAAGTGGGCTTTTTAGGTTTAATCCAAAGGGATCGCATTCGTAGTCAGAAGGTATAGCCAGTTGAGAAGGGTAGCGATTGCAAAGAAAAGGAAGAGAAGAACTTTTTTCGTGCGAGAGAGTGAAAGCAGGACCATCCGCTTTTGCAGTAAGGCCGCACTGATGTTAAGAAGGATGACGGGCACAAGTAAGCAAACAAGAGAAATGATAAGAGGCTGAGTCAGAAAGGCAGTTTTAAGGTCGCCGGACACAAGTGATAAAAACGCACGTGTGCTGCCGCAGGTGAAGCAGGGGATGCCCGTGTATCGCCTTAACGGGCACAACATAATCCCGCAAAACTGACATAAAAGAATAAGGCTCCCCATCAGACACAGGGAGCCTATCAAATAGACCATGGAGCGAGGGCGATTAAGCTGAACCCAGTAGAATTTCATGGTAATGAATCCGCCGTCGCCCTGTCTATTTTGTTATTTTAGGAAAATATCAGGTGTGAGGACTTCCGTCTTATTCCCGTACGTCGCCTGATAGCAACAGACCATCATACAGTAGGATAGAGGCACTGTAAAAAGCGCGCCAACACCACACAGGAAAATACCTGCGCCTGCAATCAGGTTTGCAACAAGTGCGAAGAGGAGCTGGTTGAAGAAATTACCACTGGTCGTCTCGTTGATGACTTTCTTCACGGCATCAATCGCGGTGAGGTTTTCGTACGCAATAAACATAAATCCCCACCACAACAGGGTTCCGAGTGCCATGGAGAGAAGAGTTCCGATGACAGGGATAAAGGCTAAGATCGTACTACAGACCATAAAGAAGATCCAAAGCAAGAAGGAATGGAGAAAGAAATCAAAGCCTTTAAATAGGTCACCAGCTTGAGGTGGCGGATCGTCTTTCTTCAGCAATCGATCAATGATGAGTAGCACACCAATATACAAGGGGCCCATTAAGACGGTACAGGTCAATAATCCTAGCAAGGAAGCGAGAAAGGAAACGAGGATGAGCAACCCCATGTTTCCCTTAAACAAGTTGAATCCGTTGCTCATCTCTGTGCCAAAGTCAAATTTTACTAGCATAATAAGAACCCTTTCATTAATAAAACTGGGTAGCTGATTGACTCAAGTTATGATAAAGCGTATCATTTCTGCCATGAA
>JBAXOG010000096.1:0-18128 GCA_037133395.1 bacterium | reverse complement strand
GTCCGGCTGGATGCCGCTTGATTTGTGGGTCGAAAAACCCGCAAGACAAGCGGCATCTTTTTTTTCTGCACTGGAAAACGTAAACTGAACCTGTTATCATCAAAAATAATTATCGAAAAGGAAAAATATGATGCACATTCAAAAGAACGTATTTGCAACCATCGCTTGCGCAACACTGCTGGGCTTCGGAAGCCTCGCAGCAACCAAACCAAACTTCGTCGTCATCTTCATTGATGACATGGGCTATGCAGACATCGGTCCCTTCGGAGCCACAAAACAAAAGACGCCCAACCTCGACAAGATGGCCAAGGATGGCATGAAGATGACCTCCTTCTATGCAGCGCCTGTCTGCTCCGTATCGCGTGCACAGATGATGACTGGCTGCTATGGCGCACGCGTTTCCGTGCCCGGCGTCTTTTTCCCGGCGGGACCGCAAGGACTTAATCCAAAAGAATTCACCATAGCCGAGCGCCTCAAGGAACAGGGTTACTCAACCGCATGCGTGGGCAAATGGCATTTAGGCGATCAACCTCAGTTTCTGCCCACCAAACAGGGCTTTGATTTCTACTATGGTATCCCCTACTCCAATGATATGCAACGCGAAGCCAAGGATGGCGGCGCGCGCGTAGTCCCTCTGATGCGCAACGAGAAGGTCGACCGTCTACTGAAGGATGACGACCAGGACCAGATTGTCGAGCTCTACGTGAAGGAAGCCACCAACTTCATCCGCGAGAATAAGGACAAGCCCTTCCTTCTCTATTTTCCTAACACAGCCGTGCATACCCCCATCCATCCTGGAAAAATGTTCCAAGGCAAGTCTCAGAACGGCCGATTCGGTGACTGGGTCGAAGAGGTGGATTGGTCCGTCGGGCAGATCATGGAGACGCTAAAGAATTCCGGCCTAGAAGAAAATACCTTGGTCGTATTCACGAGTGACAATGGACCTTGGCTGATCAAGGGGGCAGATGCCGGAAGCGCGCTCCCTCTACGCGGCGGCAAGGGCGGCACCTTCGAAGGTGGCGTTCGCGAGCCGACAATCGTGCGTTGGCCTGGCCATATTCCTGCCGGAAGCGTCTGCGACACTGTGGCAGGAACGATCGACCTGCTCCCGACCTTCGTCGCCCTCGCAGGCGGTAAGGTGCCAGCAGAACCCCTGATTGACGGACGCGATATCTCGAATGTTCTTTTCGGCAAGACCCAGGAAGCACAGCGGGAAGCGCATTATTATTTCGCAGGATATAATCTCCAAGCTGTACGCCAGGGACCTTGGAAACTGGCAGTGAAGGCCCAGAACGAAAGCATGGGTAACGTCAAAAAGGACGAGAAGAATCCGCGCCTCTATAATCTCGACAACGACATCGGCGAGAAGATAGATGTATCGGATCAGCATCCGGAGATCGTTGCGAAACTCTCAGCGCTGATCGCCAAGATGGACGCTGAAATCGGCGGTCAGACACCTACCGCACGCCGTGCGCCTGGCATTGCTGAAAAACCCGTGACACTCTATCCGACATTGACAAAAGCAGAGAAGAAGAAGGATAATAAGCAAACCAAAAAACAGAGAAAATAAGAGAGAACCCAAATGCCATCACATTATTCCATCGGAGCCACAGCGCTCTTATTGACCTGCTGCACATCCTGCTCTTATCTGAAGGGGCCTGCTCTTGATAATGTTGTGACCTCTGGAACAGCACCTTTCATGAGCTATCCCCAGGGCACAGCACCGGAGCTCGTCGGCAAGCGGCTGGCGGATAACCTGCTCTCCCGTCCACACATGCTCTATAAGAACAACACGATCCATTACGCCGAAGCCTGCGTCGCGATGGGCGCTCTGCAGTTTGCCGGGCTGACCAAGAACAACGATCTGCTGAAGAGTTTGGTCGCCCACTATGAGGCGATCATCACTCCGGAGGGCGATAAGCAACTCGTGCCAAATCAGGCCCATGTCGATCATAGCGTCTTCGGCATCGTCCCCTTCGAGATCTATCTCCAAACCCAAAATCCGGCTTACCTGACCCTTGGGAAGCGCTTGGTGGACGCGCAGTGGCGAGCGCCGCTGCTCGAGAACGGACTGACGCAGGAGACCCGCTGGTGGATCGATGACATGTGGATGGTCGGAGCGCTGCTGACCCAAGCGAACCGCGCCACTCAGGAGCCTCTTTATGCCGAGCGCGCCGGACTCTTTTTAAATGCGTATCTCGACAAATTGCAGCAGCCCAACGGCCTCTTCTTCCACGGCCCTGAGTTCCATTTCTTTTGGGGGCGCGGGAACGGCTGGGTCGCGGCGTCGATGGCCTATGCGTTGCAGGTGGTGCCGGAGTCGTCACCCCATCGCGCCCGGCTCATGGAAGGCTACAAGAAGATGATGGCGGCCCTGCTGTCCCATCAAGGGGCAAACGGTATGTGGCATCAGCTCATCGACCATCCCGAGTCTTATGAGGAGTCCTCGTGCACCGCCATGTTCACCTATGCCTTCATCACCGGCGTAAAGCGTGGGTGGCTCGACAAGGATACCTACGGGCCTGCCGCGCAGAAGGGCTGGCTCGCCCTCGTGAAACATCTCGACGATAAGGCCGAGCTGACCGACATCTGCGTCGGCACGGGGCAGAAGAACGACATCCAGTACTACCTCACCCGTCCGCGCAAGACCGGCGATTTCCACGGCCAAGCTCCGGTGCTCTGGTGCGCCAACGCGCTGCTGCGGTAAGGCCGCCACCAGCAAAGCTGGAATTAACTGAGGGATAACTTTTTGCATCCAAATGTCGCGAACTACAAAAATCAACGGCTCACCGAGACGGTTCGCCCTACCTGCTTCGCACGGGTCATAAATCTAAACCGAAAGAGGTAGGGCGAACCGTCTCGGTGAGCCGCTAAGTCCGAAGAACAACCATGAGACACTTACCCGCCATCCTCGCCGCCTTGCTGCTGGTTTATTCGGCAACTCTGAATCTGCAAGCTAGGGGGGTGTCGGGATTCACAACGTATGGCGGTAGCTGGCAGACCCAGGATGGCGTGCTGAGTGTCAGCGCCGATGCCGGTGCTAAACTGATCTCGGATACACCCGCGTTTGCAACAGGGGAGGTCTGCGTGGAGATGTTGCTGCCGGAAGCCGGAGGCGGCAATGCAGGGCTGATCGTCAAGGTTAGCGAGCCAGGTATCGGCGCGGACCGGTTTAACGGTTACGAAGTCTCTCTCGACGCCAACCGGCAGATGTTGCGCCTTGGCCGACACCGCCAGAACTTCGAACTCCTTCGGGACGTCCCCTGCACAGTGCCAGTAGACCAATGGATCGCTCTCGTGGTACGTCTGACAGACACGGCCATCGAAGTCGTGGTCAACAACAAAACCATGCTCACGTACACCGAACGGGAACATCCGCTCGCGCCAGGCATGGTCGGGTTCCGTCCGTGGCAGCGGCGCGCGCAATTCCGTAATTTCCAGATCACGACCAACGGCCAGCTCAAAGCCATTCCATTTGTGGCAGCGCAACCCGTAGCGCTGGTGACAACCCCGCTGCCGCCCATCGCCTTCCTCGCACGCCATCCACTCAGTGCGCCACCCGCCGTGGGCCAAGACCTCTGGGCCGCGCAACCGCGCGCTCCGGGATGTAGCATCCGTATCTGTGATGGTCAGACAACGAAACATATCTTCGATGATCCCTCTGGTTGCATCTACGATATGAACGTTTCTTACGACGCGAAGATGCTGCTCTTCTCCTACCGGCGGCAGGATGAAAAATACTGGCACCTCTGGCGTATCAACACAGACGGCACTGGACTGAAACAATTGACTGACGGGCCGTATTACGATGTCAGTCCGTGCCTCTTGCCCAATAACGAAATCGTCTTTGTCTCGACACGCCGGTTTGGCTACACCCTTTGTCAGCCAGGACCCGCATCGAACTTGCATGTGATGGCGCCCGACGGTAGCAATATCCGTTGCGTCAGCATGAACACCCTCTCCGATTTCACTCCTCAAATGTTGCCCGACAGTCGCGTGCTCTTCACGCGCTGGGAATACATCGACCGCGACCTGACCTACCGGCAAAGCCTGTGGACACAATACCCGGACGGCACAGCGTACCAACTCTATTTCGGCAACACGATCCGCGACGTCGGCAGTTTCCTGCAAGCGCGGCCGCTCCCCGGCTGTTCCGACAAAGTGGTGGCGACCTTCGCGCCTCACCACGGATTTCCGCACGGAGCCATCGGCTTGATCGACCGCAACTTTGGTCCTGAAGGTCCAAAAGGCAAGGGCTTCATCTATCTCACGAAAGAGCTCGATCCGATAGCCGACACCCGCCACGAGTGGGCATACCGCGACCCGTTTCCGCTCAGCGACCGGCTATTTCTCTGCTCGTATGGTGGCGACGGCAATCGCTATCGGATTTATCTGCTCGACCTCGCCGGCAACAAACAACTCGTCTGCGATGACCCCACGCTGGGTTGCTATTATCCGCTTCCCTTGCAGCCAACACCGGTCCCGCCAGTCATCGCCTCGCGCATCGGCGAGGGGACGAACGGCACGTTCTTGCTGTCCGATGTCTACCGGGGACTGGAGCCGACGATCAAACGCGGCCAAGTAAAATTTCTCCGCGTGATGGAGCAGGTCCGCAAGACCGAAGACCTGAAATCGCGCGCCTACGACCAATCGCCCGTCATGAGTTACGGTACGTACTACGCAAAACGCTGCTGGGGTACTGTGCCTGTCGAAGACGATGGCTCGGCGCATTTCATTGCACCGGCGCTGCGAGAAATCTATTTTCAGGTGCTCGACGCCGACGGCCGGGAATTACAGCGGATGACCTCCGCCGCACAACTGATGCCCGGCGAAAAGGTCAGTTGCAATGGCTGCCACGAACCCCGCCAATCCTCGCCGGTTCCGGTCGTCCCCTCGGCCGCGCGACAACCGCCAAGACAGCTCGCTGGCTTCACTGGCATCATTGATTTCCCGACACTTGTTCAGCCAATACTTGACAAACATTGCATCAAATGCCATCAAGGCGGAAACTCGGCAGGAGGCTACGATTTCACTGGCGATAAAACCCGCTACTTCAGTATGGCCTACGACAACCTACTCGGCCGCAGTCGTTCCTACCGGCAACACGACATGAACACCGGAGAGATGCTTCCAGCAGAAAAAACGAAAGGCAAACCGATCGTGCATTTCTTCTGGCTGTTGCGGACACCAACAGCGATCAATCAACCCCTGATCACCGGCTGTTACGCGAGCCGGCTGACGGAGATCATCGAGTCCAAACACTGCGGACATAGCATCCCGCTTGAAGACCGCCAGCGGATTTATCTCTGGATCGACGCCAATGTTCCGTACTACAGCACCTATGCCCACAGCCGTCCGCTCTCGCCTGGTCGTCGCGACCGCTGGACTGATGCGCAGAGCGGACAACTCGCGCCATGGTTCGCAAAGGAGTTCACGGACACCTATAACCGTCGCTGCCTCAGCTGCCACGGCAAGATCGAGGGCACGTTGGACTGGACCGGCCGATACGCCTGGATCAACCTGTCTAATCCACACCTCAGCTCAGCATTAACCGCACACCTCAGCAAAGCGGCAGGTGGCCGCGGTCTCGATAAGTTTCTCTTCGCCAGTACCGCAGACCCGGATTATCAAGCCATGCTCAAAGCCATCGCGATTGGGAAACAGCAGATGCTGGAGACCCCTGAAGCCGACATGCCCGGCTTTCAGCATGCCCGGGCCGAGCCGTAGTGAAGATGCCGTTCGCGTCAACACCTCTGGCATCGACAGAAAGAGCAGAGTCGTGTACACTTTTCGAACAGTAGAAATATCAGAGGATTAATGAAACACACTCTGCCGCTCATGATTCGGTGGCCTAAATAACTACCCGTACCGGACTGGTTCAAACCAGCCAACGTGAACGATCGGTTGATGGAAGGAATTGATTTTGCACCAACCACACTCGCCATTGCCGGCGTTCCATTGCCACCCAAGATGCAAGGACGTCCCATCTTTGGCGAACCCAAGCAGTATGTCTTCTGGGGACGCGACCGCTGTGACGAAACCGTGACGTTGTCGATCACGTACTTAAAGAACTTGTCCTCTGCCTACGGGACGCGTTAAGCGTTGGGCGTTGAGCGTTTCAAACTTTTAACTCTCAACGTTTAACTTTTAACTCTTAATTTTCTCGTTCATTCCCGTTACCCCAGTTAGCGGGCTTACTTGTTGAACCCCTTGTGGTTCATAAATTCCCAAATGCGTCCCATCCAGGTATAGCTGCCTGTGTCCGGGGCAGCCTTCCTCTGAAAACAATGCCCGCGTTTGACAAGCGTGTGGAGATCGGACTGGATCCCCATCCGGCGAAGCTGCTCCCAGCATTTCACCGAATTCATCGCCGCCCAGCCGTCGGCATCGCCGTGGATGAACAGGATCGGGCAGGTCGCGAGGTCGAACGCGAACTCTGGGACGAGCTCCGCGTCGTCCTCATTGCCGCCCTTCTTGTTGCCGGCGTCCACGCCGTCCGTGAGCGCATACGCCGGATAGATCGCGACCGCCCACTGCACGCTGCAGGGCAGCTTGTCCAAGTCGTCAATCGGCCCGTAGGAGGGGCTTTTCGAGCTGGTTGCGCCCATAAGCGTCAGGTGTCCTCCAGCCGAGGAGCCCATGATGCCGATGCGGTCGGGATCGAGTCCCTTTGCAGCGGCCTGGCTGCGGACGATGCGAATGGCGCGCTGCAGGTCCTGCCAGGCTGTCACGTGCTTGGCCAGTCCGCCCTTAGGACGCGGCGTACGATATTTTATCGTCACCACGGTCATGCCCTTCTCGTTCAGGTAGCGACGCGCGGGCGCGACTTCAAATCCGTTCGGATCGTTACCTCCGTAGCCACCGCCCGAGTAGATGATCTGGATCGCCTTTGTCTTGAGCGTTTTCGGCAGATGCCATTCAAGATACGGCAAGCACTGGTTTGACTGCACATCCGGCATCTTGCCTTCCGGCCAGAGGGGCTCCTTGCTCGTGTGGCCGCGCGCGTCATCGTTCGGATAACGCGCCATGAGATCCTCTTCCACGCCAAGACGCCCGTCAAAATTCATCTGGCGCATATACTCGGCGACACGGTCGAACCAGTGATCGTAGGCGGTACCGTCCTCGCCCTTGTTCGGGTCGCCCATGAAACCGTGCGGACGGTCTGCGAAGAGATGAATCTCGGCCGGGATCTTCATCCTGCGGAGCTGTCGGTAGATCTGCGTGGAACCGTTCGGCGAATAGACGTCCGCTCCGCCGTGGAAGAGCGCCATCGGACAGGTCTTCGCATCAAACTTGAACGCGTCGGAGAGCTTGACATCTGCCGCGTCGCCCTTGCTTGTGTTGGGGCCGGTGAGCCCGTCCGTAAGCGCGTAGGCAGTGTAGATCGGAACCGCCCAATTGACGTGGCAGGGAAGCTGGTCATGTTCATCGATTGCCTCGTAGGCCGGCGTGAGAGCGCTCGTCGCGAGCAAAACCGTCAGGTGCGCACCTGCTGAAAAACCGAACACGCCGATCTTCTCCGGATCGAAGCCGCGCTTCTTCGCATCGTTACGGACGAGACGGATGGCGCGCTGCCCGTCAGCCCAGGCACTCTGATAGATGGGCAACCCCTGCGGACGCGGCGTGCGATAGGTGAGGTTCACGCAGACGAAACCGAGTTCGGTGAACCGCTTCGCAACCCGGTCAATCCACACCCCGTCGCAACAACTCTGATAGCCGCCACCGGAAATGAGAACCATGCAGGCGCCGTTATTCGTCGTCGGCGCCTCACACCAGTCGAGATGCGGCATCGTATGCTCCGCCGCCTTGAATCCCGGCGCTTTCACCTCCTGGGTCGTCGCCGCGATCTGTTGGGCCTGATAGTCCGGGATCTTTCCTTCCGGCCACAACGCGACCCGCTCCCCGCCGAACGACAGCAAGGCGAACCCCAATCCCAAAACAAGTATCATCGATTTTTTCATCACTTTGTCCCCCTAATACCTCTATACGTCTTCGGCAACATGCCGGGACCCATGAGTGGCCTCTATTATACTGGGGCGGGCAAATGAATCAAGCCCCGTCTCAAAAAATATGCGCCCGCCACTTTCACCCTGTTCTTCCGTGACAAGGGAAGTCGGGTGGTGTAGACTCTTCACTAAATTGAAAGGATTAATGGTATGAGCAATTTGAAATCGACGGACCGGCGGACATTTATGGCATGTTGTGTATGTGCAGGATGCGCAGGGGTGCTAGGTGCGGCGGAGTCCTCCAGCCGTAACGCGAAACGCCTGAAGGACACGACACTCACGTCCGACAGCGCAGATGGGACCAAGACAACTGACAAGAAGAACTTCGACTTCGCCTATTGCGGCATCTACTGTACAGCTTGCGCACTCCATCTGACAGGTGACAAGAAAGGCAAGAAATGTAAGGGTTGCACAAATCCAGCCATGGAGTCTAAGTGCGCGATCTTTACCTGCGCTAAAAAACAGAAGGTGGCGAACTGCGGTTTGTGCGAGAGCTTCGACACGTGCGAAAAACTCAAGAAGCATCACGAGAAGCCGCTCTACCGTCAAGTCGCGCGCCGCACCTGCGAGAAAATCAAGAAGGACGGCATCGAGGTCGTAGCTGCGGAACAGAAGACGCGTTGGACGTGCAAGTCGTGCAACAAGCTCTTCCCGTGGAACACGACAGGCACCTGCCCGCACTGCAAAAAAGCAGTCGAAGCCCTCTCCGATAAAGAGGCCTGATCCGTCAAGGGTTGAATCACGTCAAGTAGGAAGTAGGAGGGAGGAGGGAGGAGAAGAGAGTCAATAAAAATAGGGTTTTTCAGAAAGAATAAACGTTACACAAGCTTCGAACGTGTGTCTTCGACCAAGAGACAACAGTGAATCCAACTCCTCCCTCCTACTTCCTATCTCCTCCCTTGGGTGTTGATTCAACAAAATTGAATCAACACCCGTGCACTACACGCCTTTCTTGACAGACTGAAAAAATCCGTTTACCCTAGAAACTATGAAGGGGTTCGTCTTTTTTTTATTATTTCCGTTATTTCATGCCTTTGCCGGCATGGATGAGTTTGACCTCACACCCATCACGCAGGACTTCACGGTGCAGCGCTGGACACGTGAGTCCGGCCTCCCACAAAACAGCGTCAAGGTGATCCGCATCGGACCTGACGGACTACTGTGGGGCGCGTGCGGAACAGCACTATGGCGCTTCGATGGCGTTCGTTTTGCGTCCGCTATTTCCATGCCTGAGAGCGACGCTGATGCATATTCCAGCAATATCATGAAGCTGGACTTCTTGGATCAGGATCGTGTCTTTGTCGGAAGGATCGCCCAGCCTCCCTTGCTCTATCAGAATGGATGGCGGGCTTTATCCGAGTGGCAAGGAGAGCAACTGAAAACGCCTTACGACTATGTGGTCAACTCGAATCGTATCGTTTTGATTGATCAAATGGCGCTCGCCTGGAATGATGGAAATATATGGCGGCACTGGAATGTTCCCCACGACGTCACAAACGGGTTTAAGAAGGGGTGTTTCGCGTCAGATGGCACGCTCTGGGTCGCTGCAGCGCAAGGCATCTATCACCTCACCAATGATTTCTGTACGCGTGTACCTGTCCCTGTTTTTGAGGACGACTTTGCCTACGAAACAATTTGCTTGGGATCCTCAACCCGTGTCTGGATCTTTCGTCATCCCTCAGACTTCGCCTACCTTCAGAACAATAAATGGATAAAACTCCCTCCTGTCCAAAACCAAAAAATTGCGCGTATGGGCATCGTCACGCTGGTCGAACGCAACAACAACGAACTCTGGGCTGGCGGACAGAATGGTCTTTACCGCTGGAACGGAAGCCGTTGGAACGCGGTCTACACGGGCGAAGGACTCTATCCGCCCGGCATCAATGATCTCATCGTGGATCGTGATGGCGCAGTCTGGGCCGCTACGGAAGGCGGCGGATTGCTCTGCTTTCGAGAACGAAAAATAAAAATCATCCGCCTGCCAGCCGGAAAAGAACAACAAAGCTTCACCGCACTTTATCAATCCTCCGATGATTTCCTCTATGCTGGCATCGCGGGAAGAGGGCTTTGGAGAAAACAGTCTGAAGGCGCATTTACAAACGTCCCCCTGCCCGACCTCTCCTCGCAAGCGACCGTGATGTCGCTCGTGGAAGACCCAGCGCATGCGCTTTTAGTGGGAGCACTCGGACACCACTTGCTTCGCGCCGATTCTGCGTTTCAAACACAGCCCATTTATCCAGGTCCCAAGGTGCCGTTCATGGATTCAGGCGTACGCGCACTCCTCAAAGTCCAAAAATCTATCTGGGTCGGCACACAACGCGGGGTCATGATTTATACGCCCGAGCGTGAGCTCGTCTGGCCGCTACGTCAACCTTCTCACACCATCAATGCACTAGCGGTCTCCACAGATGGCTCAACCGTCTATGCCGCCAGCGAAACAGAAGGAGTCCTCGCCTTCAGCACAGAACCGAAGTACACCTGGACGCGCCTCAACAAGGGTCTTCCCAATACGTGCATCGAATCGCTCTTGATGACGCAAGACGGAAAACTCTGGGCGGGGGGGCTCTTTGGGCTGGCCTTCTACGATGCTGGACAATGGCACCCATACATTGATCCCCTTTTAACAGAGGGCATGCGCGTTGTACAAATCTTGGAGGATAACATGCGCATCCTTTGGCTTGGAACCAACAAAGGAATCCTTCGCATCACGCCAACCGATATTAACGCAACGAGTCCGCTTACTTCCTTCAAACCTTCTATCTTGCTGGGCATCGAAGATGGTCTGGACGACATCTCTTGCACAGGAGGGTTCAGTCCAGCGGGGCTCAAGCAAAAAGATGGGACACTCTTATTTCCGACTCGAAATGGGCTTGCCTGCCTCAACCCCACACAGGCTTTCCTGCCTCCCAACCCCGGAATCCCCGTGGTCGATGAAATCGATTGCGATGGACAGCCGTGCTGGAAACAGCCTGTTATGCCCATTCCTTCCATTCACGCCGACCCTGTGATCCGCCTGCCGACTGGCGTACGACAGATCACCATCCGATGGCTCAACAATCACACGCGCTACAACAGCGCAGTACGATTCCGCGCACAACTCAAAGGACCTCTGACACAGGAGACGATCCTCACGCAAAAACGTGAAGCATCCTTCGAACATCTGCCCCCTGGTCATTACGAGTTCATACTTACACATGTCAATCAGACTCATCCGCCGTCCGAACAATCCATTATACGGTTTACGCTTCCTCCTCAATGGTGGCAGCGCGAAATTGTCCAGATTGGGTTCGTGACGTTGCTCTTATCGTGTGTCGGCGGATTGGGTTGGTGGATGGCGCGTGTCCGAAGCAAGCGCCTTCGGAAAACAGACTTACTTCGTTTACGGATCGCGCGTGACCTCCATGATGAAATTGGCGCCAACCTAGGAGGCATCGCTCTGCTTTTGGACATGGCCTCAACCGGAAGTGGCGATCAAGAGGCCTTTGAAAAGATTGGCACGATCGTTCGCCAAAGCATCGCCACGCTCAAGGATTTGGTCTGGATGATCGACCCCGTACATGATAACACCTCGGATCTGGTTTCGCGTATGCGCGAGTCCGCCGATATGTTACTCGCATCCCTACCACATACCTTTGATGCCACAGGCATTCAGAATGATGAACGTCCGATCGCAACAACTGTCCGGCGGAATATCCTGCCGGTTTTAAAAGAAGCTCTTCACAACATCCTACGTCACGCACACGCAAAACAGGTACACATCACCTTGACCCTGCATCAGTCAACACTGGTGCTCATGATCGAGGATGACGGTATCGGCATCCCAGAGATTGCGCCGGAACACGGACACGGACTCCGCAACATGCGCCGCCGCGCGCAGGAGATGAATGCGCAACTGGATTTCGAACAACCGTCCCACAACGGCACCCGCCTAAAATTAACCATTCCCATGACAAAAGACTAAGCACGCCAGCCAGCGATCCGCCTTCGCGACTACGGCGGACAGGTTGGGCATAAACGAAGAGGTAACATATTTCTCACGGAGGCACAGAGCGCACAGAGAAAAAGAATTTGAAATTGGCATTTTTTCGTGTGCTTCGTGTGTTTCGTGGTAAAAAATTGAAGCTATAGGTAACTACACCATGAAAGATCCAGCAACAAAAAACAACCTCATCGTATGGGTGATCGAGGACAACGCGGCTTACCGGGATGCCTTGTCCCTCGTCTTCAGAAAAACACCCGACATCACCTGCCCCCATCAATTCGACCGTGTTGAGGACGCCTTGAAGGCACTTACAAAATGTAACGCGCCGGATGTACTTCTGCTGGACGTCGATCTTCCAGGCATGGACGGCATCTCAGCCATTACGCCAATCAAGGCGGCAGCGCCTGACTGCTGCATCGTCATGCTGACCGTATTCGAAGATCACGAGAAGGTTTACCGCGCCATCTGTTCAGGGGCCTCAGGATACCTGATCAAAACTTCCTCCTCCGCGCAAGTGGTTGAAGGCATCCGCTCCGCAGCGGAAGGCGGAGCGCCTCTCAGCCCTGTCGTAGCCCGTGCCGTGCTAGGACGCTTTGTGCAGATGATGGGCAAGCCCTCCGCCTCTGAGCCGGAGTCCATCAGCGACCGCGAGCGGGAAGTCCTGGAGTGGATGACACAAGGGTTGACTAAGAAAGAGATCGCTGCGCGATTAAACTTAAGCACGCACACGGTCAGCACCCATCTTCGTAACATCTATGCCAAACTCCATGTCAATACCCGTGGCGCCGCTGTCGCAAAAGCCATCCGTGACAATCTCGTGAAGGGATAAATTCCATTGGAATGTTGGAATATGGGAATATTGGAACGCCCGCCTACGCGAATACGCCTCCGGCGGATAAAATGGGAAAGCCGACTATCGGCTCTGGGAGGGGCACGCGTCTGGCCGCCGTAGCCTTGGCGTAGGCGGGTCTGCGTGCCTTGGCGCAGAGACCTGCGCCGCTCCCGATACTTGCCTCTGCGGCTCACCGAGATCCGGCAGCTGCCGGACCCTACCATTTCTCCCATTCGTGAGGTTCGTTTCATTTGGATGCTAAAAAGCGTCCAATTCTTCAACTAACACACTAAAACATTAACGCATTAACACACTTCCCCTTCCCTCTCAATTCAATCCACTAGCATCCCATGGGATGCTAGTGGAATAAAAACGCATTACTCTACGGCATGGCCTGTCTCGTCACAGGCGCCACTGTGTTGGCGGAAGATACGCTTATGAAGGGCTTCGTCACTCCGCCGGAGTCAGCAAAGCCCTACACATGGTGGCACTGGA
The DNA here is from genome assembly GCA_037133395.1 of bacterium. Taxonomy (GTDB): domain Bacteria; phylum Verrucomicrobiota; class Kiritimatiellia; order RFP12; family UBA1067; genus CAIZQW01. The sequence continues at coordinate 4,813 of JBAXOG010000096.1, read as the reverse complement.
TGGACGGACAGGTGACGCGTGAGGGCATCACCATCGATCTCGAAGACATGAAGCGCGTGGGCCTCGGCGGGCTGCACCTGTTCGACGGCGGACTCGACACACCTGCAACAGATATCACGCCCGTAACCTATCGAAGCCCCGAGTGGTTCGCACTTGTCAGACACACAGCCGCAGAATGCAAGCGACTCGGCTTGGAGTTCGGCATGCACGGCGCAGCAGGATGGAGCTTAGCGGGCGGCACGTGGGTCAAGCCCGAACAGGCCATGCGCAAGCTGGTGTGGAGCGAAGCGACCGCTCGCGGACCAAGCCACCTGCATGTGTCTCTGCCTCGGCCTCCTGGCATCGCCAGTGTATTCCAAGATAATCCAATCGATCTTCCCAAGGGCAAAGATGCTTCTCTGCGTCCTAATGATTACCGTGATTCGTCCGTGGTCGCTTTCCGTATGCCCGCGGGGACGCAGTGCATGACCGACGCTAAGCCCGTACTCAGCAGCAACATCGAAAAGCTCGACTGCTCTCTGTTGTCCGACGGCCGATACAACGCAGCCTTGACGCTTAACCCTGCGGCTGACAAAAAGACAGACCGCTGGATCCAGTTCTCCTTTGCCGAGCCCTTTTTGGCGCGATCCGTCATGGCCTTGGGCGGAAAAGGTGATGCTACCTTGCTGTGCGGCGACTCGCCGGAAACACTGAAGCCTGTTACAAAAATAAAACTGCCCGATGCTCTGTCGGCTCGCTCCACGCCGACGACTGCGGTCTTTGAAGCTGCTCGCGGCAAGGTGTTCCGTCTGGTCTTCTCAAAGCTCTCAGCACCTGTGCGTCTGGCTGAGCTGACCTTACATGGCGAACCACTGGTGAATGGCTGGGACGGCAAGACGGGGTTCCGCCTCGTCACCGATTTCAGCAAAACACCTGCCATCACGGTTCCGGACACGGCAGTACTTCAGACAAACGATGTCGTTGATGTAACTGCGTGCCTGAAGGGGGACACCTTCACGTGGGATGTCCCCGAGGGCAACTGGGTGATTCTGAGACTCGGCCACTCGCCGACAGGCAAGCGCAACGGCCCGGCGCCTGATGGGGCCAGCGGACTGGAATGCGACAAGATGGATCGCGAAGCTGTGCGCGCTTACTACACGGCTTTCCTCGAGCCTTTGAAGCAGAAGCTAGGTCCGTTGTTCGGGAAACCCGGCTTCAACGCTGTGCTCGCCGACAGTTGGGAGGCGGGCGTGCAGAACTGGACGCCTCGCTTCATCGAGGCATTCAAACAGAAGCGCGGGTACAGTCCAATCCCCTACTTGCCCGTGATGACCGGACGTGTGGTCGGCAGCGCGGAGATCAGCGAACGCTTCCTCTGGGATGTGCGTCGCACCATTGGCGACTTGGTGGCAGAATGTTTTTATGGAGAGGCGCAGAAGATTTGCGAGGAGAACGGGCTGCTCTTTTATTCCGAAGCTCCGGGCGTAGGACTGGCGCTGGCGGATGCCATGCAGTGTAAAAGCCGCGTAGCAGTACCGATGGGCGAATTCTGGGTCTGCAGCGCGTCACAAGGTCCGGATTACTACATGCGCCATCCGCTCAACAACGACGACTGCAAGGAGGCCGCTTCTGCCGCGCATCTCGCAGGCCGCGCCGTGGTGGCGGCAGAGTCGTTCACCGCAGGCACACATTCGCCTTGGCAGCAATATCCCGCCACCATGAAAGCCGAAGGTGATTTCTATTTTGCCCAGGGCATCAACCGCTTCTTCTTTCACACCTACGCACATCAGCCCTGGGCCAACCGCACGCCCGGCATGACCATGAGCCGCTTCGGCACACACCTCGGACGCACCGTGACCTGGTGGAGGGATGGCGCGCCTGCGTATATGACCTATCTCGCTCGTTGCCAGTTCTTGCTGCAACGCGGACGGCCCGTCTCCGACTTTGCGCTTTTCCTCAGCGAAGATGTTCCCGGCGGTCTGCGGCTGAGCAAAGACCCTGCGCTTCAACCGCCCGAGGGCTTTGATTTTGACGCTTGCGGCGCTGAGACCTTGCTGGACGGCTTCACGGTGACGGACGGCACACTGACATTGCCGCACGGTGTCCGTTACAAAGCGCTCGTGTTGGCAAAGAGCACGCGCATGACCCTTGCACTTGCACAGAAGGTGGCTTCGCTGGTCAGGGACGGTGCGACGGTCATCGGTCCGCCACTGGCCGGGACGCCTGGGCTTGCCGGGTGTCCGATGGGTGATGAATCGGTCCGCGCGATTTCCAAGGAGCTGTGGGGCGAAAGTACATTGGGCATCGACCGAAAGATTGGGAAGGGCCGCGTGCTCTGGAACGGCTCTTTAAGCAACGCCTGTGCTCAGCTCGCGCTACAGCCTGACCTCGAAATACAATCCAGCACCAACATCTCTTTCCGCTGGATACATCGGGCAGACAATGGCAGCGACATCTATTTTGTGTCCAATCAACGAGATCGCGACGCAACCGCCACGTTCACCTTCCGCATCTCAGGCAAACTTCCGGAATTGTGGAATCCCGTAACGGGCGAGACCAGCGGTCGCCCAGTTTACCGCACAACAGCCGATAATCGGACTGAAGTTTCTCTCTCATTTGCTTCGTTTGAAAGCAGCTTCATCGTCTTCCGCCACCCCGTCACGACAGGCGAGCGCTCTAACGAAAAACAAAACAGCGAAGTAACAACGCCGATGCCCGTCAACACCCCGTGGACAGTGACCTTCGATCCGATATCCGGCGGACCGGCAACTCCTCAGTCCTACGCCACGCTGGCTGACTGGACGCAATCCTCTTTAGACAGCATCAAGTACTACAGCGGGACAGCCGTCTATGCGACGACCTTTGATTGCCCGCAACCTGATCAGACCACGCTCCTTGATTTGGGGAAAGTACAGAACATCGCCACCGTGAAACTCAACGGTCATGAGCTTGGCACCGTCTGGACGGCACCCTGGCGCGTGAAAGTGTCCGGACTGCTCAAAGAAAAGGGCAACGTACTGGAGATCCGCGTGACCAATCTCTGGCCGAATCGCATCATCGGCGATCAGATTCTACCAGAAGAAAAACACATCGCCAAACTGGTTTTTACGCCGCTCATCCAGAGCTTTTACAAAAAAGACACACCACTTCTCTCGTCAGGTCTACTTGGCCCGGTGACACTTGTCAAAGGAGTCAGTAAATGAAAAAAAACACCCAAGTGATCACGTTTGGAATCGGTTTGCTGCTGGCCTGTCGGCTGGTGGTTGACTGCCCGGCAGCGGATGAACATCCGCGTGCAGAATCTGAAAAGCCCAGCAGAACTGAAGTCGGGTTTAACGCGGATTGGCGCTTCCTGAAGGGCAGTCCTGCGGGAGGCGAGGCAATGGCCTTTGATGACGCGAAATGGGTGCGTGTGCGGCTTCCGCACGACTGGGCCATCGCCGGACCGTTTCAACGCGAACTCAACGGCCAATTCGGAAAAGTGGCGTGGCAGGGCGTCGCCTGGTATCGCAAGCATTTCCAGCTCCCTGCGGAAGCCAAAGGCAAGCGCGTCTATCTCGACTTCGACGGGGCCATGGCGGCTCCCAAGGTTTATATCAACGGGAAACTCGCCGGGCAGTGCGACTATGGCTACATGTCCTTCCGCGTGGACACGACACCGTTCGTCAACTTTTCAGGCGAAAACGTCGTCGCGGTTTCAACAGACACCACCGCCCACGGAACCCGGTGGTATCCCGGGGCGGGAATTTACCGGAAGGTGACGATGACGCTTTGCGACCCGGTGCATGTCGCCCAATGGGGGACGCAGATCACCACGCCGACGGTCAACGACCATGAGGCGCTCGTGCGGATGCGCACCACCGTCGTCCTCAACCTCCCACCCGCGAAGACCAGGGTGACGTTGGAATCCATCCTCTTGAGCCCTGAGGGCACCGAGGTGGGACGCACCCGGAGCGAAGCAACCGTCACGGGCGGACTACACCACGTTTTTGACCAGTCAATGACACTCAAACAATTTCAGCGTTGGGATCTTGGACAGCCGGCTCTCTACACCGTCCGCAGCATGGTTTCCGCCGATGGCAAACTGTGCGACACCTACGAATCCTCCTTCGGAATTCGCACCATCGAATGGACGGCCGATGATGGACTTCACCTCAATGGTCGCCGGGTTCAGTTGAAGGGCGTGAACTTGCATCACGACCACGGTCCGCTCGGGGCGGCGTTCTACCGCCGGGCCATGGAGCGGCAGATTGAAATCCTCAAGGACATGGGCTGCAACGCCATCCGCACCAGTCACAATGTGCAGTCGCCTGAACTGCTGGAACTCTGCGACCGGATGGGAATGCTGGTTTACAACGAGGCCTTTGACAAATGGCGGGGTGATGGCCCCAAAGCCGACCGGGACATGGTGCACAAGACCCTCCTCGACTTTGTGCGCCGCGACCGCAACCACCCCAGCGTCATCTGCTGGAGCATCGGCAACGAAATCCCCCACGTGGAGATGAACGAGGTGGGTAACGCACCGGAACTGGTCAAGCTTTTCACCGATGCGGTGCGGCTCATGGATCCCACGCGCCCGGTGACGCTGGGTTGCTTTATCTCGGCCGGACTGGACAAGGGGATACACCCATTCATCGACTTCAACGACTTCCATTACGGCCGACATTATGTAGCGGCCAAGCAGGCCTTTCCGAATAGACCCAGCGTGTATAGCGAATCCGCTTCCGCTATCAGCACCCGCGGCTTCTACAAGCTGCCATTACCCAAAAACAAAAAGGATTACGCCGTGGAGGATCTACAGATCGACTCCTATGACCTGAATGCCGCGGGCTGG
>JBAXOG010000095.1:0-18261 GCA_037133395.1 bacterium | reverse complement strand
TCATGGCAGAAATGATACGCTTTATCATAACTTGAGTCAATCAGCTACCCAGTTATTATTAACTATACCAGAGCCTCGGCGACCTGTCTTGTAGTAAAAATTACTACACGGCAAGCCGCCCGTTAGGGCGGCACAGTGTCAGTAAGTTGGGAAGTGTCAGCAAGTGTCAGTAAGTCTGAAAGTGCTAAAGTGAAACTTGTCAAGTCGATTGACCGATTGAGCGACTGACAACGTTGACAAGGTTGAGCGATTGAGTCGCTAGTACGAAAGCGAGATGCAAGTCCCAGGTCCCATGTCCCACGTCCTCGCCGAAAGGTAGGGTCCGGTCCGGCAATGGCCGGACCGCACCCCGGTGAGCCGCAGAATTTATTCATTATCTATTCATTATTTTTAAAATAATACTCTATTTTTCTTTAAAGCAACGAGTTATAAATGATACTATCTATTCATGAATAGGATAAATGAACACCTTTTGAGTTACCTTGGAAGCCACGGGGCCTGTACCGCATCCGAGTTGTCGGCGGCGATGAAAATCAGTCAGCCGACACTCTCACGCGCGATCACCTCTTTGGGACAACAGCGGATTGTACGGCTTGGTCGGGCGAGGTCTACCCGCTACGCCCGGCGTAGTGAGCGCCCAGGGAATGAATGCCCGCTCTATCTGATTGACGAGTCCGGCCAGGCCGTTCATTTAGGCGTTTTGTATGAGCTTAGCCGAGGGGAGTGGCATTTTCAGCAGGACTCCCCGTGGAAATCCCTGAGGGGTGATGCATTCACGGATGGATTATACCCAGGGCTGCCGTGGTTTTTACAGGACATGCGACCGTGCGGTTTTTTGGGGAGGTGTTTTGCGCATTCGCACGCTCAGGCGCTTCAAACTTCACGCAATCCTGCGGATTGGTCAGATGCTCTTGTACTGGAAGCACTGCGCCGTTTTGGCCAGGACATGCTCGGGGCTTTGATTGTCGGACGGGACATGCTGGAGCAGGTGCGCAGTTTAGCGGATCACGCGCATGAGTCACCACTCTCGGAAACAGAGATCCCGCAGGCCTATCCGCAGATGGCAGGGCAAGCACTTGCAGGTGAATGGCCTGGGTCATCAGCGGCTGGCGAACAGCCGAAATTCACGGCAACGGTTATTGGATCTGATGGGAAAATCCGTCATGTACTGGTGAAATTCAGCGGAAATATGAAATTGCCCGAATCCCGGCGCTGGACAGACCTTCTACGAGCTGAGAATCTGGCAAATCGAGTGCTCTCTGAAAAGGGGTTGCTCTGTGCGCGGAGCAGGATTATTTGTTCTGCGGGGCGAACCTTTCTGGAATCGGATCGTTTTGATCGTTGCGGTGCTACGGGCCGTCGGGCGGTTGTCTCACTAGAGGCGTTGGATGCCGCTTACGTGGGGGTCAACGGTCTGCCTTGGAATCGAGCTGCCGTCGCGCTGCGGGACACTGGTTGGCTCAGTGCCGCAGATGCGGAGCACCTGACCTTGTTCTGGTGGTTTGGTATGTTGACGGGCAATACCGATATGCACTATGGCAACATCGCTTTCTATCTTGATCCGAATCCACCCCTGCGTCTTGCTCCTCTATACGATATGGTGCCGATGTTCTATCGGCCCGGTCTTGAGGGAAAGCTTCCTTCCGCTGTCCTAACGTTGGCACCTCCGCCGCCCGAAGAGCTTCCAATCTGGCGTGTTGCCGCTGATTTAGCACGGAAATATTGGGAACAGATAGCTCGTGATCATGATTTTTCCTCCGGGTTTCGGACTATCGCCACGAAGAACCGAGCAGCAGTATCCACTATCCTTTATACCGTGCGATGATCTCACGGCGGTTGCGGACATGGAGTTTGTCGTAGATCCGTTGCATGTAGGTGCCGATCGTGGAGACTTTGATATCCAATTCATCGCCGATCTCTTTGTACGAGTAGCCCTTCACCAGCAGGTCGAGCACCTGCTACTCGCGTGCCCCCAGCGTGGCATCCTCCGGAGGTGTCCCTCCCGAAGGGGCGAGTGGCGGACGCTGAAAATAATCGATGACCTTGCGCGCGATCGTGCGGCTCATCGGAACCCCTCCTGCACGTATCTCCCGAACAGCATCGAGCAACTTAGCAGGCATTACGGGCTTGACGAGATAGCCGTGCGCCCCAGCCTCCAACGCCTTAAAGATCGTGTCCGTGTCTTGAAAGACCGTGAGCATGATGATCTGCGTCCCAGGAAGTTTCGGTGCAAGACGCGCCACGCATTCCACCCCGCTGACATCCGGCAGATTCACATCCATAATTAACACGTCTGGCTTCAATCCCGGCAATTGATCAATCGCCGTCTGACCATTTGCGAATACGCCGACACATCTGAAGTCTTTTTCCTTGGCAAAGACCTCGCTGACCGCTTTCCGCAGCCGCGCGTCATCTTCCACCATCGCTACCTTAATCACCTGCATAAGATGCTCCCTGTACTAAAACTTCAATTTTTGAATACTTTTTCGCAAAGAACGCTATTTGGGTGAAGGACGGCGTGCCTACGCAATCGGCGAATACGCCGTCGGCACAGCTCGTCCTTCACCCAGAGTCAATGCGTGACATTCGGGTACTTGCACGAGATAAGCCCCGGCTGTATTCAGCCACTCGCGGGGGCTTTCCGTGCAAGCACCTCTCATAGCGATCTTCGCGTAAAACATTCTTTTCATTCGTGTGGTTCGCGTCATTCGATGCTAAAAAAGTTACTCCTCAGTTTATTCCAGCTCTGCGGGCGGCGGACTTGCCTATACTTCCTACACCAACGGCACCGCAAATGTCACACGTGCGCCTTTGCCCGGCTGGCTCCACACCTCAAACGTCCCAGACACTTCTTCCATGCGGCGGCGCATGTTACCAACGCCATTATGGGTGCCGTCTCCCGCCATCCCGGCAGGATCGAACCCTTTTCCATTGTCTTCAACAATGATCGTCAACTGGGCGCTCTCGACGTTCATCCGCAACCATATTAGCTCGGCTTTTGCGTGTTTCACCGCATTGCGCAGCGCCTCTTTAACAGCCAGAAACAGATTGTGCCGCATCGAGCCAGTCAACAGTGCAGCAGGCAGCTCACGGGGTATATCGAATCGGAAGCGGAGACCGGCCGCATCCAAATACTGCTCGGTATATTGGGTCAGGTAATTGACGAACCTCTCGAGCGTATCGTTCGACGGATTCACCGCCCAGACGATTTCATCGACAGACCGCACCAGTTCCACCGATGACTGGCACACGGTCTCGATGCGATGTCGCGTTTCAGGGGAAGCGGTGCCGGCGCACTCCCGGCGGATCCAGTCGCTCTGCATGGCGATCGCGCTCAGACCCGCCCCCATTTCATCGTGCAGATCTCGCGCAATACGGGAACGTTCGCGTTCAAGGGCTTGTTCATGTTCCATCGCAGCCACACGGCGGTGCACACGTGCCACCTCGACAGCACGCGCAATCAATGCGGCTCCTGCGATGACCAACGCCAGCAGCACCAGCCAAAATTCTGTCCTTCGATAGAATACGGGAGAAACCAGAACAGGCAAAGCGCATTCCACGCCTGTCGGCTCGCCATTCGCCTGGAACGCAGCTACACGGAACACATAGCTACCAGGTTTCAGCGTTGCGTAACTGGCACCGCCCGGGGCGCTGTCACCAATGCTGTATGCCGTCTCCCACTCAACCGTGAGCCGCTCGCCCGGTTGCACAGGCACAGCATAAGGGGGCGCCAGCGACCAGTTACCATAGTTGAGTGCGTCATCATCATCCAGAATCAAAATCGGACGGGATGAAGGGGATGCCCTTTTCCCTGTGCGTGCAATCTCACTCCGAGAACCCTCTTGTATCCATCGATTAGGCTTCTCGGGTATGAAACTTAAGTCATTGGTCCTCCATGCCCCGCTCCCAACAGGTTCAACCACAATACGTATACCATCGACAGCAACCACCCCAACCCCCACATCCCCGCCATGAGACACGAACGAAAGACGAAGGTTCCGCGCACGTTCCGGAACGATGAGAATCTCGCGCTGGGTCACAAAAGCGGATGTCTCGGGATTGCCTGTCCAGCCAGGTGTTTCACCCTCCAAAAAAAACTCATGTTGTCCGACGATCTTGGGTTCTTCATCCCTGAAATACAGCAACACGCGCATCCTCATCGGCAAGTCGATCCACTGTTTATCATAGCCCTCGAGCTTATAGCGCAATCGCATGGCAGGACGCACCGAACCGCCCACATTCTCAAAACGAAAATTGATATGCCGGGCCGAGTCGTTTAAACGGAGTGGCGGCAGCCCCCCTCCAACCACATTGGCCTCCTGCACGTGAGGCATTGCCTTGCCATCCACCGCCACTTGAGTGATCATCACATTGGCCTGAACTGCACACGCGCAAAAAACGACGCAGGCATAGCTTACTCCCCACGCGTCCCATGAACGCCAGATGGCAAACATCGATAAAAAACATTTCATATTATTTAAAATACGGACTCTCTTCCTGTCTGTCAAGTGGCGATTCCGAATCGTGCTATATTCCAATTCGTTCCGTTCGTTTAATTCGTTGATCAAAAGTTGGGTCGTCGTTTATTCCTGGATCCCGGGCGGAAATAATCCTGTTCTGTACGCTTTTGTGATGGCTGCGGGAGCATTGGTCACATTCAACTTATCATATATGGTGCGTATATGGCTGGCGACGGTGAAGAAGCTGACATTCAACTGCTCTGCGATTTCCTTCTTCACCTTGCCCTCCCCGAGCATGGCCAGCACTTCCAGTTCCCGCTCCGTGAGCGCATGCTTCATCGAATTCTTCGACAACTGGCTCTGAAAAAATGCCAGTATATACTTCGCCATCTTGGAGTCCAGCGAAGCACCCCCCTCCATCACGGTATGGATGCCCTGTTTGATCTGACTGATCGTTGACGATTTCAACAGATACCCTGACGCGCCCCGCTTGATGGCATTAAGTACATCGGACTCACGATCTGATTGCGTCAGAATAATCATTTTAGAACGTGGGGCCTCTTTCTGAAACAGGGGCATCGAATCCAAGCCGCTCATTCCCGGCAAATTCAAATCCAACAATATTAGATCCGGGTATGAAGAAACTGGGAGACCCTGAAGATAGCTAAGCGCACGCTCGGCTGTACCGACATTACTGACCAGCGTCAGATCCGCATCCTTCTTCAGTGCCAGACTGATGACATTCCTGTACTCAGGATTGTCTTCCACGAGCATGATTGTAATCTGTTTAGGCATTTTTTTTATCCTATCGCGCGAAACAGTCCACGTCTCAGGATCAACGTAATGCAAGCCCCACCCTCCGCGGAAGGTGCCAGCGACACCTGCGCGCCCAGCAATCGCGCCCGGCGCTTGAGGGATAAGGGAACTTCATGATTCCCGAGATCCGCCAATCCCACCCCGTTATCCGTAATCGTCAGAGAAACCTCACTTCTGTTCGCCACGAGAGAAACCCTCGTCTTGGTGGCCTTGGAATGGCGGCTGATGTTGATCAGACTCTCCTTGAAAAACAGGAAAAGGTCAACCCGTGTACGAGGCCTGAGCTTATCGAGAATCGCTGCCCCCTCAATCGCGATGCTGTAGTCAAGATCAGCCATGATACGGCGTGCGGTTCGATTCATCTCGTCAACCATATTTCCGTATAGGTTCGACTCCTGCATATCGGAACAGTATCGCACGGCGGCCCCGGTCCTTTCGGTAATGGCGCGAATCTCGCCGACAAGCTCCTTCAGTTCATCCGAAGAATCAAGGGCATCCTTGGCGAGATCACTCATAATGCCAATGGCATGGAGATTGGCTCCCAGTTCATCGTGCAGGTCTGCCGCAAAACGCTGTTTAAGCTGGTTCATCTGTCGCTGGCGGATGTGACGATCTACAAGAACGGTGAGTCCTATACCGGCCGCCAGAACGACCGTCAACCAACTCATCCATCGAAGCACAAATTTCTGCCGTTCATAACGGGATTTCAATTCTGCGGCGACAACAGGACGTTCCGCTTCAAGATCATGGCGCAAAGCAAGCTGTTCCATCCAGTCTCGTACCGAAAGAATTTTTCCATAATAGTTACAACCATCCGTTATTGCAGACAACTTACGATCAGGTAGACTGGAATCAAAGTTGGCGCTGACAGAAGTGCCAACAGCAACATTCTTACCGTTAGCAAAACATTCGATTTCCGCTAAGCCGACAAGCGTACCGCTTTTATTACCCTGCGTTTCAACATACGGGTCAATCGCAGTCAGCCGGACATACCGGCATCGAGTTGCAAAGAATCTCCGCATGATGATAGGGCCGACATCGAACATGGTCTTGTAGAAATCATCACTCAAGCAAACCGCGTCGGAAAAATCTGCCAGCGTCGCCCCCTCGACAATAAGCCGCCGAGGAAAGCCATAGTTGCCGGGCATTGAATTGGGTACACTGTCACTGACATCCACCAAATGAAGGTGGATGCGATCCAGGGGTTGAAGGGTCCCGAGATCGATCGTTAACGAAGGTTTCGCTCCAACTCCGATTCCACTCACAAAGGCTTGGCTTTGCTCGCCTTCAGCGGCATCCATCAGGTACGGCACGAAGCCGTCCACCAACGCCTGCCTGCTGATCGGTTCTGCTCTGCCTTCGGACCCGCGCCAACGAGAGACCTGGACTGTCTTCCGCAAAGCAACATTTTCCTGCCCGTTGAAAACCATCAGTTCGGAAAGATAAAATACGAATCTGCCGTCATACGCCCGGGCCGAGAGCGCGGTAGCCTCTATCCGCACCCAGGAGGCCGTCATCCCTGGGCAGGGCACGATCAGGGGCGCTATCCGCGGCAGCAACCTGTCCTTCGCTCCGAAAGTGGCCACCACGTTGGTGCACCCGGCTGTCCCTGCGAGAACGCTGAACTCAACAGGAAAGCCATCCGCGCCATAGCCTGTCTTACTGTCACGCCAGATAACCGGAACCAGAACGATTTCATCAATGGGCTGCGCCTCTCCCAAGTCAACCTCCATCCATTCCGTAGACGCGCTCGTACTGCTGGATTTTGACTGGCAGCCGATGGAACCCACGCCGCCACGCAAGGTAAACGACGCAAGCCCATCGCACGTTTTATCGATGGTTACTAGCCGCTTTTCAAGCTGTTCGGCAGAAAACGCTTTGAGCGATACGGTACCACCTACAGGTCCGGCCTCAGTAGAACCGATACCCATAGTAAACGCAACTATAGCAAGTATTCTGTACGAAAACATCATTGATAAAATCCACTCAATATGTTCGGAAGAATACCACAGGTTAGCTGTTATTCAAAGAGTAAATTCTATCTGCCCAAAATCGGTCCCATAGAGACGACATGCAAGATAGGCCATTCTATTATCCTTCAATAAAAGCCAGACCAACCAGCATGAATTTCAAAAACAGTACTTCCTTCACTTAACGGTTCTTCTCACAGGTCTTGCTTTTGGAAGCATTAATAGAGTGGTCACCCCCCGCCCGGTTAGCGGGCCCCGCCTGTTCCGCCCGAAACAGAGAACCACCCGCGATCTTTGCCGACAATAATTGAGTCCCCTTCAACTTTCAATTCGCCATCCCAACGGTCACCCAACGGAATCTCTCCGAGCTTATTTATAAGAAGGCGTTTACGCTTGTTCAAGTGAAGGGCAACAGTCTTTTCCCAATCACACACGATGCCATCGTCGTCTTCAAACGTGAGCAACAAAATATTTCTGAAAACTCCCGAACCCCCGCCAGAATCCGATGTCTCAAGCACATAGACGCCGGACTTGGTCATCCCAATAAAATGATAGCCGAACCAGGCGTTATTGGTTACGCCAAAATCAACGGTGGTCGTTTCGGTGGATACGTAAGGGGGATGTCCCTCACCAACATGAGCGTCGCCATGATATCGGTTGCTACCTTGCGCCTCCAAAACATTGATTGCCACGACCTGATCTCCGCTGTCGCTAATCCAAGTGGACAAGTCTTGGATGATTCGTGGACTGATGAATGGCGCTTTGTCGAACGAATACGGGAAATCTTTGTTCGGCACTGCGACACGGTTTTGCGGCTGAAGATGGCAGCATCCCGCGGAAAGCATTACACACAGAGCGACCAGCAGGCATGTAAACAAAATCACAGTCTTCATACATTCTCCTCAATTCTTCAAAAACATCAACGGGCTCGATACCAGCACGTCACGGTCATCCGTAACGGTCAGGAACCAGATCGTTGCATTTCTCGGCGGAAGTTCGGCAACGATGTTCGTCTGCTCGATTTTCGCCGGTTGAGCAATCCATTTTCGAGTATCTGCGACTCCTAAAATCGGATCCAGCGTGTACTGAAGCTCAGCTTTAAGCAACTTGGTTTTGGTCTCTACCCCGGCCCTGATCTGTTTGCCGCTGACCACCGGAGTGGCGACCTTTTGGAGCGGTACCCCGCCCCGCAGGTAATGCTCCACAAATATCTCAACGGCGCTAGGCCTGTCGATCACGGCACCATGTTGCAGGAATGAAACATAATGAATATTCTTCGGAGCCTTGATCAGGTCATAAGTTTTCGCATAACTGTCCGGGCGGTAGTGACGATCCGTTCCGCCGTTTACAAACAACATCGGCACCGTTGCTGATCCCATATACGTTGAAGGATCCCATAACATGACCCACTTCGCCCTGCTTTCAGGAGACATCTTATTAAACCGGTCAAGCCACGAACTGTTTTGCGCTATGAATCCACACCCATAGACGGGAACAGCGGCTTTGAAACGATCATCAAGTGCTGCCCCAAGGCAGGTCAAAAATCCACCCCAACTATAACCGGTAACCGCCGTTTTCTCGGGGTCAACTTCGGGAAATGATCGAATCAGGGAATGCGCAAGAATCATATCCGCCACAGCATGATATGCCCATTGATCGGTAATGGGCCCGTCAATGGCGCCAAACGTGATATCATCACCCATCCCCGGCCCGCCGCCATCAGTCAGAGGCTTCTTGTCGGGCCCACAGCCGGCCAGATCCATGGCAATGGCCGCATAGCCGCGCTTCGCCCAGAGTTGCACCCAACCCACATCAGCGTGCCCTCCCCCGCCATGCACAAGAACTATGGCTGGGAGTTTCTTGTCCTTTGAAGGATCGCGGGAAAGGATTCCAGGGGTGGCATAATAGGCGAAGATGCGAGTCTTTTTACCTTGGTACAGCTCTCCAGTGTAGTATAAAGAGCGTATAGGTTGGCCACCGCTGCCAGGTCTATCTGCCGCCCACTCGAAAGCAGGCACCTGACTCAACTTATCAAGATACCACGGTGTCGTCGCTGGCAATGATGCCGCTCGGCGGATGGGGTTGACATTAAGTGGCTCGCCCTGCAGCGACGTAACCGCCAGCAGACCTGCCCCGACAAATACAATCCCTGAACATAATACTCGACATAACTTCGTCTCCATTGCTGAACTTATCCTGCTTATGTTCGTTGTCAACATCTTGATCTTCATCCCTTTTCTCTCGGGCGCATCTGCGATTCGTTGCAACCCCTGGGCGTATAGGCGTCTTCGCCTGTACAGCGAAGCGTGGTGTCTGTGGGTGGCGGTTTGGTAGCCGCCAGTGTACAGGCGAGGACGCCTATACGCCCAGCTTATCTGCCCAGACAACAGGTCAATGAATCGCAGATGCGCCTATTTCGCTCCTATCCCACCGCAAGATTAACGACGATGATGCCCTGAGCGGGTGCTTTATCGTAGATCAACCCGCTGCAAGTGAATCGCCTTCAGACTGGCTTCCTTGAGGTCGCCGTCCAAACAGGATACGCTGACCGTGTAGCGGCCAGGCTTGGGGAAGTTAAGCCATCCGATCGGAAACGTCTGGTAATTATGCGAGGCGTTCTGCTGGTTCTGGATGTGCTCGCCGCCTTCAACAGTAACACCCCACACCGTCCTCTCCTTGCCTGCATACGTCAGCGCGACATTATACTCGCCAGCCTTCAGCACCTCGACGCTCCACGCAGCCTTGCCGCCCGATGTCCAGTTATAAACACGCACAATGTGCTTCCATTCGCCGAACTTTTCCATCCACGCTTTTTGTTTCTGACTAGCCCCCGACACCTCGGCGAACTCGGCCTGCAACGTCGTGTCAAGTTCAGGATCAAGCCCCCACGCCGTGTCCACTTCCGCCGTCCCCTTTAGCTGGAGCTCCACAACCGGAATCAGTTCCTTGTGACTGTCCAAAGGCAGTTCAACCCTGGCCCAACTGCCCTCCTTTTCAAATTTCAAAGCAGTACGCACCCCGGCCCTGACCAGCACCGCAGACATGATCTCCGTCTTCAGACCAGGCAGATAAATACGTCCCGACGCAGGCATATCCAGCACGCAGAGAAAGAGTATGTTGCCCTTCCTCGTGACATCACCCCATGGCAGCGCATGTTTCCACGGCGAAGGGTCTGTGCCATACACAACTTGGGGATAGGCCTTGATCCACGCGCCTGCGCTGCGCAGCGTGCTCGCCGCACGTTCCGGTATGGAACCGTCGCCCCGCGGGCCGATATTCAGCATATACGTACCGCCACGGCCCACACAGGCGATCAGGCGTCTGAGGATCTCCTTCGGGCTCTTCCAGTAATTGTCATACCAGGCATAAGCCCAGGAGTCATTGGTAGTATCGACACTCTCCCACATCCCGTCCACATTCGCAGACGGCACCTGCATATCGCCCAGCGTCTGGTAATCGCCAAGTCCATACCCCGCTCGCCCCGAGACCAGCGCCTGGGGCTGATTCTTACGCACAATTGCAACGAGTTCCTCAACATACTCCTTGGGAATGCTGCCAGGCGTGTCAAACCACACAATGGCGATGGGGCCATACTGGGTCGTGATCTCCTCAATCTGCGGCCGGCACTTGTTCTCAAAGTAATACTTGAAATCAGCCGCCTTGCCGTCCTTCGTCGTTGTCGGCCCGCCCGCGCCGCCGGGGAAGGTCCAGTCCTGGTTATGCGAATAATAGAAGCCCAGCCCTAGCCCATGCTTGCTGCAGGCGGCAGCGAGTTCCTTCAGGGGATCACGCTTGAACGGTGTGGCATCGACAATATTGAACGCGTTCGTCTTCGACTGATACATCGCGAAGCCTTCGTGATGTTTTGACGTGATGACAATGTATTTCATCCCAGCGTCTTTTGCCAGTTTAGCGATCGCGTCAGCATCGAACTTCGCCGGGTTGAAATCAGCCGCCAGCGCCATGTACTCGGACACAGGGATATTGGCCATGGATTTATTCATGATCCACTCGCCGATGCCGTAATAGTCCTTGCCCTTGTACTTGTTCCCGATGCTGGAGTAGAGCCCGAAATGGATGAACATGGCATAATTGCCCTGATCAAAAAGCTGTCCGCGCGCCGCATCAGCAGCCTTCAGACTGACCACCTGCTCGCCCCACAGCGTATCCATCTCCGCACCGCGCGCCAGCCCCGGTAATCCAGCCAATCCAATCCCTATAACTATTCTACCTGCAAATCCCGTAATACTCATAATTTTTCCTCAATTAAGCGTTGAGCGGTTGAACTCTTAACGCAGAAGTTATAAAAAAGCCCGCTGCCTCAGAGCTGGAATAAACGAAAGAGCAACGTGTTTCGTCTGCATAGTCGTAAGCCTGGGCGTGTAGGCGTCCCGCCTGTACAGCGAAGCGTTGCGTCTATGGCTGGCGGCTTTCTTTGCCGCCAGAGAACAGGCGAGGACCCTCCTACGCCAAGGCTACGGCGCGGCAGGCGCCTATTCGCCCAGCAAGGCAACCACGTTCATCATTCCAACATTCCCACCTGTCCGCCATAGGCATCGCGAAGGCGGATATTCCAACATTCCAGTATTCCGGCGCCGTTAATATAAGCGGATTAATGTACCCGATAATTTCGTAACGTAAAAACTGTTCGCAGTTGCTTTGACCACATACTTGGCCGGAGAAACGTTCCAAGTCGTCGTGGGGGCTCCGCCCACACCCCATGAGAGAAACACGGTATTCGCCGGCAACTCCCCAGTTCCGGTGACAGTCAGGCTCATCGTCGCCGGCAAGGCCAATGTCCCGCCCACCGTCACCACACTGCACGTGCTGGCGTTATAGTTCCAGTTGTGCGTATACGGACCCGTCCCGGCGAAGGCCATATTGGTGCTGAACGCCAGCTTACCATACCCCGCAGGCGACAGGCTACTGCCGCTTGCCATCGTCACCAGACCGGTGATTGTTCCTGAGCCGGCAATACTTCCGAAGTTCGTCACCCCTCCCGAAATAGTCGCAATGGCATCCGACAACATCATCGTCCCGTTCGCGCCAATGTTCACCCCTCCGCCCCGAATCGCGCAGACACCCAGCAGTTCCAGATTTACAAAGTTCGTGGACCCGAGGTTGGTGTCAAATAGATATGGCCGCCCCAGCGAGTTCGTGGCCGATGAACTGGTCAGCCGCAGGGTATTGTCGCCCTGCCAAGTGACGGTATTCGTCCCCATTCCCGAATTACCCCAGTTATTCGTGATGTTGACGTTAACAACGCCACGATAGCCAAGTGTGCAGTTGGTCATGACGAAAGCATTGTTGGGACTAATCGTGACGGTAGGAGCAGTAGCTGTCGTGAACTGAAAAATACCGCCTGAATTAATCAACTTGTTGTTCGGGCCAGTGCCAACCGTAATAGTAGCTGTATTCATTTCCACCAAACCGCCATCACGGATCGACATGACAGCATTCGACGCAAGAGCCGTATAGCCGATTCGAAGATAGGTAATGTTGGTAATCATACCCCCTCTAAACACATTCAGGGTATTTACGGAGGAAGATCCCAAAGATCCATTGACGGCTATACCGCCTTGGTTATTACCATCGTAAGTTGAAGGAACCCCTGATGGTGACAACCCGCCAATATTAACCACTTCACCATTATTCCCAGTAGCTGTATCGGCAATGGAAAGACCATTAACGTGGGAAATAAACAACCTGCCGCCATTTGTTATGCTAAGTGTGTAATTAGCACCATTCATTTTGATTCCAGAATTTCCAGCCATTGACGACAAGGTAGCGTTATCAATCCTCATAAATTGCCCTGCCGTTGAAATAATGCCACTTGCGGTAACTGTTGCGTTACTGATAATCATTGCTCCGTTTGCACCGACAGTGCCAGACATAGTCATGGCAGTGTTCACGATTAACCCTGTTGCGCCCGAACTAATGTTCAAAATACCCGCACTATTCGTCCCTGTTACTGTAGTCAGTCCCGCGCTTAAGTTCAAAACGCCGAAGTTGTTGGTTCCGGAGATCGTCAGATCGCCACTTCCGGACTTCGTAACGGTACCGGTCGCTGTGATACCCCCGGAAAGGGTATTGGGGGCTGAACTGGCAAATGAGAGAAGCGCTCCGTTGTGCGTGATCGCGCCAGCATAATTGCCTCCGCCCAACTGGCCCGCGCCACCGACCGTCAGCGTTCCCGCGCTGATCGCGATAGGGCCGGTAAACGTGTTGGTGCCGGTCAGCGTCGCTGTGCCGGTGCCGTCCTTCGACAGATATCCGGTGCCGCCGATGTTAGCCCTATTCGTGTAAGCCGTGGTGTTATTGAAAGTCACTGAACCAGGTGAAACCACCGCAACCATGCCGGTAACGCTGAATCTGCTCGCGTTTTGATCAAACGTCACGGCAGTACCGTCCGTGTAAGTCACCGCCGCACTGCCATTCGTCCAATTTGCAGTCGAAGTGTCCCAGTTCCCGGACAGATTACCTTTCCACGTCAAACCGCCTATCAAAGTACCCGAGGTGCCGCCAACGCCGACAGTCAACGTCACACTCGTATCGCCGACATTCAGCGTGGCATTGGGAATCGATCCGTTCAACGCGAGGGTTCCCGGACCGTTCGTACTGGCGTAGGTCATAAGCGTGTATGTCCCCGCAGGGATCGTCCCCCCGCCCGGGCAGGTCAGGGTAATGTAGTTCGCGCCATTCAACGTCAAGCCGCCGGTGATATTGATCTGATCGTTTGTCCCCGTGCTGGAAAGTGCAAACTTCAGACAAGGGCCGCTATTGAGCGTCAGGGCATTGGCTGCGGCGCTGGACAGGGTCAGTGTGTTGCTACCGCCGAGGCCGAGACTTGGTGCTAGAACAGCGTTTAATGCTACGGAGACGGGGCCGGATATGGTGCCAGTACTACCGAGCATGCCGGCGCTGATTGTAACTAGGCCAGAGCCGGAAATGCCGCCCAACGCCTGGGCGGCGGCACTGTTATAGACAAAGGTCCCACTGTTTGCGATGACCGCCGGATAATCACCGTTGCCCAACTTGCCCGTAAGGTTCAACGTCCCCGCGAGAATCGCCGTCGGGCCGGTATACGTGTTGATACCGGATAGGTTCAACGGGGACGTGGCGCTATTCTGGACGACAGCGGTGACGAGGGGGCCGATGACGCTGCTGATGGTCACCGAGCCAGCGGTGCCAGCGTTGGTAAGGGCGCCGACAAAGTTCAGCGAGGCGGTGGAGAAAGTAAGCACATTAGCTGCCGTTTGCTTGACTGTTAAATTGTTCGTACCGGTCACACCACCACTAAATACACTGGTATTAGCGACCTGGATGAGCAGGGCTCCACTTGTGTTGCCCAACACGATCGGGTTGGCCCAAGTATGTGAAGCGCTTGATAACATGCTTAGAGTGGCCCAACTGGCACCTCCGGGTTCGCCCAAGTAGAATGTGCCACCGCCCGTGGCTGTATCCGAGGTCAACTGTAACGTTCCTGCCTTGATGTACAGTGCACCGTAGGTACCGCCGCTTTTGAGAAGCAGAACCGAGGAGAGACTGTTCTGGACGACGTTGCTGACGCTGCTACCGATGATATTAACACCGCCACCTGCGCCGATTTGAGTAGTGTTGGTACCCGTACCCGAGTTGATGATTGCGCCCGTGAGGGTAATGTTCACGTTATTAGGATACGTGATCGCGCCGCTACCGTTGGCATTGAGCGTGAGATCGCCCGTACCGCTTAGGGCATTGTTGATCGTGATGGCGCCGGACGCCGAGCCGACCGTCAGGTTGGTGCCCAGGGTGATGGGAGTGCTTAAAGTAAGGGCGCTGGTGCCTGCATTGGTGATCATCGCGCCCGCGTTTATGAACGAGAGTGAACTTCCGTTGTTGGTAGAAAGGGTCACGGTTTGGTTAGTAACGACCCACAGCTGATTGAGCAAGAACGCACCGGCCAGGTCATTGACGCTGGCGTCGGCTGCCGCGGGTTTGAAGACGATGATGGCATCCGCCGCGCCGCCGACCGAAGGCTTACCGCTCGAGCCGCCTTGCCAACTACCATCCGCGCTCCAGTTGCCAGTAGCAATGTTCGTATAACTGGCCGCCTGTGCGGTGCCAGTCGTAAATAGAGCCGCTATCGCTACCATGGCCGCGACACGCGCGAACCATTTACTGCAATTCATTTTCACGCAATCAAGTGTATTCATAATCATTCCCACCCTTTCCTGACTCTTTTTTCCATTTAAAACATCACTATTATACACCGCTATCACTTCCCCGTATATAGCACGTTTGTTCTATACCGCAGGAAGTTTGTTTTTAGCTTCGGATTACGCGGATTGAGAATTTTTACCGCAAAGAACGAGTATGGGGTTAAAAACAATCAAGTTAAAAATAAGCACCCCGCCAGGGGTCTGGGACTAACCGAGAGGAGTAACTTTTAGCATGGCTCGTCGTAAGCCTGGGCGTATAGGCGTCCCGCCTGTACAGCTCTCTCCTGGGCGTATAGGCGTCCCCGCCTGTACACACAGCAAATCAGCACAGTGGATGGCTGCTTCCTTGCCGCCATTGCACAGGCGTGGACGCCTATGCGCCCAAGTGCCCTACGACCGACAACCTACCAACCTACGCCAAGGCTACGGCGCGGCAGGCGCCTATTCGCCCAGGAAGGCATCCAACCCCATCATTCCCATATTCCATCATTCCAGTGAAGTCTCCCTCACGGCACTTTGCGTCCCTGTGCGGCTTGCCAAAGCGCATACCAATCCTCACGTTCAAGAACAATATCAACGGACTTTGCGGCGGACTGAATGCGCTCAAGTTTGTTGGTGCCGATGACGGGCAGCGGCTGGCTCGGGTGCGCCAGAATCCAGGCGTAAGCGAGCTGTTCCAGTGTTGCTCCGTTGGTGCGAGAGGCCATCTCTTTGGCTGCGGAAGCGAGACGTACGGCTGCAGGATCGTCAGCGTTAAAGAGTCGACCGCCAGCGAGCGGACTCCACGCCATCGGCAAGCTTCCAAGTTTCTCGCATTGGTGCAAGGTGCCATCATGGATCGGCTCCATGTGGAGCAAGTTGAACTCAATCTGGTTGGTCACGAGCGGTTGTGCCATCAATCCGTTTAATAGATCAAATTGCGAAGCACTGTAATTGGATACACCCGCAGACTTTATTTTCCCGGACCGCAGCAGCTCATTTAATCCGCTCGCCGTGTCATCGGCGCGAGCAAGCCAATCCGGACGATGCACGAGGAAGAGTTCAACATGGTCTGTGCCCAGCAGACGTAATGATTTTTCAAGGCTCTTGATCAGTCTTGCGCCCGTAGCATTGTAATGCGCTGTGCGACGTTCAGGGTGATAAACATTCGGCACATAGATTCCGGCCTTGGTGATGATTTCCAGTTGATCCCTCAACCCAGGAGACAACGCAAGCGCTGTACCCAGCGCTTCTTCCACGTTATACAGTCCATAGATTTCGGCCGTGTCAATGGAGGTGATGCCCAATTCCACGCAAGCATGCAGACGGCGATTAAGCTCCTGCGCGTCAGGCTTTGTCGCCAGCAGCCGCCACGTGCCATAGACCAGGCGGGAAAACGCGGGACTCGTTTTGGACAGTTTAATTCGTTTCATAACTGCTTACCTCTCTTAAGTAACACAAGGGACAAGAGCACTATTCTATTGGACAGCTTCAATTTAAGCATATTCCCTTCGCCCATTTGGAAGGAGATACTCCGAAACGCTGAAGAAATGTCCGGTGCAGGGTACGAGGCGTATTGAAGCCACAGGCCTGCGCAATCTGATGCAAATGAAGTTTATTTTCACTTAATAATTTATTCGCCAGATCCATCCGTACATTTAGCAAGTAATCACAGGGAGAACACCGCATTTCATTCTCAAACAGCAAATAGAGTTGCCGCCGAGAGATACCTGCTGCGGCTGCAAGTTTGTCCATGGTCAGGAAGGTCTTAAACTCCGTGTCAATGATGCGGACAGCCTCTTTCAGGTGAGGATGTGTGATGGCAAGGCATCCCGTCGACAGGCGCTGAGTCAGCGGGCCAGGCGGGATGATGGTCTTGGACGGAACACTCTTACCGCGCATCACTTGAGCAAGGACTGCTGCAGACTGAAAGCCGAGTTCATCCATATTCAAGCTGACACTCGAAACGGGCAAGGGCGAGAACGCGCAAAGCGATTCAAGATCACCGACGCCGATCACGGCGACATCCTCTGGCGTACGAAGCCTGGCGAGATGGCAGAGATCGAGTAATACAGCGGCATCATGATCATCACGGGCCATCACACCCAACGGCTTCGAACTCTGCTTCAGCTTCTGAAGAACCGCCTTCGCGTTAAAGGGTCCCCGACCACAGGAGAGATCGGCGCAAGAGAAGCCAAGGTCTCGGAGCCGACCTTCAAATGCGCGCCTCCTCTCTTTCCCTGACGGACACGTGTCACAGGCGAACCAAGCGTAATTCGTGTGAAAAAGTCCGTACAGATGTTCGGCTGCGAGTCGGCCGGCCTGTTGATTGTCCGGCATGACCATCGGCGCATCCACTCCGGGATTTTGGGTGCCAAGGATAACGGTTGGCACCGTCTTAGCCTTTTCACGGATATAAGCCCTGACTACTGGGTCATTATGATACATGGCGATCATACCGTGAAACGTACGATCCTTAGGAATCACATTGAGAAGAAAATGCCGCGTGTCCATCTGCCAGCCCGCCTGGTGCGCATAACGACTGATACCCTGAAAGATGCGATAATCATTCCAAGCCAGTAAGAAGAGAATTGACGTATTTCTTTTCAGCATATTATTGTATGACCTAATATTCGCACGTGATGTTTTTTTTTGACTCAGTTGAGCATTACGACAAAAACTTCCTTATTTAGATTTAAGCAGAAAACGGGTTGCTATGCCACAAATTTATAGGTTGTGTCTTGACATTTTAGACGAGGGGGCGTTAAATAACTATTTATTAAACTGGGTAGCTGACTGACTCAAGTTGTTTTGATAGCCGATTTTCTTTGTACA
>JBAXOG010000094.1:0-18284 GCA_037133395.1 bacterium | reverse complement strand
GCGCATCCGGCACAGGGACCCAACCCGGTTTTGCAAGCAAATCGCACATCAGGTCATGCGGGGTCAATGCTCCTGCGAAACCCACACTTAACACAGAAAACCCCACCACTATCCACCTTGTCATTCTCATCCGTTTGATCTCCACTTAAATTATCTCCCACTGATCACGATCTCGGCATTCTCCAAGCCTTCAGATTCGGCCTTGAGCACCATCTTCCCTGTCTGCCCAGCTTTCGCTTTAACGATCACTTGGCAAAGCCCATTGAAAGCCTTACGCTGCTTCGCTTGGAAGGGCTCGTGGCTGGCAGCATCTCCATTGCCGACCGCGACAATTTCGCCGGGCGCAGCTATCGTGAATTTCACGAGATTGTGGCTACGCGGCACGAGGAGTCCATTCTTGTCGGCAATGGTCACCGTCACAAAGGCCAAGTCCAGGCCGTCGGCTTTGATCTTGTCGCGATCCACAGCAAGCAGAATCTTCTTAGCTTCGCCCGTGGTCTTGACCTTATCCGTGGCCCACTCCTTACCCTTCTTGTAGGCAACCACCATCAGCTCCCCTGGCGCATATACGACATCGTCCCAACGCAAGCGGTATTCAAACTGTTGCTTCTGCTTCCGGCCGAACGATTTTCCATTCAGGAACAATTCAGCCTCATCTCCTGAGGTGTAGACGTGCACAGGCGTCACCTGCCCAACGCGTTCCGACCAATTCCAATGCGGGAAAATGTGCGCCATGGGAAATTCCGGACGCCAGCGCGCCTGATAGCTGTAGAACCGGTCCTTCTTAAACCCGCAGAGATCCAGAATGCCAAAGTAGCTACTCGCGGAAGGAACCTTCAACTTGCCGAGTGCCTCGAGTTCCTTCCTCATCGCCTCTTTCTTTACTGGATCAGAGAAATTGAGGAGGTTACTGACATCGGAATTATACGGCGTCGGTTCACCCATGTAATCAAAACCAGTCCAGACAAACTCGCCCATGAAGGCCCGATTCTTATCAAGCGCGGCAAACTCATCGTCAGGAGGACAGGCCCAACCTGGCGCATCAACATCATAGGACGAAACTTGAAAATTTACTCTCGAATCAGTTCCTCGGTTGATTGGAAAGAAATATTCGCCTCGCGAACTGATGCACGACGATGATTCACTCGAAAGCACAGGCCTCTTCTCATTTCCGGCATAGTTTAAAAATTTGGAATAGTGTCCTAGATTATAATTGAGCCCAAAAACATCGACTGCATGTTGGAACCCGTTATACCCTGCACCTGCACTGTTACAACCTGCGATCACCGGACGCGTCGGATCTTCCGCATTGACGATATCACGCAACATCTTGGCCATCTCAGGTCCCTTCTGCTCACGTATTTCATTACCGATACTCCACATAAATACACAAGGATTATTACGATCACGACGGACCATCGCCTTCAGGTCCTTGGCATGCCATTCATCAAATAGCCTGCTGTAGTCATTCGCCGTCTTGCCACCTTTCCAACAATCAAAGGCCTCGACCATCATGACAATGCCCATGCGGTCACACAGCTCAACCAGTTCCGGCGCAGGCGGATTATGGGACGTCCGGAATGCATTGTTACCCATCTCCTTCAAGATCTCCAACTGACGCTCCATCGCCCGCGTATTGAAAGCCGCGCCAAGCGCACCGAGATCGTGATGATTGCACGTGCCATACAACTCGACACGACGTCCGTTCAGCTTGAACCCGTCACGCGGAGTGCACTCTATGGTGCGAAAACCGAAAACTTGGTCAACGACATCTACGGTCTTATCGCCGACCTTCACGCTCACACGGGCGACATAGCGATTGGGCGACATGATATCCCAGCGCTTCGGCTGCGTGACCGTGGCAACCAAATCAAATATGCTTGTCGCGCCCGTCGCAATCTGCTTTTCAACAACCGACGATGCGGCTACTATTTTACCTGCCACGCCATCGGATCCAGCCTCAAGAATATTGACCGCCACAGAAACCTTTATTTCCTGCCCGCCTTGGTTATCAACATTCACCGCCAGCTTGGCCTCTGCGCTCGCATCGGTCACTGATGGCGTTGTCACAGTGACACCCCAGTGTCCGACATGGACCGGTGCGGTCTTGACGAGCCATACGTTTCGATAAATTCCGGCGCCCGGATACCAACGCGAGCCCCATTGGGTCGTATCGAGCTGTACAGCCAGAACATTCTTTGCGTCAAATTTTACAAAGGGAGTCAGTTCGAGACGGAACGAATTGTAGCCGAACGGCCACGTCCCGACGTATTCACCGTTCAACCAGACCTTCGCATTGGCCATGGCTCCATCAAAATCGATAAAAATCCGCTTCCCCTTGTCAACATCCGCGAGCGAGAAATGCTTGCGATACCAGCCGATGCCCTTCCACGGCAACTTACCCGTGTTATTGTCGAGATCATCACGGAAGGGTCCCTCGATGCCCCAATCATGCGGCACATCCAACTTTCGCCACGCAGAATCATTAAGATCAACCCCATACAAAGCTATTCCAGGTTCGGGTTTGTTTGATCCATCGGGCATAGGGCCAAACCTTTCGAACAACCACTCCTGATTGAAACTCTCTCTTGTTCTAGTCGATGTTTCATTCGCCATCACGGAATGGATCACTATCATACACCCGATCATCAACATCCTAGTAGCTGTCTTCATCATTACCCCTATTAATAGATTAACAAGGGGGGTATAATAGCAGATGGAGGATTAGAATGGAAGACGCAGATATGCCTGTTTGAAAATCTCACTTGTCCACTGAACATCCTTTAGCTGTTGACGACATCAGGCCAATCATGGCATCATTATGCTTTTTAAGAAGCAGATAAAAACTATGGCACACATCTTTCTATATGGCCCTCCGGGGAGTGGTAAGTCAACCCTCGGGAATATCCTCAGCGAACGACTGGAACGAAAACTCATTGACGTGGATCAACTCATTGAGGCCAATGCACGAATGGTCATTCGTGATATTTTTTCATCGGAAGGCGAAGCAGGATTTCGTTTTCGCGAACAGCGAGCTCTAAAAGATGCCGCGTCCGATATCGAACCCTGCATCATCAGCCTGGGCGGCGGGGCCTTGCTAAACCCTGAAAGTCGCGCCTTTGCAGAATCAAAAGGGACCATTCTCTTTCTAGATGTTAACGTATCTATCCTGGAACAACGTATTGCCAACAAGCCTAACCAGCGTCCCTTGCTTGCTGTCCCGACAGACTGCGCGCAACCCATTGCGCCAGGAAAGGGAAAACCGATTGCACAACTTCTCTCAGAGCGGGCAGGCCATTACGGCTCCTTCCCCCGTCGGGTCGTGGTCGGAACAGGCTCCCCTGAAGAGATTGCTGACCATGTCCAAGCAGAACTTGGCCTCTATCATGTCTCGGGCATGGGCAAAGCGTATGACGTCGTGGTTGGAGCAAATCTAATCGACCATCTTGGTCAGCATATTGAATCGCTGAACATGGGCAAGAAAACTGTTGTTGTCGGTGACTCAAACACGATTGCTCTCTATGGCCAACGCGTGATTCAAGCCCTTCAAAACGTCGGAATTATTACCTCAAGTGTCGCCATCTCTGCTGGTGAATCGACCAAAACCCTTGCGACGATTTCAACGATTCTCAGTGCATTTGCAAAGGCTGGGCTTGAACGCAATCACACGGTCATCGCTTTGGGTGGTGGCGTGGTCGGCGACCTCACAGGCTTTGCTGCATCAATGTGGATGCGCGGCATCCGTTGGATCAACCTGCCGACCACCTTGCTCGCAATGGTAGACTCAGGGATCGGCGGCAAGACCGGCGCAGACCTGCCTGAAGGCAAGAACCTCGTAGGCGCCTTCCATGCGCCTACTGCGGTCTTCATCGACACCTCGACACTGGGCACCCTGCCTATTTCGGAACTCCGTTGCGGACTAGCAGAAACCATCAAACACGCCATCATCGGTGACCCCGGCCTGATCCCGTTGCTGGAGCGTTTTGCCTGTTGCAAGACAGCGGATCCATCACGTCCCTGCGTTGCTGCAGCTGATGCGGCAAGCCTTATCCCTCTCGTATCGCGATCATTGGCAGTGAAAGTCAAGACGATCATCAAAGACCCTTATGAAAAAAACATCCGGGCCGCATTGAATCTCGGACACACCATTGGACATGCAGTTGAGCATCATGCCAATTTTACCATGTTGCATGGTGAGGCCGTAGCCATCGGAACGGTTGTTGAGGCGCGCTTAGCTGAAAAGGTAGGCCTTGCCGCGCCTGGATTTGCAGATCAGGTCACCGAGATTTTTGATTCTGTCGGACTCTCGACCTCCTTGCCTCAAGGCCTCTCCTGCCATCAGCTCATGGATGCCATGCTGCGCGACAAGAAGACAGCAAACGGAAAGATCCGTTTCTCGTTGCCCGCCGCGCTCGGGGATGTCCGCATCCATCAGATCATCGATGACACGATCCTACGGCAATTGTAACCTCCTTATTTCAATATGGAAATCAGGAAGGTGATCTGCTATACTTCGAAATATGAAATTGATTCATACCTATTTGAGCGTTCTTACAGGGTTATTCTTGTCATCTACCCTGTATGCTCAGGTTTCAACAAATGAAGTTCCTGTACCTTCAGACAACACCGTCACGCAATCGACAGTCAACGCAGCCGCAGAAACGCCTGTCAACGGAGATGTGGCCGTATCATCACTGAGTCCAACAGGTACTCCCTTTAATAGTAGCCCCTATCCCATTATTTTAGAAAAGATGCCCTTTGGCACGCCACCTGATCCCACGGTGCTGAATGCAGCAGCGACCACTATGGACGAAGCCAAGATGAAGGTTGAACAGCAAAAGCTTGCAGAAACCTTTTCATGGACAGCCATCAACATCACGCCTGATGGAAAGACGGCCATCGGGTTCACTGACCTCTCCGCAAAACCACCCGCCAACTACTATATGACTGTCGGGGAATCCGCAAATAATTGGACCGTCCTTGAAGCCGATTACACCTCTGAAACCGCCACCATTGAAAAAGGTGACGATGCAAACAAAGTGCGCATTTCACTTAAGTTTGGAAACAAGAGCCCTATCGCACCAACCACGCCAGGAGCCTCGCCAACAAGTCCACCACCCCTTGTCGCTCCCGCCATCACCCTATCCGGACATAGTCCTGATCGCCAGCCAGGCCCGTTACAACCCATCGTCGAAACACATGTTCCGCCCCTTTCTGCTGAGGGACTCCGACTCTCCCCGACAAGAAGTCACTCATCCCTCCTGACCTCTTATCGCGACAGATTAAACGAACGGCTGAAAGTTCAAGAAAATCAGAGACAGGAAACGGATCGCAAGCAGAAGGAAGAATTGTCTAAAATTGTAACCGATGCCCTCCGCAAACAGCAAGAGGAAGCCAGCGCAGCTGCTACACAGCAGCAGCAAGGCGAAGGACAAGTCCAGCAAATTGAAACACCCGTTCAATAAGTAATAGCCATGACTGACGCGCCTTTTTCTCGCACAGAACGCCTACTTGGCTCAGAAGCCGTCGCCACCCTCAAAACATCTCATGTCGCTGTTTTTGGCATTGGCGGCGTAGGTTCGTTTACTGCTGAAGCCCTTGCACGTTGCGGCATCGGCAATCTAACATTAATTGATGCCGACTTTGTCTGTGCGTCCAATATTAACCGTCAACTCATTGCCCTCTACAGCACCATTGGGAAACCCAAGGCAGAGGTGATGTCGGCACGTATCCGAGACATTAATCCCGATGCGCAAGTGACTGTCTATAATCTATTTTACAACGCTGAAACAGCCTCTGTTATTGATCTTGCCTCATTTGATTACATTGCGGATGCAATTGACACCGTCGATGCCAAAGTTGAACTCATCGTACGCGCAAAGCAAGCGGGTACGCCTATTATGAGTTGCATGGGAGCCGGCAATAAACTAGACCCCACACGTTTTGAAATCGGGGATATTCATAAAACCTCGGTCTGTCCACTCTGTAAAGTCATGCGCAAACGTCTCGCCGAACGTCATATTGATACATTAAAGGTTGTCTATTCGAAAGAAAATCCACAGCCCAGCTCCACAGCCGATATCATTCCTGACACCGACACGCAACTGCCTAAACGTAGAAAGGTTCCCGGCAGTATCGCCTTTGTCCCCTCAGTCGCCGGCTTAATCCTTGCCGGCGAAATCGTCAAAGACTTGTTGAAGGCATGAATTGGCTTTGCAAATGCCCCCCTTTTTACGCTATACTGTTGTCACGTTTTACTGATTAGTTTAAGGAGTGATTATGGATCCGCTATTAGAGATGTTGAAAAAAAATGCACGGGAATCAGATGCCGTGCTGGCTAAAGAACTGCGCACCACCGAAGCAGATGTCAAGGCGCGCATTGCCGCCTTTGAGAAGGAAGGTGTCATTCGCGGATTCCGCGCACTTATCAATCCGGCGCGCATCGACGACACCACTGTGCACGCTGTTATCGAACTGCGCATCCGTCCGGAACGCGAAGGCGGGTTTGACCGTCTTGCCGCGCGCATCAGCAAATGTCCGCAAGTGGAATCCATGTTCCTGATGTCCGGCGGCTTCGACTTACTGCTCTTCGTGAAGGGCAAGAATCTTCAGGAAGTCGCTAATTTTGTCAGCGCCAATCTCGCAACGATTGACGGCGTACTCTCAACGGCAACCCATTTCATGCTCAAGACTTATAAGGATCAAGATATCCTGATGGAAGGTGAACACCATGACGACCGACTCCAAGTCAGTCCCTGAACAATTTATTGCTCCGCATCTGCGTGATATACCCAAGTCGGGAATCCGGGATTTCTTTGACATTGTCGCCTCCCGCAGGGATATCATTTCACTGGGCATCGGCGAGCCTGATTTCCAGACGCCTTGGCACATCCGTGAACGTGCGATGTCCTCCATTGAACGCGGTTTCACACGTTACACCTCTAACCTCGGTATGCCGGAACTCCGTCAGGCCTTGACGACCTACATGAAGCACGCTTTCCATGCCACATATGATTGGAAAAGTGAAGTCCTTGTAACTGTCGGGGTCAGTGAAGCATTGGATATTGCCCTGCGCGCTGTCCTTTCACCGGGCGATGAAGTGCTCTACCACGAACCGTGCTTTGTCGCGTATGCGCCGCTGATCCGCATGGCCCATGGCGTGCCAGTTGCTGTGGATACCTTCCGCAAAGATGATTTCCGTTTGACGGTTGAAGAACTTGAAAAGAAGGTCACCCCGCGGTCACGTGTCTTACTGATTAACTTCCCGAATAATCCCACAGGCGCCTGCCTGACCAAAGCAGACACGGAAGCACTGGCCGACTTTGTGATCAAGCATAACCTGCTCCTGATCTCCGATGAAGTCTATTCCGAACTGACCTACGAAGGCGGACGTCACACCATGGCCTCCATCCATCGCATTCGCGACCGGTTGATCTTCATGAACGGCTTTTCAAAGGCATGGGCCATGACAGGTTTCCGTCTTGGCTATGTATGCGCCCCTGCTCCACTCACCGACGCCATGATGAAGATTCATCAATACTGCATGATGAGCGCACCGACGGTCAGCCAGCATGCTGGCATCGAGGCACTGACTTCCGGAGATGCCGACATTGTCGAGATGCGAGATTCCTATCATCAGCGCAGAAATTTTCTTGTTGCGTCCTTAAACGAAATGGGACTCGACTGCTTTATGCCGCGCGGTGCATTCTACGTCTTCCCGTCGATTCAATCGACCGGCTTGACCGCACATGAATTTGCCATGCGCTTCCTGAACGAGTATAGCGTGGCTTGCGTACCGGGCAACGCCTTTGGCGCCTGTGGCGCAGGCTATCTTCGTTGCGCGTATGCCACAGGCATCGATCAGCTCAAGGAAGCCATGTCACGCATGCAGACGTTCTTGAAGAAGCTATAGAATTGCGTTATTGCCTTATTGCGTTATTGCCTTATTATTCCAGAGTTAACGTACCATTGGATCGTATCGGAAAAAAAAGCGACGCATATCGAAAGCGAAGCGCTAATAACGCAATAAGGCAATAACGCAATAAGGCTCGTTGGATCGCAAGCGGAAACCATTCGACACAAGTCGAAAGCGAAGCGGTAATTCTCTTACCGATTGAAGGCACGGCGGGCGATGTCGTGGCGGTATTGCGCACCGTCAAAGTGAATGCACTTAACCGCTTTGTAGGCGCAGGCGACTGCGGTCTTGAGGTCAGTACCCAGCGCGGTGACTGCCAATACGCGTCCGCCAGCGGTGACAACCTTGCCGTCCTTGAGTGAAGTACCCGCATGGAAGACGACTGAGCCTTCAACCTGTGCGGCCTCAGTGAGCCCCTTAATCTCGGTTCCCTTGACGTAGTTTCCTGGATACCCGCCAGCGGCCATCACAATCGTCGCTGCGGCCTCCGGGCGCACCTGGATGAGTCCATCATGCAGGGTGCCATCGATGCACGCCTGAAGCGCAGGAATCAAGTCCCCAGCGATACGCGGCAACACAGCTTCGGTCTCAGGATCACCAAAGCGCGCATTGAATTCGAGCACGTTGATACCCTTCTTGCCAATCATCAAGCCTGCATAGAGCACACCCTTGTAGACAATGCCGCGCTTTTTCAATTCGCGTACCACAGGCAGAATGACCTGTTCCTTGATGAACGGAATCAGGTCGTCGGTCACGACAGGCGCAGGCGAATAAGCGCCCATGCCGCCCGTGTTGGGTCCCTGGTCATTGTCAAATATACGCTTGTGATCCTGCGACGAGGGCAAGAGCACGGTGTGCTCGCCGTCGACGAGGGCCAGAATAGAAGCCTCTTCGCCTTCGAGAAAATCTTCGATCAACACCTCTGCCCCGGCCTTGCCAAAGATGGCCTCCACGAGCATGGAATTGATGGCATCAACTGCCTCGGCGCGCGTCTGAGCAATCACGACACCCTTGCCTGCGGCAAGTCCGTCAGCCTTGATGACCACCGGCAAATCGAATTGATCCAATGCATCAATCGCTTCAGCGGCATTCGTGAACCCTAAGGAACGCGCGGTGGGGACACCTGCGGCGGTCATCACGTCCTTCGAGAAGAGCTTGCTGCCTTCCATGCGAGCGCCTGCCTTGCAGGGACCAAAGACGCGGAAGCCTTCCGCGTTCAACGCATCCGTGATCCCTAAGCAGAGGGGCACTTCCGGACCGATGACTGTGAGATCCGGCTTATTGACCTTGGCCCACGCCACCAGCGCAGGGACATCCTCCGCTGAAATAGGCACGGACTGCGCAACCGTGGATGTGCCTGCATTTCCTGGGGCACAGAACAAGGTTGGTTTACAGGAATCCTGAGACAATCTCCAAGCGATGGCATGTTCACGTCCGCCACCTCCGACAACTAAAATTTTCATGGAATAAAGATACCCTCTCCCTTCACCTAAATCAAGCAGATTGACATCGGTGTTAGGCGGTTTAGACAGATTTTAGACAACTTGCGCAAAATTTTGAAATTTTGGGGTTGCGCCAATCTAAAGTGTCATGGTATATTACCTGTGTTGCCCTGATTAGCATTAATAGGGTAACGTACTACCGGGCTCCTTAGGGAGCCCTTATTTTTTCTGGAGAAACAACATTATGGATCGTGTTGCTGTATTTGTTGATGCGGGTTATTTGTATGCACAGGGATCATCTCTATTGGCAGGGAAGAAACTTCCGCGAGGATGCGTTGTTGTTAACTATTTGATCATTGTTAAAGAACTCGAACAATTTGCGAAGACACTAACTGACCTTTCGTTGTTGCGCATCTATTGGTACGACGGAACCTCAACTGGTCCGTCGACGTCTCATCTCACATTGGCGCATCTCGACAATGTCAAAGTTCGACTTGGTTTTGTCAATAGTGTCGGGGAGCAAAAAGGGGTGGATTCTCTCATTGTAACCGATATGATAACGCTCTCCCGAAATCATGCAGTTGCAGATATAGTGTTACTTTCTGGTGATGAGGACTTACGTGTCGGAGTACAACAAGCACAAGAGTTTGGTGTACGCATTCATCTCATAGGAATCAAGCCAAGCAGAGGCAGTCAATCGCTCTTTTTGTTGCAAGAAGCAGACACCACTCATGAATGGGATAAAGACATGGTCACCCGATTCGTCTCAATCCGTGCTGACGAAATCACTGGAAACACAACCTCTGCAAAAACTGAGCCCCTGCAAATGCCACAGGAACCCTTACTTGATCTCGTTGCTCACGAGGTTTTCCAGACTATCCCCAAGGACGACATCAGTAGCATACTTGCAACATACAAACAAAACAGACAGATTCCAGCAGAACAAGACAAGTTGTTGCTTGGTAAATGTCGCTCACGTTTAGGTCACGACTTGAATAGCTTGGAGAAAAGAACCGTTCGAGAAGCTTTTTATCAAGTATGCCTCTCGACTCAAAAATAACACCGTTTTTTCTTTGTTTATTAGAATGGCGCACGGAGAGAGCTCAGGCGTAGGGTTAAATGCGCCTGCCCAAGGTATAGGTATACTCTTTCGTAGTTCCAAAGACAATTCCATCCAGACTACTAAGTCCTATAAAATTTCAGCCTTGCACACAAGGCACCTTACAATAGGTGGTGTTCTATCAGCAATAGTGTGAGCTGGGCATACTAAGTGACCGTTGCCACATTTTTGACTTCCAGCTTTGCTACATCCTTTAACCGCACATTTGTCAAATACCGTCCCGTTTTTTATGCATTTGTCGGTCAGTGATTTGAAAAGTAACTTCGACTCTCTCTGATCCATTTTCCCTCCTTTTTTATCGAGCAGTTGAACTCATCCTTTTTGTGTGAAACAGTTTTCCTCACAAAAATCAAAAACCAATACTCATTTGAACTGAATACAGCTTGCTATCCAAGATAAAAAGCCTATAACTAATATTAAGACAACCCCTATGATTATATAGCGTTTAGTTTCTGTGGAACTCCTCTCTTTTTCTATACGAACCTCTATTTCAGAACGCAACAACCTGGCCCTTGACATGACAGGAGATTTTGGATTGTTCTGGATGAATTCTTCTATGCCGCGCAGCGCAACGCTTGGTGTCTTCACATTTTCAATAGCATATAACAGGACTTCGTGTTGCTGTACTAGTTTTAGACGTTGTTGCTCAGCATCTTTTTGCTGTTTCTGGAAGTCTTCTGCCTTTACTGACAATTCATGAAGGGCGTCTTTCACAACCCCAATATTAATCGCTTGGCTATATTTAGATACGCAATTCTTTGCGGCCTCTAATTGTTGAAGCGGGTATTGCATTGCCATTGCCTTAGAATATAAAGCTTCGCAATCCAAAGCTAATTGTAATATGTCCCAAAGCGATTGAGTCATACGAATCAATCCGTCTTTCGCTGCAATTGCATTTACCTCTTTTGTAATCCCATTACATATTGTACATGTTGCTTTTGCTGCGTATTCTTTTATCGGGACTCCACCGCATGATTTACATCTCCCATTCCCTCCACATGTTATACATTTTAAATCAAAGGAGGTGCCAAACTTTCTTGTTTGCTCCGAATTTGGCTCAGCCCTCTGATGTGCAGGCACTGGTCCTCTTAACCCTTCCCTTGCAAGTTGTCCAGTTCCGTTACATCTTTTGCAACTGCCTGTTGCATTGCAGACCGTGCAAGCTTTTTTCTGCTGTTGGTCAACGAGACCCGTACCCGAGCAACTTGAGCATGGTTCAGGAAGCAAGGGCAATGTCTTAAGGTAACGCACGGCTTCAGAATTCGGATAACGATTGATAACCGACTTAAACGCCGCGAGAAATGTCTTAGAATCTCCTTTGCTTCCATTATGAAGTGTATAAATAGCCATGGCATGTGACACAATTTCAGGATGGCTATCAGATTTAGCAAGTTCCAATATATACGCAAGCCCTTCCCCATCTGAATACTTCTCTTGAAAACTCTTTAACATATCCAGTGACTTTTGATAGTCAAATGCGTAACTTGAAAAAGTAATAATGCATACGATTGAAATCAACAGACCTCTCATATTCTAAGCCCTTTTTATTGCCTATAATCAGAGGATAGCGCCTTCCGACAATAAAAAAGGGCGCATCCCTAAACCCGCATCTCAAGAGAGGCACCGTCAAGGGCCCGCAGAGAAACACGAGAATAAGGATGCACCACATGCGTGGCGCATTCCATGTATCTCGCTACTCTGCAGAAATTTTGACGGTTTTCTCTTGAAGCGACATACGCAGTCATGCGTACGAAAATAAATGTGTTGGAAGAGGAGGGAGTCCCATCACCAACTTATGGGAAAGATCATATCCCGTTCATGCAGAACGGAAATATTGTTAGCTTATAACTTCAACTCAACTAATTCAAGCTCAAAGATCTCAATCTTCAAACTGCGTTTTTGTCTGACATGACGTCACCATAGACACCCATGCTGTTTTGGGTGGACGATGTGGATTCGGTGGCTACTAAAACGTGTCTACATGAAGCCCTTCAAAATCCAGGGGACAGCAGCGGCAAAAGGCGTACGTCTGCCCATCCCTAGGGACTCAAGAAGCGAGGAATCCAGATGACAATCTTTCGGGCGAGGTGCCGTACGACCCGGAGGTGTCACATCCGGAACCAGTTGCGCAGGATCAAACCCAATCTCTCTTGCAAAAACAAGCGACATATCATACTTGGTCATGGGTTCGTTCCCGCTCCAGTGATAAATACCAGCAAGGGAACCCTTCGCGAAATGGTACTCCAGCATCTGGCGTATGACAACGGCGACATCGTCCGTCAACGTCGGATAGCGCGTCGCCCAATGATCCATCGGCAATTTAATGCCTGTTCCGCGAGCTTTCAGCATATTTTCCGCAAGTACGGTTACGGAAGACTCTGCAAGATACTCTACGACCCCATAAAGGATGGGAACACGCAACATGGCAGCTACGGCACCAGAGTCACAGATGACATGCTCACCCGCCAGTTTGCTGTGGCCATACGTGTTGACCGGACAAGTTGGCGAAGCGGGTGTATAGGGCGCTTGGGTTCCATCAAACACATAGTCGGATGAAAGGTATACAAGATAAACACCGTTGCGCTTAGCCCATCGTGCAATTGCAGCCGTGGCATTCACATTGAGGCGTTGCGTGCCAGTGGGATCCTTCTCGCTGACATCAGGTCGACGCTCTGCAGCAGAATGGATGATTGCGTCCGGACGAACTGAGTCAAGAAATGCAGGTATCGCGTCGATTGCAGACAGATCGATCTTCGCCAGTCCATGCCCTGTACGGCTAAACGCCGTCCCGGTCACCTGCCAATCCCCCACGTCCAAACATTCCTTCAAGATTGGGCGTCCGAGAAGACCAGAGGCCCCGGTTATTAGAATACGCTTCATGGGTTTATCTCCTTGATAGGCCACAGCATACCGAACTCCCTGTGGGGTCGGCAATATTATTCAGCATCTTCCGTTTAACTTAGCAGCGATAGACAACGGTAAGTTTGACGGAAACCCTGAAATACCGTATTGTATTGTCTATCTAAAAGTGCTTCTGAGATACGGAGTATCATTATGAATCTTAACCAAATTACCGTTTTAGTTGTCAGCAGTCTTTCTTTTCATGTTTTAGCGGACAGAAATAGCGACCGTGGCGGTCGTTGGGGGGGCGGACAATCAGATTCCTCCTCGACTCGCACAGAATCACCTGCTCCAACATCTCGTTATAGTGCCCCACAGGCGACCGAGCGAACTTTTGTCCCGTCACAACAAGCCCCTGCCGAGCGATCCTATACACCAAGCCAGTCGTTCAGGGGTGAGCAATCGAGAACACGTACAGAACCTTTCTCGACACCAGAGCCCCAGCGTCAAATCCATCAAAGGGCGGTAGTAACTCCGCGGCAAGAGCAGAACATCGCGCCCACTATCACCCAAACGCAACCTATCGTGCAACCCACACAACCCGTGGCGATGCCACGACAACCAACCTCAGCCTCGCGAAACACCTTCCAGGACGTCCATCGTGAATCAGAGCGCACCTCACGCATTCCAACCGAGCGCTCGTCTCGGGAACGCACAATGACCCCTGTCGCACAGGCACAGCCTGTTGCGCAACCCACACAACCCGTGGCGATGCCACGACAACCAACCTCAGTCTCGCGAACCACCTTCCCGGACGTCAATAGAGAATCCGAGCGCACATCTCGCATTCCAACCGAGCGACCCTCTCACGTGACGTATACGCAACCCCGGGAATCCTCTAGGACGGTACAGATTGCAACCCCGAAAACCGATCGCCATTCAACGGTAAAGGAATCTTCCCCTGTAGCCTTTACAGACAGATCATCCTCTCGGCATAATCGCGACGCAGATTCCCCGCGCACATCCGTCATTCAAACATCGCCAATGAGCCAAGCCCAGCATCAGGCTGTTTCACTGCATCCGTCTCAGCTTGTTGATTCACGCACACGTGAATCCTCCCACGACAGGGCAGGCTCCTCGTCACGTGCAACAGCATTCACGCCTGCGGTCAAGATGTCCCATGCATCATCCTATCATCCAGAAACACGTCAGCCTAATTATAATAACATCTATTACGCTCACCACTATCCGCAGCACCACGATCGTCCAGAAATACGTTATAGCAACAATTCAGCATTCTGGCGTGCTTTCGGTTTTACGCTCGGCGCTTCGATGGTTGCACCCTTTTATATGGGTGCGGTCATGTATCCAGCCTCCTATTCTGTTGCAACATGGCAGACCGGCCCAGTCACATTCTCTGTGTCAAGCAGGTCAGCCTATTCAGGTTACGCCTATCGCCCCTATTATTACAACACAGGATATATTCATGACGGCTGGCATTATTCATCCGCCTATTATGGTGGATGGCGCGGCAACTGGTATGGAGGCTTCTCCTACATGTTCAATCCGACCCCCGTTTATAGTAGCTATTACCTGTACGATGAACCTCAACCCATTGTTATTCAGCAACCCGCTCAGCAAGTCGTATATGTTAACCAACCTGCTCAACCGAATGAGCCTATGCAAGAATCGTTTATAGCTCCCGTTCCTGCACCTGTCACGACTCCACCCCAACCCGCTTTAGAGTCCGCAACCGCAGAAGTGCAACCGCCACCAGCCAGCGAAATGACGCGCTGTTTCTGCGCCTGCAACTGCAATGGTCGTGTTCCGTGCATCTGCGAATACGCCTGTGGTAGCGAATACGCCTATTCGCCAGATGAATATACAGTGAAAGAATTTTCCTCCTACTCGGAGTCGCTGAATAAAGAGCTCATTTGGAGTTCTTATGCAGGATTGGATCGCGCCGAACCAGAAGCCTTGGTGGCCGAAGCCACCGAGTAATAATTAATCCAGCATTTCGACTAATTCGGATTCGATTTCAAGCGCAGTGGCCTGACCGATCATGTCGATATTTAAGACGATTTTCATTTTTGAAGTCAGTCGTGCCACACGACCTTCAATGCCTGCAAAAGGTCCCGAGGTAATGCGAACAAGACGGCCCTTCGTCAAAGGCTTAACTGTGGTCAATGCTGGATTCGCACGAAGCGCCCTTCGAACCATTACCAGATCATGCAACATTTTACGCGGATTCGTCGGTTCTAAAATACGTACGAGCAAATTGGTCTGCTGGAGTTGCAGTTTCTGTGAAAGTGGCAACCGTACGAATACATATCCAGGAAACAGGGGCATGGTGACCACGTTTTTCCGTCGTTTAACGTCACGCGTATGCTCCCGCATCGGAAGATAGAAGTCAATGCCGTAGAGCTTGCAATACTCTCCAACCTTTTTCTCGGTCCGGGGCTTAACAAACAGTACTTTCCAGTCTTTCATTTTAATTCATCAAACTATGAATGGGTGCAGGGATTTGACCTCCGCGACGCACAAAACATTCCGCGCCTTCTGGACTTGCAGGCTTTGTAATCACTCCCGCGCCAAAGAGTCCACCAAAATCAACATAATCTCCTAATTTCGCATCCGGCACCGGGATCACCCGCACACCCGTTGTCTTGCGATTCGTGATGCCTATTGCCGCTTCGTCAAGGATAATGCCTGCTATCGTCTCTTCCGTTGTATTGCCGGGCAGGAGAATCATATCAAGTCCGACAGAGCAGACCGCTGTCATGGCTTCAAGCTTTTCAAGGGTCAATGTACCATCGGTAACAGCCTTTGAGAGTGCATGGTCTTCCATCACAGGAATGAAGGCACCGGAAAGTCCGCCGACGGAACTCGAAGCAAACGCACCGCCCTTTTTAACTGCATCATTCAGCAACATGACTGCGGCGGTTGTACCTGGCGCGCCAATCAAGCGGATCCCCATGCTTTGGTAAATCTCTCCAACAGAATCGCCCACACGTGGCGTCGGTGCCAAAGAAAGATCTACAACGCCAAATGGAATATTCAGACGGTTTGCGACTTCACGTCCGATCAATTCACCTGTTCGCGTCACACGGAATGCAGTATGTTTAATCTCCTCAGCGATTTCGTCAAGCGTCGCATCTGGCGACTCTTGTATGAGGCGATCAATAGCGCGCTTCACAACGCCTGGGCCGCTCACACCCACATTGATAACACATTCAGCTTCACCAACCCCAAGCATCGCACCCGCCATAAATGGATTATCTTCGGGCATATTTGAAAAGACAACGATTTTCGCGCAACCGAACCCCTTTGTGTCAGACGATGCCTTGGCCACTTCAATAATTTTGCGCGCAATAAGATTCACCGCATCTACATTGATGCCCGCCTTAGTCGTACCCACGTTGAAAGAGGAACAGACCCGTTTCGTTGCAATCAAAGCCTGTGGCAAAGAGTCAATCAACGTACGTTCGCCTGGCGTGACGCCCTTCTGCACGAGTGCGGAATAGCCACCGAGCAAATCAATCTTCACCGTTTCAGCAGCGCGGTCGAGGGCCTTGCACACCTTCACCGCCGTTTCAACCGTATGCCCTTCGAGCAGGATACTCACAGGCGAAACCGCAATGCGCTTATTCACAATGGGAAGACCATACTTCGCACTGACCTCATCACAGAAGCGCACTAAGTTTTGAGCCTTGTCGATGATGCGATTATAGACGGCCTGAATGAGTGCGTCTGGATCTGGATTGGCGCAAATGTTCAGGTTGATACCCAGCGTGACTGCACGCACATCCAAATTTTCCTCACGAACCATGCGAATCGTTGATAGCACATTTTGTCGCGTAATCACGATAATCTCCAATCTAAAATTAAAGCAACGCCTTGATGGGCCCGATTTCATTCGTGGCACGGAAGATGTTTTCGTGACAAAGTAAGGCAGCTAAACCGCGTTGCGCCATGGCTACCCTAAACTTTTCTTGTATCAGACGGAAATCAACTG
Organism: bacterium; assembly: GCA_037133395.1. Lineage (GTDB taxonomy): Bacteria > Verrucomicrobiota > Kiritimatiellia > RFP12 > UBA1067 > CAIZQW01. The sequence continues at coordinate 951 of JBAXOG010000094.1, read as the reverse complement.
CCTCAGGGATGACGATTTGAGCGATGTAAACAACCTGATCATTATCTTCTTCCACAAACCAATCTTCAATATTGATACCATGATCGACTAGAAATGAAGTAATAGCAAAAATAGTTCCAGGCTTGTCAGCGCCACGTGTTGTCACGATAAAACGTGAACCTGCCGCGACAACCGGCACGGTCACTTCAGGACAATCCATAACCGTAACAACAGACTGGCTACCTAAGGCGGCGATCATTTTTGTCCGCACCACATCCTTGCTGATTGTTGCGGGATGTACGGACGTAAACACCAGCGTAAAGAAGCCATCTACCACCGTTTGACGGATACTGCCGATGTTCCCTTCCTGCAAAAAGACCACCTGTGTGACATCACGCAAGATACCGACTCGGTCTGCAATAAACACTGACGTAATGAAGCGCTGCATACTCCATGTCCTTTAAAAGGAAAAACCCCGAAACCAACACACGATGGACTTTCGAGGCATACACAATGGAGCCAACGATCCGGATCGAACGGACGACCTGTTCATTACGAATGAACTGCTCTACCAGCTGAGCTACGTTGGCCAAAATGGCACCCCCAAGGGGAGTCGAACCCCTCTTTCCAGGATGAGAACCTGATGTCCTAACCGATAGACGATGGGGGCTCCTGAAAAAATATGGTGCACCCGGAGGGATTTGAACCCCCACACCTTTCGGCATAAGAACCTGAATCTTACGTGTCTGCCAATTCCACCACGGGTGCAAAAAAAATAGAGCGAAATTTTTGCAAAAATGGGACCGCCCGTCAATAGCCAACTTTGAAAAGGCATGTTTTTTTTTCGGAAGGTCTTTTTGGAGTTATCGGATCTCATTTTTTCATACGCACATTTCACAACATTTTACATGGATATTCCCGTAATGGGTCAGTTTCTGGGGGGTCGCGGTTTCGTCATGGGTAAACGCCAAA
>JBAXOG010000093.1:0-18564 GCA_037133395.1 bacterium | reverse complement strand
GTCAACTGACATTCGAAAGGCTATATGATTTTTTCGACAAACCGTGAAGAACCAAAAATATTCATTATGGTTTTTCAGCACTGTCCACAAACAGGCTAGTACGATGTCCGCTATTGAGCGTCTCTACTTCCATCTCGCGAATCATCCAGCGGTCATCCAACATTTTTTTTACACGCTGGACCCACATCTTTCGAACAGGATTCCCTTGGGGATCCAGTTGCTCGGACTGCATCACACAACAGAGTTTAGCATCCACCCATATCCGTACCGCTGAACACCCCGGTATCGACTCGGGTGGTGTAGCGATTAAAATATGACAGTCCCGTCCAAGCCAGCTCTTACCACGTGGCACATCATCAAACCGAACATCCTTCCACCAGAGAAAATCCAGCGTGAGGTCCAGCCATGTCATATCCGTACCCCGAATACGTGCCGTGAAAGCCGGAGACCCCATGTCCTTGATCTCTTTGCCTTGATAAGCATAGAGCTTAATCTGTGCGGACTTGCCTTGCGGACGCGACAACAGGGCGCGTTCAATAATATTCGTGCCCTTCACTTCCATCAAAAGGCATTCCGCTGTCGGAGGGTTCGCGCCCCACTCCATCATCAACGTGTAGGCGTTCTCGGCCAACGTCGTCGCGCGCCCTTTCTTGACCGTCATCGTGCCCTTCAGCACAACAGGATCCGTGGGAATGACGCGCGTACAGTCCCTCAAAATTTGTTCAGCCGTACGTTTTTCAGCTTCTGAATCAACAGCCGTTTCCGGAAGTTCAAGCGCTTCCTGTGCTTGCACACCTAAAATTCCAACAAACAGGCTTGCTGCAAAAAATAACCTCGTCTTCTTCAATCAACCTCTTTCTATCGCATCACATTTATGCTGAATTGTTAAAATAATACCAAAAACCGCGCTCCAATACAAGACTTGCCCTGTAATGAGGCAGGGCCTTCGCCTAGGGTACTTGTGTCTAGTCGTATCGTACCTTGTACCAGACAAGGGGTCAACCCTTGCTGAGCACAACGCCGTTAGACAGTTGCACAAAGATGAAGTCGTCAGCGATCTCCTCGCTACATAGCCCTTCGTGCCCCATCCGTATTCGGCACGCCTTCTCGATTTCGGTAGCCCGAGCCGACACCGTCCCTTTTTTCGTCCCGAAAAAATCGCAGATCGTGTCATGGGAAAGATAGCGTGGACTGGATCGGTCGAAAAGAAAATTGAGCCTTGCGATCACATAGACGACCGCAGATGCCCACACCTCCTTGGCTCCGCCTGTGATCACGTAATTCCTCTTTCTCCCAAGTTGATCCCATAACTCCCCAATATACGCCACCAAGTTCGGTGCCCCTGCGAGATGCTGGCTCGTAAAATCGGCCAACAGCACCTTGACCTCCTCTATCCGCTCCTGCTTTCGCTCATCAATCATCGTGTATTGATCCTGTTGTTTGTTTTGTTATTGTATCGCTTTCCTTTTGAAGCAGTGCAGCCAATCGTTGCCTACCTGTTCTCAAACCAAGCCTCCAGCTCCTTTCTCAGTTGATCGCGAAGATTGATAGAGTCATCGTATTCAATATATCGGTAGGGCTGTAGGTCAAAATGGACTTTATTAGGCGACGGCGTTTTCCGCTTCTTGTGAAATGTTAGGAAAAAAGGTATGCCCTTCGCCTTGGCGTACCCCACCTCGCAATAGACGTTTTGCCTTTCATCGGTGAGGTCTGCGATAACTAATCTGCTTTGGTCAATTTCATGAAAAACTCGAGCAGGAATGTCGTAGCTCTCGCCCGCCTGTTTGTCTATACGAGTCGGTGACAATGGTTTCTCAGGATGATCCTTGTTGAAGAGGTCGATTGCCTCCTGGATGGCCGTGTAGACACCATCAAGATCCTCGCCTTTACGAAAAGACATAGCGACGAAGACCTGACCTGCACGCTTGTCATATTCGCGTTTGAAGACTGCCCAGAGAATGGAGGGATCAGCCGGCATTGGAAGGTCTGAGGCACCGACACGATCGAACCAGCGCGCAAACTCATAAAGCCAGCGTTCCGCACGGCGAAGACGCTCTACCTCTGTGTTAGCACCTTTTGCTGGCTCTACCTTTGTGTAGCGCGTGTAGACCTCTGCCGCTATTGGAAGGAAGGCATACGAGTGTACAAATATCTCGTGTTGGACACGGAGCGTGACGGCCAGTCCGAATAATGGACCGAATAGCTGGTTGGCTTCGGTCTCCATCTCATGTTGCGAGGCCTTCGAGATTCCGCCAGGACGGAGCAATACACCCGAAGTTGCATGCAAGCGAGACAAGGGGGTCTCCCCCATTGAGGTATAAAAACCGTGAGGCCAGTCCTTGACCTTGGCCTGTATCCATGTCGTTAAATAAAGCTGGGGATCTTCTGCAAACCTTTCAGACGGATTTCGATCATCTCGCATGAGAACGTTCAAGCTGTGTTCGGATGCTATTGGCACAGCCTTGCTATTGATCAGATTGAACAACATGGCCTCAGACAATTCCGCAACTTCTGGTAGGTCGTGCAGGATAACGAAGCAAAAAGGAGCTTTCATGAAGCCCCTCACTTGGCCCGCGCGTTTCTGTTTTTCATAAACACGTATAGCAGCTTCAAGCCGATGATTTCCATCAATTCGATGTATGAGCCCCGACGGATTCGCGCGTAAAGCCTTAAGGTTAACAGTAACACGGTAAGCCATGTCTGACGTGGACTTTGGTCTTCGTTTTTTATAAGGCACAATGGGATCGCTTATCCCTTGACTGCGCAAACTCAGTACAATTTCTGGAAAAAATCGATACGGACTTACAGTTAGAAATCTTTCGATGTCATCAATATGATCCTTGTCAAGTTCGCGCTGGTAGCCTGTAGCTTGCCCCATTGAGCCAGCTTGATATGGCATGGCCCTCGACACCATCGCTAAGTCATGAAGATCCGCGAAACCACGAATAACCGTGAACGTTCCGAGTACGTTCTCCTGTAATAGACCCTCGAATGACACCTTTTGCCGACCCTTACTCATAGCGAACCCACTTTCTTAGTTCCCAAAATCATGACTTCAACTTCCGCGCGTGCGACTGTTAAACTTTTCTTGGCTATAGAAATAGCGACTAGGGCTTTATCGCGGGCAGCGGCATACCGTTGTTGCTCTGCAACAGGCAAATACGGTATGTGAACCTGCATCAGGTTCTCTGTATACATGCGTTGTTTAACGGCACCGACGCGATTGAATTGAACAAGTTCCAAGAAGAACGGGGTCTGGATTAGGCATGCAACATAGCCCGGGATCAGAGGTTCTTTGATGCCGGTTTTCAGTCGCCAAACCTGGTACTCTGGACTCGTAATTGCATCCTCCGGCACCTCGGGGACGATACCGAGAGAGCCAACATTGCAACGCGTGGGATTGTGAAAAAACCAGTCTTTACAGATACGTTTGTACGAGGCATTGAACAATAAGCCTTTCTGGTAGGAGTTCAGAAAGACGCCGTCCTTGTTATTCACGCCGAATAGGGGCCACTCTTTGTCCGGCTGATCGGCAGGGCAGTAGAGATCCGTAGCCTCCTCAATGAAGTCACCCATGGGACGAAATGAAGGGCACGCGAGACGGAAACTGGCAGCCCGGCCGGATTTCGCATCCCAAGCGGTCAAGTCTTTGAACGTTAACGCGAAATAACGAGACTTGATTACATCGAACCTACAGGAACTGTTGTAGATAACTTTGAGATGCTGATCCAATTCTTTAGCCACACGGTCGAGCTGTTCAGTCGCGTTCCGAACACTGATTTGAAATCCTTCAAGGTACGTGACAATCTCACGCTGAACATGAAGAGGTGGAAGAGGAATTTCAAGGGATCCCAACAGATTAAAAGTCAGGTTCTGACGCACCGAGCCTGTTGTTGTAGCACGAAGCCGTCCATTGTACCAAGGCGAGGTCAGTATCGTTTCCAAAAAACTAGGCACAACCTGATTTTCATCAACGCGAAAAACCACATATGCTGGACTTACAAATCCATCACCAAGGGTAGGAGGGACAACGCCCAAAGAACCAACGTTAACACGATATGGATTGTAGAAGAAGTCCCCTGGCTTCACTCTCTTATACGGCTGGTTAATCTCAGATCCTTTGGTGTCGTATGCATGAAAAACACCGACCGTGTTGCTGACACCAAAGATTCGAAAGACTTGATGTGGGTGATTAAAAAGTTTAACCTTTTCGTTTCTCTCTTCCACAAACGGGGCAAGTTGCACCAATGGCGTTTTACTGGCAAGTCTGGCGGAAAAAAACTTCACATCCCAACGACTTACTTCACTATAAAGGACAGCAAATCCTCTGTTTCTTGCAGTGAACGTCATGCGCTCACTCCTGCCGCAAGAAATGGTTTCGGGTCGGCCTTAAACTGGCGATAGAGTTCGAGCGTAGTCTTTTCGATATCGGATGGCTTAAAGTCATTCGGCACGAGTTCGTTCGGCACGCGATCAGTGTCGCCCGTGGCGGTAATTCCGACATGTTCAGCCTCGTAGAGGAAGATGGGGTATGGCAAGCGCTCTTTCAACAGGGCTCTCGATTCACGTTCAATCCACTCTTCCATTTTGCGCTGGTAGTCGCGCAGTTCGACCTGAAGTGTCTTACGACGGTCGCCATCTCTGACCTCCTTGGCATTCTCAATAGCCGATTCCAATTCTCGTACCCGTTTGGCGATCTCCACTGAGTACTTCGCCTGTGTTTCCTTGTCTGCACTAAGACGTTTTGCATCAAACTCAGCCTGCTCTTTACAGGTGAATTTCTCCATGAACAGAAGCGACGCTTTCACAGAGGCACCAGAAGAAACAAACGTTTCCGGCGGAAGAGAAACTACTGCGTGAATGAAAGCGCGATTCTCGCAGAACTCACGGACATACCCAAGCGACGGGTTGTTAAATACGCTTTCAGGCAGCACAATGCCTAGCCTTCCACCTGGTTTCAGCAAGTCGAGACATCGTTCAATAAAGAGGATCTCGGTCTTGATCTTGCCGAGCGGGCCGTTGCCTTTGGTCTTCGGCAAAGCAAAAAGGCTGGCAATCGGCTTGTCTTTGGCAGCACGAAGTCGGGCAAGAGCATCCCGGTAAGGCACGCCATAGATACGGATGTACTCGCGTTCAATCTCTTCGGACAGTGTGGTTTGTTCTTCTAAAATTTTATCCGACGGTTCGACATTGGCACCGAAAGGCGGGTTAGTGAGAATAATATCGAACCGACCCTCAAAAATTCCATTCACATTGAGAAAACCATCGTGATGATGAACGCCACCGTGCCCGTCACCGTGCATAATCATGTTCATCTTGCTGGTACGAGCCATGCGGTCGTTGGCATCGGTTCCATAGATGCACCGGTTTGCCAACTTCCAAAGGCGAGAGCCCTCTTTATCGCGATCAAGCGAAGTCTGAATTTCATCAAACTTAGCCTGCAACAACATTGCCTTTTTATCTTTACTTACCTTGGTATCACGCTCAATCTCCACTTTATAGGATTGGTATTGACGATCCGCATCCGCTAGAATCTGCTGGCGTACAAGTTCGAAAAAGCGGATGAGAAAACCGCCTGAACCGCTGGCCGGGTCACAGATGACCTCGCCTTCCTTCGGTTCTAGCATACGCACCATGAATTCAACAATTGGGCGAGGCGTAAAGAACTGGCCGATCTCGCCACGGAACGTTTTCCCAAGAAAGCGCTCGAACGCGATACCCTTGATATCTTCACTGGTATCAGAGAGGTTGTATTTCTCCAACAAACCAACAATATCAATGCCCGTCGCAGGCTTCAAGTTAAGTTTCTCGTCGGTCTCGAATATGCAGTCTTTCCGGTAGTGAGACTTGGTTTTCTGAAACAAATCCTCCAACGGATTGTCCCCCAGTTGTTCCTCCAGGAAGGCCTTGCTAAAAAGGTTCTGCCGTTTACGCTTAGATTTAAGTTCACGCTCGACGAACACTTTCACGAAGAGAATCTTGGCTATCTCGTCAAACGCTGCAACAGGATCGCGCTTCTCGCGATTACGTATGACGTTGTGGCACTGATGAAGCAAGTCTGCAAACTCATCCTCTTTAAAGATTTTAAGTTTTTTAAGGAGTTCGTCTACTTGTGCTTCCGAAGCATCCGCATGAGGGATGCCAGCGATCTCGTCATAGTTCGGCATGCGTCGTGTATCATCCACCTTCCAGAATCTCGTCTCGCTATGGTTATGCGTAACAAAAAATTTGGCATGTTCGTACTGCGCATAGTTAGCACCCTGTACATAGTCCTTCAGCGAGATTGCAACATTGTCCGCCTTGCACTCGACAACGATCAAAGCATGTTCATGGGCAGCCTTGGCCGCTGGCGTACGCCAAATAAGAAAGTCGGCACGTGCGTTGCCCCTACCGCGTCCTGTGACAGGTGTTTCTTCATCGATCTGCTCCAAAGAGTACCCATACTCCGTTGTCAAGACGAACAGAAAGTCCTGACGGACGCGCTCTTCGGGTGTTAGCTGGATCCATTTCTGCCGCACGGGGCTAAAAATCTCATTTCCCCTGATCTGCACTTGATCGGATTTAGCGTAAGGTGTTGATTCAGTTTTTTTCTTGGCCATGCGGTCTCCTCTTATTCAACTTCAAATTCATTCAGTCGGTTCGTGTCAGAGTAACTGTAATGCTTAGATTCACCAACTATAACATGATCCAGCAAAATGAGCTGAACTAATTTACATGCCCTCAGTAGATCTCTCGTGGTAACGTCATCGCCAACCGATGGTTCAGGATTGCCAGAGGGGTGGTTATGGACAAGCACGACGGCGGCGGCGGAAAGATGCAATGCCTCTTCGATCACTCGACGGACATAGACGGTCGCCTGGGTCGGAGTGCCCTCTGTAATGTCCTTCTCTCCCAACTGCGTGTTCTGTCCGTTCAGGAACACGGCAATGACCGTCTCCTGTTGCTTGCTGGTAAATCGCGGGCGGAAATGCTTAGCGATAGCCGCCGATGATTCGAATGAAGGAGCAATTAACTTTTTCTTACAGACTTTTCTTCCGAGTTCAAAAGCCGCCTTGATCTGAGCAACCTTTGCTGGGCCAAGCCCAGGAACTTTCAGCAAATCCTGCACATGCGCACGGTCCAAACCCCGAAGACCATGAAAATCATTTAGCAACGTCCTTGCAAAATCCGCAGCGCTTTGCCCGCGCACCCCCGCCTTAAACGTACCCTGTCCCACTCGCAGGATGATCGCCAATAATTCAGCCTCCGTCAACTTGTCGGCCCCGAAGGTCAGCAACCGCTCCCGAGGCCGTTCCGTCTTAGGCCACGAGACAATACCTTTAGATTTAGCTTTTATCTCTGACATATTCGTTGCAAAGGGAGAGGTTCTCTACCCTTTTACCGCTTCGTTAGTTTCGGCCCGACATAAACGACAGGCAGTGGATGATCAGGATTGATTTTGGGCCACTCAAAGTGTATGCGGTACTGGAGCCCGAACCTAATTTTGCCATGCCAAGGAAACATTACCGCTTCTTTGGTCAGGGGATGCTGAAATGTCAATTTGTTGGCAAAGTCGATCTTCTCTGGGGCCGATGAATCGGTAAAAAGAGGGTGATGCCCAGTGAAGAAAGTTTCCTTGCTCTTCTGTCCCTCCATGCTAAGGGTACTATCTTGCTGAACACATGCGCTCAGATTGTCAAGGATTCGCAGGAGGTCTATGATACGGTTTGCAGCAGGTCGAGAGAATGGACACGGCATGAGAGCGGCAAAGAAATCTTCACTGAACAGGAGATGGGAAAAGATTGCGCGAACATGTAAGTTGACATCTTCCCACGTTGTCAATCGGACCACATTTTCGAGATGAGCTTCTAAAGCTGGCGACTGCCAAAAGTTATCCAGTTGGCACGAGACGCGAGGATCGTTGTCGCGTTCGACCTCCATCAGGATCGGCGTGTACTCGAAGGCAGACGGCGAAACACTGGCCATGGAACCATCGCCTCCTGCGAGGCATTGCGCTGTGCATTCTGCAAGCCCCGTTTCTGTCACCAATTCAGTGGGCAATGAAGTCCTCACGAGGTAGTAAAACAGATTTGGGTCATGAATTTGTTCGTCTTCCCAGAATGGTCCTGTTCGATCTAGCCAAGTCAGAATAATGCGTTTTTCTTCGGGCGTTGCATGTCTTAGAACAGCATCTCGGACAGAAAGGCCGACTGCGCCTGGACGGGTTGCAAGTGAATTGCGCGCACAGTAGAGTGCTGTGCCGTAGCGCTTACACAAATCGTGGGTGCTCCACAGTCTTTTCAGACCACCAATCAGGTCTACGACGGTGGCGAACTGACCATGGAACGACAATTCGTTGACATAGACATTCATTTCGCTGTCGTGCCCCATCCGGTCAAGTCAGCAAGATCCTGATCGTATTGATCACAGAACCCTGCTGGCCAATCCCCAAGATTCCCGTTAGGGTCCATCAGGATTGATTCGCTATTAATGGTTGCATCCGTTTGACCGCTAAAAAAGTGCATGGCAACGGCATCATGATCAAGCAAGGCTGATTTCACCGCCCGACGAATACCATTTATGAGATGATCGCTATGCGTCTCGACGATGATCTGGACACCCGTCGCCGCCACTTGTGCAAGAAACATGCCCATAAGGGACTGAGCCGACGGGTGAATATGTGCCTCTGGTGTCTCAATGATCAACAAGTGCCCTGGTTTTGTGTGCAACAGGGCGGTAACAATAGGCAGCAAATAGATAAGTCCATATCCAACATTGGCAGGATTGTGAAATTCCCCTTTATCACTCGTTCGCAATCCCAAGCTCAAAACATTGTTTGCCCCTGGCGCAGGTTGAATATCCATCGCAAAGCCCGGGAAGAATTCACCCATTTTTGCTTCAACCTGGCGCGGCAATGTTGGCGGTACGCCATCTATACAGAGTGAAGGAGTTACCAAAAATTGATCCAGCGCGTAGAGCATCGGTACAACGCCATCACCGTTTGTGCCAATTTTAAGCAGTGATTCCTCCTGCGTTATTGGCCAGAGTTTCGTCACGGCTGGGCGCTCAGTGGTCAGATATACAATGTCTCGAAGAAACTTCGTAAGCCCCTTGCGTCCTTCTGGTGAATCAACACTCGTCTGCTCAGGCCTCAACAAGACACTGCGGCGGTCACCACTAAACCGCCAAGAGATGTATCCCTCGGTGGTTCCTATGCCAAGCTCTAAACCCTCATCACCAGCCCCGGAGTTCAAAATATCCCCGTAGACACCAAGATTGACGAGCTCGCCATTCAACTGCAGTCCCCCACTTAAAGTGCTCTGCGCAAGCAGCGCTAAAGCCTGATGGGCCGACGATTTTCCAGCCGAATTAAATCCGGTCAGCACAGTCAGTCCACTCAAAGGAAGAGTTAGCTTTTTATGGCATTTAAAATTTCGTAAAGACAGGAGTTCACAGCGCATTCCACACCTCCGAGAGCATCCTTTCAACCCGTTCGAATCTGAAAGCGACCTTTCTTTTAGAATTGGTGCTGAGCGTAATAGCATCAACAAATACAGGGTCTTCCAACAATTCGTTCAATCCTTTTCGCACGGCATCAGCGTTGTTTGCAATATTTTCAGCACCAGGTCTAGCCAGCAGTACTGAGAATACGTCAAATAGAGCCACGTTGATTACGCTGCGCCTGGGTTTTTCTCCTGCCTTAATTTTGCGGAAGGCGTTTTCCCCGAAAATTGCAACATTTGTCCTCATGCTGATAAGAAACCGATCAGATAACTCCTGCCAGTACTGCGGCCGATCAGGATCAGGCTTCTTCAGTTTGTTCAAGACATCTCTTAAAAAATTGTCCATATTTCCTGTATATGATGACTCTCCAAGTTCCGTAAAGGCAAGAAACCGATTGATACACTCACGATCACGCATCGTCCTGTGATTAAGACCATGCGCTGTTGCAGAAAGAAATTCTTCATTTTTCGCCATGCGCGCCAGCCACCTCGTTGCATCCCCAAGATAGAGACAGTTCCTCATTTGTTGTTTAGTCAGGGGTTCACCACTGTTGACCCTCTCGAAGATGTCCACTTTCGTTTGGTCCGGAACCTTACTATCTATCAAATAGAGCGTTAGGTTGGTGTCTTCGACCCGATTCTTGACAGTTGAAGGGAGATCCGCAAAGCTCTTTCCATTCATATCAGAGGCATATTCCAATCCTCTGAGACGTAGGTCTCCGGCGAGAAAGCGTCGAAAAGTAGAAAGCCTTTGAAGTCCATCAACAACGACAATTTTTCCGTCTGCTATCTCTGCCAAATAAAAAACAGGCAAGGGTATACGCATCATGGCTGATTCAATCAGTCGGCTCTGCTTGAGTTCGTCCCAGATGAAATCACGCTGAAACTCTGGGTCAAGCACGTATACGTTCTGCGTAATTCGTCTGCAGACCTCAAAAACAGTGCGTCGGTCAGTACGAATCATGAGGCTGTCTATTGGATAGCCATTAACTGGCATGGGAACTTCGTTGTCGATCCCCTCAACATCATCAACAGGTTTTTCTTCTGTGTTGTCAGTGTTCATGGTACACCATCTCGTCTCAAATCGCACTACTCAGGTATCCCCACCATGGAAGCACCTGTAAGAGAATTTAGATTACCATTCCAGCACACCAAAACGCAACAGAAAACTTTCTTTTGGCAAAGCAGAATAAGGTTCAAAATTGCGGGTCCAAAGGTGTCACAGCGGGATAAATTCGGCATCGTATTGCATTAATGTTTTTCGCGCACCATGGCGATGCCATGCCAACAGAGGCCGAGCAAGACACCAGCGATAATCACATGTACTGCGCTGACACCCAGACCTAGCACAAGGATGGTGACCGTCAGAAAGACACACACCCCTACGATGGTTCTGCCTGTGCGACGGAAGAGCGTATAAGCCATGCCCAGCATCATACCCGCCACAGCCGGACGAAGGCCCGCAGTCGCGTGTTCAAGCCACTTCGTCTCACGAAAATAGTCAAACGCAAAGGCGTAGGCAAGAATCACCACAAAAGGTACAGCAATAATGCCCAGCGTTGCCGCGATCGTCCCGCGCCAACCGCGCAGGCGATGTCCCACAAACATCGAGGTATTGATGGCGACCACGCCTGGAATCAATTGAGCTAGAGCAAAGGTGTCAACCATTTCCTCTTGTGTACACCATTTGCGGTTCCCCGTGATCTCTTTTTCAAGCAAGGGTAACATGGCATAACCACCCCCGAACATCACCGAACCAATCTTGCAGAAACTCCAGAAGATGGTCGAGAGTTTTTCAGGCAGGGAGGGGCATGCGTCTCCATGCCTTTGACGAGCAGTCGCTCGTCCCTCCCACTTTGCGGGTGTGATCATTACTTCGTCAAAAGCTCACGTGCCTTAGCGAGTACATTTTCGGTGGTGAACCCAAAGGCCTTGGCCAAATCCTTAAAGGGAGCTGAGGCACCAAAGGTGTTGAGCGTAATCATTGTCGTGTGTTTGCCTGCAAAGCGTTCCCACCCAAAGGAGCTACCTGCTTCGACAATGAGGCGGCGTGTACAGGTCGGATCGATGATGCGATCGCGATAGGTCTGGTTCTGCTTGGCAAAAAGTTCCCACGACGGCATGCTTACAACACGCACATGGCGATCCGTGATTTGCTGCGCAGCTTCAAGAGCGATTTCAACTTCTGATCCCGTAGCGATAATCGTGAGGTCAGGCGTTCCCTCGCCGTTCTGCCAAAGCGTATAAGCGCCTTTCTCCACATTCGTGGCAGAGGGATATATGCTACGATCAATGACCTTCATGTTTTGACGCGTGAAGAGCAAGGCGGTTGGCCCTTTCTTATTCTTGAGTGCCACAATCCAGGCTGCTGTTGTTTCGGTCGGATCTGCCGGACGGATCATGGTCATGTTCGGCATACAACGTATCGCCGCCATCTGTTCAACCGGCTCGTGTGTCGGACCATCTTCGCCCACATAGAAGCTGTCGTGCGTATAGACGTAAATCACGGGCAAGCCCATCAACGCGGCCATGCGCATCGCTGGACGACAGTAATCACTGAAAACAAAGAAGGTGCCACCAAAGACACGGAAGCCCCCATGACACGTGATCCCATTCATGATTGTCGCCATTGCGAGTTCACGAATACCAAAGTGGATGTTACGCCCGCTGAATTCGCCAGGCTTAAGTTCACCCATGTCCTTGAGCCAGGTCATATTGCTCGGCGCAAGGTCGGCGGAGCCCCCCACGATTTGCGGCATCGCCTTGGCAAGTGCATTGAGCACGATGCCAGATGCATTGCGCGTAGCAACAGGCTTCGTCACATCAAAAGCAGGAATTTTGCTCTCAATATCAAGTGGCATGAAATCCTCGTAGGATTGCTTCCACTGCTCAGCCTTTGCAGGATTAGCCTTTGACCAATCCTTAAAGATACGCTTCCACTTGCCTTGAGCACGTTTGTTTTTGGCTAAGCGTTCAGCAAATAAAGCGCGGACCTCCTCCGGCACATAAAAGAGCTGGTCTTCCGGCATCCCGAGGGCGCGTTTGGTGAGTTTGACCTCTTCTTCGCCCAACGGCGCGCCATGCGCTTCGTGAGAGTCCTGTTTGTTGGGACTTCCCTTGCCAATGTGTGTCTTGCAAATAATCAGGATCGGCTTACCCGTCAACTTCATCGCCTTACGAATCGCGCGGTCAATCTGGTCAAGGTCATGGCCATCGATTTCGAGCACATGCCAATTGTAGGCTTGAAACCGTTTTTTGGGATCATCACTCAGCGCAAGATCGGTATGACCTTCAATGGTAATGCCATTGCTATCATAGAAAAGTACGAGTTTTTCGAGCTTCAGATGACCCGCGAGCGAGCAGGCTTCATGACTGATGCCCTCTTCCAGATCGCCATCTCCACAGAACATCCACGTGCGATGATCGACCACAGCTTCACTACCGCTCACATTGTAACGCGCGGCGGCCATGCGTTCTGCAATCGCCATGCCGATGCCTGCGGCAATACCTTGACCGAGCGGACCCGTCGTCGTCTCAACACCGTCGGTGTGGTGATACTCAGGATGTCCCGGAGTCAAACTGCCCATCTGGCGAAAACGCTTCAGCTCTTCCAGAGGCAACTTATACCCCGCGAGATGCAACAAACTGTACACCAACATCGAACCATGCCCACCTGATAAAATAAAACGATCACGGTCCACCCACGTGGAATCAGAGGGATTATGCTTCAAATATTTCAGCCACAAGACCGTGGCGATATCCGCCAGACCCATAGGTGCACCCGGATGACCGGACTTTGCTGTCTGCACACCATCCATAGCCAATCCACGGATCGTATTGGCTGCCAACGTCAAATTTTCATTGCTCAATTTCATGCTCTGGTTCTCCTGCGTTAGTAAAGCAATGTATTTTTGCAAAAATAGGGCTTTCTGTCAAATACGGCTTGACGAATAGACAAGAAGTTCGCATCTTATTGCTTATGCAAAGGGATGGACATATACGTTTACTGCCAATTCAAGTCGCAAACAAGATTGCAGCGGGCGAGGTTGTTGAACGACCGGCATCCGTGGTAAAGGAACTCTTGGAGAACGCCATTGATGCTGGGGCGTCGCGTATTGATGTCACGGTAACGGCTGGTGGACGCAAGTTGGTCGAGGTACGCGATAACGGATGCGGCATGAACCGCGATGATGCCTTGCTCAGTCTCGAGCGACAAGCGACCAGTAAAATCCGTGACGTGGATGACATCGAACGTATCGACACCTTGGGGTTCAGAGGCGAGGCCATCCCCTCCATCGCCTCGGTCTCTCGCTTTATCTTAAAGACACGTCGCGCAACAGATGAAGCGGGAACCGAATTAACGGTCGTCGGCGGAAGCCTGCAAGATGTACGTGAGGCAGGACTTCCCCCGGGGACCACCATAGAAGTCCGCGATCTGTTTTTTAATATCCCTGCTCGACGTAAGTTTTTACGTGCTTATGAGACAGAGCAAGCACACATCCGTACGATCTTTACAGTCCATGCGCTCGCCCATCCCAAAATCGGAATGAGCCTAACCTCCGACGGACGCGAACTCACGCGTCTGCCCTCGGATGCCACACTGGAAGAGCGCGTACGCGATCTCTTCGGTCCGGATTTCTGCGCGGATTTGCGCGTGGTCGAATCCACGTCCAATAGCGTTCGCGTCTATGGCTTTGTTAGCTTGCCCAATCAACTCCGTAACGACCGTAGCGAGCAGTACATTTTTATCAATGGCCGTCCTGCAACAGCGCCTGTCATTGCCTACGCCCTTAAAGAGGCCTATCCGCCGCTGGCGGGCGAACGCAAGCCCATTGTCCTGCTCTTCATCGAGATGCCGCCTGAAGGCGTGGATGTCAATGTGCATCCGACAAAGCGCGAAGTCAGATTCCACAAGCCAGCCGATGTAAGAGAGGCGATTATCCGCGCCATTCGCACTGCTTTACAACGAACCAGCGAGCGTGTGCCCGAGACAGACCTCACCACGCCCCCCGTGCCAACACCCCCGGCATCTGTCGAACCCCCGGCTCGACTCACGCCTCTCCCCCCTACCTCCTCGTTTACCTATCCACTGAGAGTTCCGAATGCGCCAGTCGGTACAGGGCTCGCCCTCTTCCCGACGCCCCAACGCCCACCTGAAAATACCTTCCGTCCTGATTTTTCAGTGCCTGACATCACACGCCTTGCATCTTCATCAGCTACGCCATCACATGCCCCATGGCAATGGTGTCGTGTGCTCGGTATACTAGAAGGCGGTTATGCATTGCTTGAAACCGAAGACGGACACGTCACCCTTGATCCTCGCGCCGCACGTGAACGCGTGCTCTTTGAACAGCTCATGGCCAACCATGATAAAGACGATGCCTATTCCCAACGTCTGTTGTTGCCGGAGACCGTGCAGCTTCCACCCGGCGATGCCGCACGGCTGACCAAACATCTGGAAGTCTTACAAGCGATGGGATTTGGTGTGGATGCCTTTGGCGACAGCGATCACTTTGTCATTGAAGCCTTACCGGCCATCCTCGGTGATCTCTCCTGTCGCGAACTGTTGGCCAACATTGCGCATGACCTTGAAAATGCTGGTGTTCGGCGCGGTACGGAAAAGTGGAGCGAAGAGATTATTGCTAAGGCCGCCTGCCGCGTCATGGTCGGTCAGACGCGTATCGCGACGATCCCTGAAATTGAAAAACTGGTGGCCTCCCTTGTGAAGACGCGCATGCCCTACACCTGCCCGCGCGGCAAACCTACCATGATCTTCACCTCCTACCGCGAGCTCGACCGGAAGTTTGGGAAGTAATGTATCATCCCTCCGGAAAGACACCGGGAACCAACTGCTTCAAAAAGGTTTCACACGGCATGCACAGGATGCCATCCACCAGTCGCCGTTCCTTCCCGCGATAAAGAAAAATACGTTTAGCCTCGGGATAATCTTCACCAAACGCCTTCAGACCCGAGAGATCCTCTGAGCGAATACGCGAGCTATTCTTGACCTCTAAGCCAACAAATGTCTTTTCCCCATAGAGGACAAAGTCAACCTCCACCCCGGATTGCGTCCGCCAGAAGTGTAGGCGACATGGCTCTCCTGAATAGTCATTCCAAGCCCTCAAATGATGAAAGACCAGCCCCTCTAAAGCAGCACCACTAATCTCCTCCGGCGTATCCATGGGACCTTTTGGCCGCAACATCTGGAAAACACCAGCATCAAACAAATAGAATTTATCATGCGTAATCAACCCACGTTTCGCACGCCGCGAGAAGATCGGCATTCTTGCCCCCAAGTTTAAATCTTCAAGGATCGAAAGATAACCTTCCACCGTCATCCGATTCACCGAACACTCTCTTGCCACTGCTGTGGTGGTCAGCACTGAACCATGGGAAAAAGTGACTGCCTCCAAAAAGCGTGTAAAGGAGTTCAAGTTCCGAACCAAACCTTCTCCCTGAACCTCTTCACGGATGTACAGATTGATATACGCTCGTAACACCTGCTGCTTGTCCTCGGAACTCGATACCACAAGAGGGATCAGCCCATGCCGGAGTCCTTCTTCCAGATGAAACCGGTCACCCAGCTCCGCAGCAATAAAGGGATGGCACATCGAGCGTACTGCTCGGCCAGACAACAGGTCGACTCCTGTCCTCTTGAGCTTCCGCGAACTAGAGCCCGTCAGCACGAAAGCGATCTTTGGGTGTTTCTCAATCAGCAAGTGAACCATGTCCAGTAGCGCTGGATTTTTCTGCACTTCATCAATGATGAACACCTGGCGATCGAGGTTACCTTCCACAATGTCGCGCAACCGTTCAGGATGTGCCAACAATTCAACATGCTTATCATATTTCAGCAGATCCAACATGTATGCATCTGGGTATGTCTCTTGTAACCACGTCGTTTTACCTGTTCCACGAGGTCCGAATAAAAAGAAACTCTTTTTAGGCTTCAAAATAAGCCGTTTAATTGTTTTCATGTCACAAGCTTACACGTTTATGGTTTAGTCGGTCAACAAAAAACGCAAGCTAAGTTTGCATTTTCAGTCTTAATATGCAAATTCAAATTGCATTTTATAGTAAAACTGACCCCTTATAAAACACTAGCCCGACGTGGACATTCAAATTGCGGCATGTTATACTGGGGACATTCAGGAAGCCTTTATGATTCTCAATCAGACAGTGACATTTGAAAAATCCGAGGAGATGCGCATTGACCGTTTTTTGGCGGAGCATTTCCCTACGTCGACGCGCACCTTCTGCCAGGCCGCCATTGAAGCAGGAAATATTGTTTTAAACGGCAAGAAATGCGGCACGAAGTCCACAAAGCTCCGCAAGGGGGACAGCATCATCGTTCTTCAGCTTGCCGAGGCTTCGGAAAACCGCGTTCAACCCGATGACAGTGTCGCCATAGATGTTTTGTACGAGGACAACGAACTGATCGCCGTCAATAAGCCAGCAGGCCAGCCGGTCCATCCCCTCACCCATACTGAGCGTGGCACCTTGATGAACGGCATGGTCGCGCGCTATCCCGAACTTGCTGCCATCGGAGACCAGCCGCTCATGGCGGGCGCGCTCCATCGCATAGACACCGGAACATCAGGACTCGTCCTAGTCGCACGTACGCAAGCGGCCTTCGGCCACCTGCGCGAACAATTTGCAAAACAAACGGTCGACAAAGTTTATTACGCGCTGGTGGAAGGTCTTGTCAAGGAACCCGGCAAACTCGTGCAGGAGCTCGTCCACGGGCCCTCATCGCAATGCAAAATGATGGATCTCGAGACATGGAGAGTGGAGCATGGGAAATGGCGCGAACCCGAACGCATCTTCCACGCGGAAACATTTTACAAACCCATTGAGCAGCGACACGCCTGTACGCTTTTGGAGGTGCTGATCCGCACAGGCGTGACCCATCAGATCCGCTGTCAGCTCGCGTGTTCAGGCCATCCGATCATTAACGACACCTGGTACGGTGCCAAGCCCCGACCCAACCTCACCCGCTACCTGTTGCATTCCTACTCAGCAACAGTCACACGCCAAGCAGAAAATAGTCCCACGCAAACCTTCACTGCGCCGGTGAATCACAAGACGTGGGACTTGGGACACTGAGGGACTTGGAAAATGTGTTAACGCGTTAGTGTGAGGCATGAAAGACTTACTGACACTTCTCCTTTCCCTAAGTCCAATGTCCCATGTTCCACGTCCGAGAAACTTGAAGAAACCAAGATTTTCAACTTGCTTCAACCATCAATAAGAGCAAAAATATATTCATTGTTGGCTAGGTTGCCAGCCGAGAAAAGAAAAATGCGCGCAATTTAGGCGTAAGTACTTGATGAAAATTGAAAGATTACACAAGGGCTTACCCAAGAAGACTAGGCATGTTTTGCCAGGTCTCCTCGGGACGTTTACAATCCTATCTTTCGTTCTGCTCTTTGCTTCTGCTCGGGCGGCCACTCCATTAGAGATCGACGCGACGATCAGCAACGCCGTGAACAGCCAGTTCACCTTTGCGACGGGTGCTAATGCCGGCAAACCCGGAGGAGTGGTCGGTGTGGCGCTGGACGGAGAACTTGTTTTCCAGAGGGCCTACGGAATGTCCGATGTTGCCGGAGGCATCACCAACTCCATTGAGGCTCCCTTTTACCTTGCGTCCTGTTCCAAGCAGTTTACAGCCATGAGCGTGCTTTTGTGCCAGGAAAAGGGACTGCTGTCAACCAGCGATGAGCTTCGTTTACACATTCCAGAATTGCATACTAATTTCAACGGCGTCACAATCCAACACATGCTCAACATGATCAGCGCTATTTACGACACAGGCACGGGCAATCAAACGAATAATGCCACAACCATGCTCGACGGGCTGATGATGGAAGGCCCCTACGGGATTGCATCAGCGCAGACACCCATCGGCAGCACGATGAAGTACTGCAATATGAATTACGTCCTGTTGGGCATCATCGTAGAAAGGGTTTCCGGTAAGACATTACGCCAATTTGCTCATGACGAGATCTTTTCGAAATTGGGCATGACGAAGTCTGATATACACGACAATATCTCCATTGTGGTAACCAATCAACCCAATGGA